>CAYOVE010000271.1:0-4324 GCA_964407295.1 uncultured Occallatibacter sp.
CTCGCGCGCGGCCAGCACACCGTCAGCACCAATCTCATCGGCAAGCTCCGCTCGTTTCTCGTCCGCTTCCTGCCCGTCAACCTAATTACCGGTTTCATCGAGAAGGCCGCCCGCCCAAAACCCTGATCCCTCCGCGCCCAAAGTCCTGATCCCAGCCCGCCAAAAGGCGCAATCCCAGTAGCTTCCTGATAGCAGGCAGCGCATAAAAACTGTTGTCATCCCGAACGCAGTGAGGGATCTGCGGTTGTTCTTCATCACATTCCATTCGACCACCTCGGCGCGCGATCAGCTGGGCGCTCATGTCTTGATTGCGCCCCAGCTTCAATAAGAGTCGGGCCCGGAAAATCACGCTTGGATTTTGTGCCAATTCCGAGAAGCGCCACAGCGCTATTTTGTTTACCGCGAAGTAACCGCCGGATAGGCGACAATTAGGGCGGAAACGCCGCCGTGCGCATACTAAGCCGTCATTAGTGCTACGTCCCGCAGAGGGATTGCGCACCGTTCTGTGAGGCAGTGCTAGACTCTGCGCATGGCAATTGCTGGAAGAGTCTTTCTGACGATGGGTGTAGCCGCCCTGCTCCTTGCTGGATATCTCCTGTTGAAGGAGTTGGGATGCGATCCCGGCAATGGTGGTTTTGAGGTTTGTTTGGCCCAAATTGTTTACACGGCATCAGCAATCTTTGCGGTGCTAGGAGCCGTTGGAATCTTAATCGGCCGCCACATGATCCGGGAAGCTCGCGAGCTTCGTGAATTCGATGAGGCTATGGAACAGAGCAATCGGTCAAAAGAAAATTGAGTGATCATGCGCAACCTCCGGTTGGGCGTCAACCCGGAAGTCGACTGCCTGCAAGTTTTACTCCGATAAACACCGGCCCTCGCCCAAAACTCTGGCTCTTGCCTAAGGGAGAGCGATAACACATTGATTCTCTGAGTCCCGTAGGGACGGCGCAAACAAGCCCGCTTCAGCGGGCGCCAGATGGTAGCCCCAGGCGCGAGCCTGGGGGACCAGATCCCCAAAGGCTCACCGCAAGCCCGCTTCAGCGGGCGAAAGAAACTTACTCCCCCGCTCCCGTCAGCTTGAACGACTCGAAGAACCGGTTCACGTCTTCTTCGCGCCACTCCTCTGTGCCGGGAAACGTGGCCATCAGCATGTAGAGGTGCGTGCCCGCCAGAATCAGCCGCCCATTCAGAATGCCGCCGCCGGCATTGCGCCCCACAAACTCCCGGCTTTCATGTCCATCGATCTCCCGATGCGATTCGCTCACCAGGCTTGTCTGGGTCCTCGCCAACGCCCCGTCCCGCGCCATATCCAGCGTCTTTTCCGCGTCTTCGCCGGCCGCCTGCTCCACCGGAGGATTATCCGCCCAGGCCACGGCGTAAGTTGTGCCTGCATCGACCGTCGCCTCGATCATCGGCACCTGCTCCGCGCCACCGTCCACGTTATACGCCGGAATCTCGGTCTCGCTCACCGCCGCTGCCGGCATCTCGACCTTGAACCCATCTGCGCTCCGGTCAACGGTTTGCCACGCGGTCGCGCCCGCTCCGGGATTCCTCCCGCCCCCAGTTCCGCCAAGCCCGAAGTCCGCCCGGTACTCCCACACGAGGTACGCCACCACCCCGATCAGCAGAATCCCAACGACGAGGCTGAACAGTCGCTTCACTCCCCTAAGAGTGCCCAATCTGCCCCTGTGTTTTCAAGCAGATTCCCCTTTTGGGCCAAATTGTGTCTCAGAGAGGTAAAAAAACGGGCAACCCAGGCGATATCCACACAAAGCGTCCACATCTCCGCGCGATTACCCTTGCAACCTTTTCCGGGATTAGGCATCCTAGAAAGTAATTAGCAGAGGCTTCCCCAAACGTCCCGCCAAAGAAAGGCTACAACTCTCACTTGAGGGTTCTTCGGAACCTCTTCCCAAAATCCCCCCTGGTTTCCCTCCCAAAACTGCCTCTCGAGCGGGCCTACCGGAAGGTAGGCCCATATGCTCTTCTCCCTGCCTAAGACAGCTTTATCGTTGGAATTTTTCCTTGGGACTGTCATCCTGAGCGGAGTTCGTCCGAGCAGGACGATCGGAGTCGAAAGCCTGCCCTGAGCGAGGCTCGCCTGACGAGCCGAGTCGAACGGGATCTGCGGTTGCCTTTCCGCCACATCGCCTCCGCGCCTCCCGCCGCTAAAATCAAAACTGAGCGATGCCCTATCGATCCAGCAAGGAAAAAAAATCCTTATCGTCCGTCAAAGACCTCGACGCCCTTCTGGCTCAAGCTGGCGTTGTGCGCAAGCGCCGCCTCAACACGAGCCCCCGCGTCCGGGCCCCGCAACCGGAACGCTTTTCTCCGGACGAACTCCGGCTGCCGCCCCCCGTCCCTATCCGCGCCGCCAATGGCGTTGAGTGGCTCCCCGTCCCCGGCTGGGACCTTCCCTGGCTCTATGCTGGATTCTCCACCCGCAAGGGCGGCCTCAGCCGCGCCTACTGCCCTGACGATGCGCCGGGCCTGCCCGCCGTGGCGGGCCTGCCCGCCGTGGCGGGAGAACTCAACCTCGGCTTCACTGAGGCCGACAACCGCACGATCGTCAAACGCAATCGCCGCCTCCTCGCCCAGGCCGTCACGTCCGATCCCAAAACCCCGCTGATCGCTCTCCGCCAATTCCATTCCAACTTGATCGTCCGCACCGTTCGCGCCGATGCCGCCCGCCCTCATCCCCGCAAGGCCGACGGACAAATCACCGATGAGCCCGGCTTCCTCCTCGCCATCCAGGCCGCCGATTGCATTCCCGTCCTGGTGGCCGATCGCAAGCGCCGCGTCGTCGCAGCCTTCCACGCCGGTTGGCGCGGCACCGTCAAGCGCATCGTCGAATCCGGCGTCGGCGCCATGCGGCTGGAGTTCAGCTCCCAGCCAGAAGACTTGATCGCCGCCATCGGACCCGGCATCGGTCTTTGCTGTTACGCCGTCGGTGAAGAAGTTCTCTCGGAGTTCGAATCGCAGTTCTCTTACGCGCGCGAACTGTTCAAGGAAGTCTTCGATTCCGATCCTGTGCGCAAGAAATACCCCATGCTCTTTCTCACCCAGCGCGCGCCCGGCCATTCGCCCATCGGCCCCAGCCTTCACGTCGATCTCGTTGAGGCCAACCGCCGCCAGCTTCTCGCTGCCGGCCTAAAGCCCGGATCCATCCAGGTCATCGGCGGCTGCACCCAGTGCCACACCGATCTCTTCTTCTCCCATCGCGCCTCGCACGGCCACACCGGCCGCATGATGGCCGTCATCGGCATGCGCCAGGTACGCGGAAACGCGGCCTCAGCAAAGGCGCTTGCTCTTCCGCAGCTCCTCTAGGAGCGCACGAAGTGTCAGGGCACGACTTCAGTCGTGCCGTTCAGATTAGAAAAATGATTTTGGGCTTTAGCCCTGCGGGAAACGGAACCGCGCTCTGCTACGCCTTCGCCTCGCCCGGATTCACCAGGTCGCGCAGCTCCTTCGACGGCTTGAAGTAGGGAACCTTCTTGGCGGGAACGTCCACGCGCGCGCCGGTCTTGGGGTTGCGCCCAATGCGCGGCTTGCGCTGGCGGATGCGAAAAGAGCCGAAGCCGCGTATCTCGATCTTGTCTCCGCTTTGCAGGGCGCCAATCACGGATCCGAAGATGGTTTCTACAATCACTTCTCCGTCGCGCCGGGTCAAATCGCCCAGGCCGGTCACCTTCTCCACCAAGTCCGCTTTTGTCATCTCCCACAAACCTCCGCATCCAGCATAACCGGATTGTGCCGAGTCAAGCACGAAAATGCAAGCCCCTTTCTTGAAATTATCCTTTGCGCATCAGCAGTTTGGCCGGTTGCACCCGGCCTTTGGCCGCCCGGCAGCCAGGGTAACGCCGGCGTCCGCGCCCGGGGTCCCCGACGACAGGTCCTCGTCGTTGGGGTGGCCAGCCGGCTGTCGGGCAAAGCCTGCCCTGAGCGCAGCCGAAGGGTCCGCGCCCGCACAACGCCCTTTTCCGCGCCCTCGCCGTCTCCTCCGGCACCCCAAAACCCGCCCGCTCAAGCCCCATTTTCCCTTCGTTCGGCCGCCATAGGATAAATTGATCGATGTACCCCCAACGGCCCAATGAGCTATCCGCAATACTCGATCGTCATCCCCGCATATAACGAGGCCGCCCGCATCGGCGGCGCGTTGGAGGCGGTTCTCGCCTGCGTTCACCAGCGCGGCTGGAACGCCGAAGTTGTCGTGGTTGACGATGGCTCGCGCGATGAAACCTCCGCCATCGTAAACGCCTTCGCCGCCACAAACCCTGAAGTCCGCATGCTCCAGAATCCCGGCAATCATGGAAAGGGTTACAGC
>CAYOVE010000272.1:0-4324 GCA_964407295.1 uncultured Occallatibacter sp.
AGCGGCCGCACCTGGAGCGAGCCGGCTGAACTCAAAGGGCAGCCGGTACATGCATTTGCGCAGGCGCCTTCCGATCCGAAAATCTTGTATGCCGGAACATTGGAAGGAGTCTTTCGCTCAAGCGACAGCGGAGCGACATGGACGGAGATTAGCCCGCTGGGTAGCCATGAGATTCATGAGATTGAGTCGCTGGCGGTTGATCCTGGTGACGCTGACACGGTGTATGCCGGGACCTGGCACCTGCCTTGGAAGACGGCCGACGGCGGCAAGACGTGGCACAGCATCAAACAGGGACTGATTGTGGACTCGGATGTGTTTTCGATCATCGTGGACCCGGAGCACCCGCACACTGTCTACCTGAGTGCGTGCAGCGGAATCTACAAGAGCGAGAACGCGGGAGTTCTGTTCCACAAGATCCAGGGCATTCCGTCTGATGCGAGAAGAACGCGGAGCCTGATGCAGGATCCGGAGAAGCGCGACGTGGTGTACGCGGGAACTACGGAAGGCTTGTACAAGACCAAAAACGCGGGCAAGACTTTTGAGCGCATGACGGAATCCGATGTCGTCGTGAACGCGGTTTATGTCGATCCCATCGATTCAAATCGCGTGCTGCTGGCGACGGATCGCAGTGGCGTGCTGGTGAGTGGCGATGGGGGCGCGACGTTTGCGCCGTCGAATCAGGGCATCAGCGAGCGGAAGGTGGCGGCGGTTCTCGTGGACCGCAACAACCCCGAGGTGCTCTACGCCGGCGTGGTGAACGATAAGAAATATGGCGGCGTGTTTCGCTCGAGCGACGGTGGAGCGCATTGGGATCAGCTAGGCACGGGACTCGACGGGCGCGACGTGTTCGCGCTAGCCGAGACGAAGGATGGCCGCGTGGTTGCGGGAACCAGCCACGGAGTTTTCATGCTGGAGGCAGCCGGCGATCCTCCGTCGGCTGGCAAGGATAAAGATGATGCGGCGCCGACTGTTGCGGGGACCGATGGGTCGGGCGCCGCGGCCACTCTTAGCTGGGCGCCGCGGAACACAATCGTTAACACAGTGACGAAGACGATCACGCAGACGCACATGCACACGAAGGTCAACATCGAAAAGCAGGTGCAGGCGCCGACGATCGAGCTTGAGAGCACGGTGAACGCGCTGGATGTTTCAGGCGACGTGTGGGCGGCGGCGACGGGATATGGCGTGGTGACCAGCAGCGACCAGGGCGCGAGCTGGCAGGGAGGCCCGGTGATGGGCGAGGGGGATTACCTGTCAGTGACCGTGCACGCTGACACGATGGTTGCGGCTCGCGCCGACGGTGTTGTGATTTCACGCGACGCGGGAAAAAGCTGGTGGCCGATGGGGTTGCCTACGATGCTCACGCGCATCCATCGAGTGGCATTCTCGCCCGACGGCACGCTGTGGCTGGGCGCGCGCGAGGGAGTTTATTTAAGCCGCGATCTGGGCAAGTCGTGGATGTGGATTCATCGTCTGCCGTTTCGCGACGTGGACGATCTGAGCTACGACGCGGAGTCGAAGAGGATTCTGGTCAGCTCGCGCACGAGCGACCAGGTGTACGCGATTGATCCGAAGACGATGACGTGGAACTGGTGGCAGACGGGATATGACATTGCGCTGATTCGCGCGGCCGGCGATCGGCTTATAGCCGCTTCGCTCGATGACGGAGTTGTGGTTGGTCCCGAGCTGAGCACTGCGGCCGGCGCTCCGGCTGCGAGTGCGAGCGCTACTCCTTAGGAGCGGCCGCACAAGGGGTGATTCTGAGGAATATCGTCGTGGGCCGGCAGTGATGGCACACAGGAGGCTCAATGAGCCGCCTCTGAATAGACCTCACGAACCGCATCGACAATCGCTTCAGGGTGCTCGTCCGGGATGTCGTGTGTACTATCGGAAATAATGCGCCACTGTCCTTGACTGGAGAGCTGGTGCGCCAACTGGATCTGGCCATCAACCCAGTTTTTGTGCAGGTCTATCCACTCTTGCGATACCAATGGAAGGCCCCACATTCCTTTCCCTGCGATGAGAACGACCAAAGGCTTGGCGCCAAGGGTTGGTACATCGACCAGTTCGGATTCGTCGTCGCCGTTCCACTGGCCCTCGACTTCACTCGTGGTGGCCCGTATATATTCTGGCTGTATAGCGTCGTACGACCATT
This sequence comes from uncultured Occallatibacter sp., assembly GCA_964407295.1. GTDB lineage: Bacteria > Acidobacteriota > Terriglobia > Terriglobales > Acidobacteriaceae > Telmatobacter. The sequence continues at coordinate 2,156 of CAYOVE010000272.1, forward strand.
CCTGGTCGTAAATTGATTCGCCCGCACCGTCAATGTCTTTTCTCGCAAGAAATCTGCTAATTCCAAGAAAGTAAAGTGCAGGCGCGAGCATTCGGCTTTTCTGACGGCGCTTGAGATCGTTTCTTGCAAGTGCCCGGATTCCGGGCGGTAACTTTAACTTATTTGGACCGCCATCCGCTAAGACCATCCCGGCGACTTCATTCGGGTATAGCTTGGTGTACACGAGCACGATGCTTTTCCCAAACGAATGGGCCGCGAGAATGTAGGGCGGCTTCTCTCCTGCATTCTGCAGGAGTGTGTGCAGCTCGTGGGCAATCTGGGAAAGAGTGCGGGGCATCGGCCCAGGATCGCTCCAGCCATATCCTGCGCGATCATACGAACAAACTCGGGTGAAATTCGCAATCCCCGGTTGCACAGAATGCCACGCAATTGCCGGCGATCCCAGCCCCGATTCAAGAACAACTGTCAGGCTTCCTGTGCCTGTGCAATTGATGTTGAGCTTGTAACCGCCCACATCAACCGACTTTCCCTCCTGATGGAATCGATGCGAGTCGGCGCGGCTTTCGACGACTTGATACGAAATCCCAGGAGCGGCGAGTAACAGGACGATTCCGATCGCGAGGAATGCGAAGTTGCGGAATCGACGGCGGCGCTTTGGTGTTCCGGTTTGTGTTCCATGCGAAGGCTGATTCTCCATGTCGCTCCTTCACAAAGACACAACGTCTCATCGAAGTCTTTTTCAGGATCAATTCCTGGCCCATGATACCTCGCTTCGGCCGGATAGCCCCGAAGCCGCCCGAAAGCGACCGCAAATCATGCATCATCTTCACTTCGTTCCTGCTCGCATCGTTCCAGGTCATTGCACGGTGAACGCTTTATCGACAATGGCGTTGGGATCGCGGCCGGCTGGAAGCAGAGTGAAGAGCGATTGCGTTGACGTGCGCACCACAGCCACATCGCCGGAGCGTTGATCGGCGACAAACAGCAAATGCCCGGCGGCTGAGAATGCCATCGCCGAGGGGCTGTCGCCAACCGAGACGGAGCCGATGCGCTTGCCGTCGTCGATGGAGTATACGGTGAGCTCCTGCGAGTGCAGATTGGCCACGTAAAGCAACGAGTTGTCGCGGGAGACAATGCCGCGAACGGGATTGTTGCCGATCATGTACGTGTCTCCCACCTCGTCGGTGGTGTTGTAAATCTCCGAAACGGAGTCGGAAAGCGAGTTGGAGACAAAGATCTCGCCGCCGTCTGGCTTCAGCGCCAGATCGACGGGCGCGTGACCGACGTCCATCAGCGCTTCCAGCCGGTCGGGTTGAGCGGGGCGGGCATTTGCCTGCGCCAGGGCGACGACCATCACTTGATGGCCGGTTGAGCAGGGCACGAAGGCCTTTGAGGAGTCGGGAAGAATCACTACCTCCGAAGCGCCCGGGCAGCCCGCGAATGTAGCGCGCGGGTGGCCGGTTGATGCATCGATGATGGCCGCTGAGTTTCCGCCCTGGTCTGCCACAACGAGAGTCTTGCCATCCGGCGCGAGGCGTGCTGCGACAGGCTGGTCGCCGGCGGGGACTTGCGCGAGTTCGCGGCGAGCATCGAGGTCGATAACGGAAATGGAATTGGAGCCGGAGTTGGCGACGTAGGCGAGTGTCCCGGCGGAATTCAGATCGATGGACACCGGCTGACGGTGCACGGGGATGGTGGCGATCACCGTGTTGTGTTCCGCGTCGATGACCGAGATCGAGCCATTGGCTCCCGCTGCGCCCGAGTTCACGACATAGATTTCGTTATGAGTGGGGCTGGCGGCAACGGCGACCGGGTTGTGGCCCACTGGCAGCTCGCGATCCACGCGGACGTTGACCACGTCGAGCACCGTGACGGTGTCGCTGCCGCCGTTGGTTACGTAGACGTATTCGCGATAGTTGGGCGGGTATTGGGGAAAGTCGTGGGTGCGACAACCGGTGAGAGACAGTGCGACTTGCGCAAGGAAGATTGCGGTGAAATGCAACCGCAGATCCTTCGACTTCGCTTCGCTCCGCTCAGGATGACAGGCCATTTTGATTGGTTGCTAATTCGCTTCAACGGCCGCGGGAACGGAGGCGGCTCGCGTGAGATGGCGACCGACAACCGCGGCGATTTTTTCGATCTCGCTCATCATGGTGGCGAACTGCTCGG
>CAYOVE010000273.1:0-4281 GCA_964407295.1 uncultured Occallatibacter sp.
CTGGCGAATCCTGGATGAGAAACCATGGCAGGCGGCGCCATTGCTGCTCGTGGCTTTTTTGCTGCATCCATTGATGGCGGCAATGGGGATTTCGTTCTGCATTTTTCTGATCATGGTCCCGATGGGCCGGATGCATGAGCGGGCGCGTGGTTGGAAAACACCGATGACCGCATTCTTTCCTCTGGGTTGGATCTTCGAGCTGGGCAACCCAGGCTGGCGCAAAGCGCTGGACTCGAAGGCCTACGAAACTCTCTACAAGTGGACCTGGTACGAGTGGCTTGGCGCGTTGGCGCCGCTCGTCCTCTTCTGGCTGCTTTGGCGCTATGCGCGCAGACACGCAACAACAATGCTGGCGCGGTTTGCTCTGGCAGTCCTGATCTACGGCGTCTTCCAGCAGGTGTTGGGAATGGCGTTGCTTTGGCCTGGCTTCCTGGTCCGCGTGACGCCGCTGCAGCCCATGCGCTATCTACACCTGGTCTACTTCTTTTTCGTGCTTGTGGCGGGATGCATGCTGGGAAAGTTCGTGCTGAGGCGAAGCGTCTGGCGCTGGGCGGCGTTTCTGCTGATCGCGAATGGCAGCATGTTTGCGTGGCAGCGCGTGGAATTTGCCGCGAGCCAGCACCTTGAAATGCCATGGCGGCAGCCTGCCAATCCCTGGCTGCAAGCCTTTGCGTGGGTTCGCGCGAATACGCCGGAGGACGCCTATTTCGCGCTCGATCCGCATTACCTGCAAGCCCCTGGCGAGGATTACCACAGCTTTCGTGCCCTGGCCGAGCGCAGCCAACTGGCCGATGCGGTGAAGGACGCGTCCGTGGTTACGCAGGTGCCGGAGCTGGGACCGGAGTGGGTGAGCCAGACAGATGCGGAAGAAGGATGGCTCAGCTTCAGGCTTGACGACTTTGAGCACCTGAAGACGAACTTCGGCGTGGACTGGGTGATGGTAAATGAACCCGCGCCCGAAGGCCTTAGGTGTCGCTGGCACAACAACGAGCTGGCCGTCTGCCAAATTCCTTGAGCTTCAACTCAATTTTGCGAAGCGCAGGCATTGCAGGTTATGGCTCTTTCCGCGAGAATAAGGAAGTCATCATTCTCCTTCTCGGGCACCGATCATGCTTAATCTTACCCAGCGACTGATTCTCGGCTGTGTACTCCTCGCCTGCCTAACGGTGGGACTGGTCGCAATTGCCCATACAGCGCTGGCAGCAAGCGGGCAACTTCACTTGGGCTACGCTGTCGCTATTGCCGCGTCACTGGTTGCGGCAGCGACGATCTATGTTGTGTTGAAGCCCATTGACACGCTGGCCGGCGATGCTCACCGCATCGCTCAAGGCAACCTGGAACACCGGGTGGAGTGGAGCAGCCGGGATAGCTTTGGCGTGATCGCCGGTGAACTGAGCCGGATTGCGGTGCGGCTTCGCGACGTGCGCGATACCGAGGCCGGCCGGCGGCAAATGGAGTTCCAGCTCTCTGACGCGGTGCTGCAATCGATCTTTGAGCCGATTATCGTGACGGACGGCAAGGGCCACGTCCTGAAGCTGAACCAGTCGGCTTCCGAGTTGCTCGGCGAAGCGGCCGGCGATCGCATGGCGCTGGCAAATACGCCGGGGGGCGAAAAGATTCTGAGCGCGATCCAGGACGCGGTGTCGATGCAGAAGGCTGTGGCGGCGGAGGGCGAAGCGTCGATGCTGCCCATGCGGATCGGCGACCAGGCGCGCAGTTACCGGCTACGCACAACGCCGATGCGCGACTCCGAGGGCAGGCTGCTGGGCGCAGTCACGACGCTTGAGGACGTGACGAGCCTGCGAGACACTGATCGCTTCAAGACGCAGTTCATCGCTGTCGCCAGCCGCAAGCTGCGCGATCCGCTGCTGCAGTTGCGGCGCGGGTTATACGCGCTGGCCCAGGGATTCAGCGGAGAGATGACCGCCCTGCAAACCGAACTGGTGGCCCAGGCAAGCAATGAAGCGGAAACGCTGGACGATCTGATGGCCGACCTGATTGGAGTGGCCGAGTTGGACACCGGCAAGCGCGACTTGAAGCCGGAACGATTGCGGCCCCTGCAGTTGCTGAATGAAGCTCGCGACCGGTACTGCGACGAGGCTGCGCGGAAGCACATCCGGGTGGACGTGAGCGCTTATGCAGATCTCGCGGTGATCGAAGCCGATCGGCGCGCAATGCGGTCGATCCTGGACAATCTGCTGTCGAATGCGCTGCGTTACACGCCGGAGGATGGCGAGATTCTGCTGGCCGCGGAGGAGAGCAAGAGCTTTGTACAGTTCAGCGTGCGCGACACGGGACGCGGCATCGAGGCGGAACGGCTGAGCACGATCTTCGACCGGTTCAGCACATTCTCAGAGGAAGGCACTGGGCTTGGCCTGTCGCTCGTTCGGCGGCTGGTGGAGTCGCTCGGCGGCCAGATCGCGGTTGAGAGCCGGCTAGGCCACGGATCGACATTCCGATTCACGATTCCGGTTGCAGTGGCGCGGGAAGTCCAACATCCCGTCGAGGTGGGCTGAGCGATGGCTGAGATTGTCCTGGAGAGCAAGCCGGAGCCGGCCAAACTACGCATCTACCTGGGTGCTGCGCCGGGCGTGGGCAAAACCTACCAGATGCTGAACGATGCCTACCTGATGCGCACGCAGGGCGGCAAGGATATCGTCATTGGCCTCGTGGAAACCCACGGAAGGAAAGAGACACAAGAACAGATTCGGGACCTCGAGATCATCCCGCAAAAGGTGATTCCCTATCGCGGCGTGAACCTGAAAGAGATGGATGTGGACGCGATTATCGCGCGGCATCCACAGACGGTGGTGGTGGACGAGCTGGCGCACACCAACGTTCCCGGAAGCAAGAATCGCAAGCGCTACGAAGATGTGATTGAACTGCTCGACGCCGGCATCAACGTGATGACGGCTGTGAACATCCAGCATCTGGAGACACTGAACGACGCGGTCAACCGCTCAGCGAATACCACCATCCGTGAGACCGTTCCCGATAGCTTTGTGAAGCGCGCCGACGAAGTGGTGAACGTCGACCTGACCGTGGAAGAGCTGCGTAACCGGCTGCGCGGCGGCAAAATCTACGCTCCCGAAAAGGTGGAGCAGTCGCTGGCGAACTTCTTCCGCAAGGGCAATCTGAACCTGCTGCGCGAGCTGGCACTGCGCACCACCGCGGAACAGGTGAGCAGCCGAGCATCAGAATACCGGCGAACCCAAGGGCTGGAGCAGGCGCCGATTCCGGAAAAAGTGATGGTCTGCCTGAGCATGCGGCCTGGAACGGAGAGGCTGCTGCGCATCGGAGCAAGAATCGCCGGTCGCCTGGCGACGAATTGGTATGCGGTCTATGTGGCTCCGCCGGACGATAAGGGCCATAGCGATCCCGAGGCCTTTCATCGACTGGAAGAATATATGCGCATGGCGCGTGACCTTGGCGCCAAAGTAGTTCAGCTCACCGACCGCAAGGTGGCCGACGCGCTGATCCGGTTTGCGCAACAGGAGAACATCTCGCACGTGGTCTTCGGACAGCCTGCTCGTTCGCGGTTTGACATTCTGCTGCGCGGCTCGGTGTTGAACCGGTTTCTGTCAGAAGTGCGCGACGTGACGGTGCAAGTGGTGCCGATGCAGAAACCGCTGCGGCGGCAGTGAGATAAGAGATAAGAGAACCGAAAAAGCAAGACTGCTTTAAGGGGCTTGTCCGAGTTCTCGGCGCTTAACTGTAAAGCGTGCGGCGCTCTGCGCTTTGTTCTCTGCGCTCTGTTCTCTCTTCTCTGTGCTATTCGCAGAAGACGCGGACCTTGGTCGAGTTGCCCTGCTTGCCGTCGACGTCGACGGTGAGGTCTTCGAGGTGGTCGATGAGCTCTTCGAGATTCTCCGGCTTGATCTGCGATAAGGTGAGCGGAATTCCGTGGCTGCTCAATGCCTCATCCAACTGATCGTGCGCCTGAGCGGGAATAAGGCTGGCGAGGCGAACGCCTGCGCGCAGAAGCTGCATGGGCACGCGCACGTTGACCGTCGTTGGGCCCTTCAGTCCCGTCATCTCCTGGTCTGCCTCAACCAGGACGCGGAGATACTTCGCGTGGGTCTTGACGGTCGCGCCCGCGTCGTTTGCGGACCAACCTTTGGAGCCGGCAATGTGGCCGGTAAAGTTGGCGGTTGCGACGGGTTCCGGTTCAAGCGCGGCGATGAGTTGCTCGGCCTCGTCCGCGGTGATCTTGCCCGCGGCTAACATTTCCAGGATCTGACGGCGGTTTTCGTTCATGGCGGTTCTCCTGATGAGATTGAA
>CAYOVE010000274.1:0-4272 GCA_964407295.1 uncultured Occallatibacter sp.
GCGGCGCGGCGCCGGTGATGGCCGCCGACCTGGCGCAGCTTCCGTCGACCGGCATTGTGAGCCAGCTTTGCGGCGACGCGCACGTGCGCAACCTGGGCGCATTCGCCGCGCCCGATGGACGGCTGGTCTTCGACCTCAACGACTTCGATGAGACGATTCGCGGCCCCTTCGAGTGGGATTTGAAGCGCATGGCTGCATCGCTGGTGCTGGCCGGACGCGCCGCGGGACACAAAGACAGCACCGCGCGCAAGGCTGCTGAAGCCTGCATCGAACGCTACGCCGGGCAGATGCGCGCATTCGCCCACATGCCGCAACTTGAAGTGAACCGGTTTCAGGTGCACCGCATCGATCTGGCCAAACCGGTGCACGATGCGCTCTTGAAGGCGGAGCGCGCCACGCCGCCGCACACGTTCGAGAAGCTCACCATACCCGTTTCGTCCCGGCCTGGTTCTTCCAAAGTAAGCCCGCGGCGCTTCAAGGAAATGAAGCCGATGCTCTGGCGCGTTACCGGCTCGCGCGCGGCAGCCGTGGTGGCCTCGCTGGGGCCGTATCGCGAAATGCTGGAGCCGCAGCGGCAACACCTGCTCGACTTTTACCGGCCCATCGACGTTGCATTCAAGGTAGTCGGCACCGGCTCAGTGGGATTACGCGACTACTGCATTCATATGGAGGGCAACGGCACGGGCGATCCGCTTTTCCTGCAAATCAAGGAAGAGGTCGCGTCGGCTTATGCGCAATATCTGCCCGACGCACATCCCGCTGCGCACAACGGCCGGCGCACAGCCGAAGGGCAGCGCTTTATGCAGATCCAGACCGATCCGTTTCTCGGCTGGACGCATATCGGCAGCCGGCAGTATCTTGTTCGCCAGCTCAATGACCATAAAGGATCGATCGCGATCGAGGACCTGGCCGGCGCCAATCTCAAGGCTTACGCGGAAGTGTGCGGTGAATTGCTCGCCCGCGGCCACGCGCGATCGGGCGACGCGCAAACCATCGCCGGCTACATCGGCACCGGCAACGCATTCCCTGAAGCGATTGCCGAATTCGGTATCGCGTACGCTGACCAGACGGTAAAAGACTGGGAAGAGCTGAGAAAATCTGGCCGGGCCAAGACCGCCAAGCGCTAGAGCAGGCTCAGGCGTACAATCTCACCCAATTCCCGAATTCGAATTCTCGAGCAGGCTGCGGGCTGCCCGCAAGTGATGGCTGCGGGCTGCCCGCAAGTGATGGCTGCGCGCGAAAGGACTGAGGATCATGAGCGACGAAGTGAGCCCGATGTCTCAACGCGGGATTGCCAGAATGGCCGGGCTGCTCTACCTTGCCTTCATCGTCACCTTTGCCGCGTCCACCTTCATTCAGGGCCACCCCATCGCCTGGGGAGATGCCGGGGCCACGGCGAATGCGATCGTCGCATCGCAGGGTGTCTTTCGGCTCGGTGTGGCTTTGGAGCTAATCGCCGCCCTGTTGTTTCTGATGGCGGCGTGGGCCCTCTACGTCCTCTTCAAGCCGGTGAACAGCAATCTCGCGCTCCTGTTTCTCTTGCTCAATGCTGTGGGAGTTGCGATCGAATGCGCCGATTTACTGATGCATTTTGCCGCGTTGACGATCTATACGGGCTCGACGGCTCTGAGTGCATTCAAACCGGATCAGATACAGGCACTGGGTCTTGTCTTTCTGAAGTTGAGCGGCAACGGAGGGATGGTGTGCGGGTTGTTTTATGCTGCCTGGCTGTTTCCTCTCGGGTACCTGGTGATCAAGTCGCGCCTTCTGCCAAAGATCTTCGGCATTCTGCTGATCCTCGATGGCATCTCTCTGATGATTTGCCTTGTCCAATTGTGGTTCATTCCCGGCTATGAGAAGTGGACCTATCCGCTCTATCCGGTCATGTTTATTGCCGAGTTCGGGCTAGGTTTGTGGCTGGCGATCATGGGAGTGAAAGAGCGTGCCGCGGCGCCCGTAGCCGCAACCGGTAGTCAGCGGCGATAGACGTCGTAGCCGCGCAGGCGCGCTGCCAGCGTGAATTCGCCCATCAGCAGTTGCATCGTTGCGTCGCGGTTTGGGGTCACGTCGGTTTTCATCTGCAATTCGCGCTTCACAATCAGCCATCGGATATCGGAAGCACCCGCCAGCGCAGCAGTCTCGGCCGGCGAATAAGGGTCGGTCGTGGGATCGAAGAGCAGAACCGGAAAGCGCGGCACGCGGCCGGTGGCGAAGTAAAACGGATCCTCGCCGGGAATCAGGATCAGCCCCTCATTCTGAGGAATATTCGCCTGGGCGTAGCGCAGAAGCTCGTCGAATTCGGGAAGGTATGGCCCCGGCGTTGATATGCCAGCAAGATCAGGAAACGCGGAGTGCTCGACCGGCGCATCGGGCAAGTTCACGTAGGAGAGCCGTTCCTCGCTCGCGGTGTAGAAGCCTCCGCAGATGAGAAGCGTGACGGAGACGAGAGCGGCCAGGGCGGGGACAAAACCTCGCGATGCGCCCCGATTGGCAAGCGTGGCAAGGAATGCGAGCAGCTCCGCGATGAGCAGCGCGAGCAGCGGCCAGATGGCGTACGTGGAGCCCCAAACCTCCTGCGACATGAACGTGCCGAGAATGGCGGCGAGCAGGATGAGCGGAAACAATGCGCGCACGGATTGTGTTCGCCGCAGACTAAGCAGATTGGCGATGGCCACTGCGGCAGCGAGCAGGAGCAGCAGCGGCCAAAGCGCGAGCAGGCTGTCGCCGCGCGAATCGGCGTCGTCGTAAATCAGCAGGGAAGCGAGCGTGGAGAGGAACGGAGCGGCCAGCAGGGCGAAGGCGGCGACTCGAGTCCAGTTGAACTGCGCCCCCACCCTGGGCGCAACGGCAAAAGCACGCCGAGGGTGGGGCACACGGTGGGGCAACCATAACATCGCCAAACCAGCGGCGATGCAGGGCAACGTCCAAAACAGTGACGGATCGCGAAAGACGTCGAGCATGGGGCCAAAGCCTGGCAGACGGCGCTGGCTGGCGAAGGTTATCGTCCAGTGAAGGTAGTTGCGGACACCCGCTGTCCAATGCAGCGCCAGCGCGGCTGCAAACAAAGTGAAGCCCGCGCCGGCCACAATAGAGAGCAGCGTGCTTGCGTCCGCTGATTCAACCTGAGCCTGTCTGCGCCGCATGAGTGTGAACGCGAGCACGATCAGAATGGCTCCGATGGCCGCCACGAGAAACGGCAGCCCCATATTCTGTTTCGTGAAGAGCGGCAGGCAGATTGCGACGCCGGCAATGAACCCGCGCGCAACGCCCCCTTTTCGCTCGGCGCGCTGCAACAACCAGAGGGCGACGAGAATCCAGAACGCGCTGTCGGCATCGTATTCAGGAATCGGGATGATGCTGTAGATACCGAGGACGGCGAGAGGCGCGGCTACGAGAGTCGCGATGGTCCAGGCTCCAGAGCTGGCTCCAGGAATGCGCTCGCGCAAAGTGACAAGCGCGAGTCTCCAGGTGAGAACCGTAGCCAGCCCTCCCACCACCGCCGCATACATCACGTGATGAAAAAAGACGCGGCCGGTGAGACGGATGATTGCAGCTTGAACGAGGAATGTGAGCGGCGCGTGAACAAAAGGGAGGTCGCGGTACGGCATCTGCCCGAGCGCGAAACGCGCGGCGCTGTCGAGCACATAGCTCGTGTCCCACAGAATCGCGACGTGCGCATTCTGCCAAAGGACAACGCATGCCGTGGCGAGGAAAAGCGAGAGGCCAGCGGTCCAGTCTCGTAAAGCAAAGCGCGGCGTGAACTGCTCAGGCGTCGGGGCTTCAGACCCCGGGGGCCGAGCCGCTGTCCTCACCATCCGCGACGATAGTAGTAGGGGACGCAATAGGGCATGGAGAAAATCGCCATCATGAGCGCGACGAACCAGCCAATCACAGTCCAGCCAAGGAACAGATTCAGGAACAGAATTCCAACGGAGTTGTGCGTGTGCCGCACGGCCGCAATGATCGCAGGAAGGAAATATAGGCCGATGCCAAAGAAAAGGAAGTGCATAGCAGTCTCCCGCTTCTAACCAATCTTTGTTACGGAAATTCTACCGCCAAAGTTCCTGGACTTCGCGCGGCCAAGCCCCTAATTCCTTGAAAACGCGGTGCGTATTTTGGCACAAATATACCTGTCTCATCAAGCATTTTCAATGACTTCCACAAACACAAAGCTGTCGCCGTTCTCTCGAACGGCGCAGATGGTTGGGCCGTATTTGGCGGATCGACGTTTGTCCCATATCCCCATGCGTTCCTTGATTTTTAGCCGCATGG
>CAYOVE010000275.1:0-4236 GCA_964407295.1 uncultured Occallatibacter sp.
GCGAAAAATCCTACTTTCTCGATATGTATCTGCGCGATTCGCGCGTGCTCGATTACTTGGCGACGCGGCCGGACTGGGACGGCAAGACGGTTGTGTTGACCGGAGGGAGCATGGGCGGTCAGCAAAGCATCGTGCTTGCAGGACTGCGGCCAGACGAGGTGTCTGATGTACTGGTTTGTGTGCCGGCGGGCGCCGATACCAATGGTGATTTGCACGGCCGTAAAGCCGGCTATCCCTATTGGCCCTCAGACAACCCTGACGCGATGAACGCCGCTCTCTACTTCGATACAGTGAATTTCGCTTCGCGCATCAAGGCGCCGGTGATGGCGGGATTTGGATTCATCGATACTGTTTCGCCGCCGGCAGGCGTATGGACGATGCTGAACCAGATCCCCGGCCCCAAAGAGGCTATACCCGTCATCGACTCCGAGCACGATAACTTCACCTATATGAAGATGGAGCCGTGCCATACGAGAACGAAGGAACTTCTCGATCTGCTCGTGAAGGGCGGAGCGTATACGCCAGCGGCGGTGCAACCGTAGGAATCCAGCTGCCCGGCGAGAGGTAGACAGAAACGAAGCAGGCTCCGGGAAAACGGAGCCTGTTCTCGTTCGGGACCTTAGCGCGTGGGCGCTGTTTACCCCAACGCGAGGGTTTATGCCATCGCCTCCCGGCCCATCGGCTCGAACATGAGCTGATTCGACTTGCGGTCCACGTCGATGCGCACGTGCGCTCCAGGAAGCACCTCGCCATCGAGGATCTTGATGGCCAGTGGATCCTGCACCATTCGCTGGAGCGAGCGTTTGAGCGGACGCGCTCCGTAAGCCGCATCGGAACCGGCCGTAAGGATCAGTTGCCGAGCCGGTTCGCTCAGCTCGATCGAAATGGCACGGTCTTCGAGCAGCTTGCGAACCTCGCTCAGTCGTAAATCCAGAATCTTGCTCAACTGCGCGTTGCCCAGCGGACGGTAGATCACGATGTCGTCCACGCGGTTCAGGAACTCCGGCCTGAAGTGCTCGCGCAAGACGCGCATCACGCTCTCTCTCGCCATGTCGAAGTCGTGCTCCGTCTTCAGCTTTTCGCCTGCGAGCATGGCCGCGCCCAGGTTCGACGTCATGATCAGCACTGTGTTCTTGAAGTCCACCGTGCGGCCCTTGGCGTCGGTGAGGCGTCCATCGTCCATCACCTGGAGCAGGATGTTGAAAACATCAGGGTGCGCCTTTTCGATTTCGTCGAAGAGAATCACCGCGTAGGGGCGGCGATGGATGGCCTCGGTCAGCTGGCCGCCTTCGTCGTAACCTACGTATCCCGGAGGAGCGCCGATCAGGCGAGCCACGGCGTGCTTCTCCATGTACTCGCTCATATCGATGCGGACCAGGGCCTGCTCATCGTCAAACAGGAACTCGGCCAGAGCGCGCGCCGTCTCCGTCTTGCCCACGCCTGTGGGCCCAAGAAAAATAAACGAACCGATCGGCCGCTTGGGATCGCTGAGGCCCGCGCGCGAACGGCGAATGGCATTGGCCACAATTGTGAGCGCTTCGTCCTGGCCCACAACGCGGTCCCGGAGCCGGTCTTCCATCTGGACCAGCTTCTTCACCTCGCCCTCCAGCATGCGCGAGACGGGAATGCCCGTCCATTTGCTCACGATTTTGGCGATGTCTTCCTCGTCGACTTCTTCCTTGAGCATCCTCGCGACGCCGGCCTTGCCGCCTTGCGCAGCGTCAAGCTTCTTCAGTTCCGCTTCAAGCTTCGGCAACTCGCCATATTGAATCTGCGCGGCTCGATCGAGCTGACCTTTGCGGGTCTGCTCCTCGGCCTCGAAGCGGAGCGCCTCGATCTTCTTTTTGGTTTCGGAGATTCGCGTGATCGCCTCGCGCTCTCTTGTCCAGCGCGCCCGCAACGCCGTTATTTGTTCGCGCAATTGAGCGACCTCCCGCTCCACGGCCTTCAGGCGATCTTTACTGGCGGCGTCGGTCTCGCGTTTGAGTGCCGCACGTTCGATCTCGAGCGATGTAGCCTGGCGTTCAAGCTGGTCAATCTCCGTTGGCACGGAACCGATCTGGATGGCCAGCGACGCCGCAGCCTCGTCGACAAGGTCAATGGCTTTATCGGGCAAGAAGCGGTCGCTGATATAGCGGTGCGAAAGCGTGGCAGCGGCAACGATTGCCGCATCCTTGATGCGGACGTTGTGGTGAGACTCGTAGCGCTCCTTCAGGCCGCGCAGAATCGCGATGGTGTCCTCGACGTTGGGCTCGCCGACGTAGACGATCTGGAAGCGGCGTTCAAGTGCCTTGTCCTTTTCGATGTACTTGCGATACTCGTTCAGCGTGGTTGCGCCGATGGCCCGCAGCTCGCCGCGCGCCAGCGCCGGCTTGAGCATGTTGCTTGCGTCGATTGCACCCTCGGCCGCGCCCGCGCCCACCAGCGTATGCAGCTCGTCGATGAACAGAATGATCTGTCCGTTGGACTCTTCGATTTCCTTCAGCACCGCCTTCAGACGGTCCTCAAACTCGCCGCGATACTTCGCGCCGGCGAGCATGGAGCCAAGATCGAGTGCGATGACGCGCTTGTCGCGAAGGCCTTCCGGCACGTCGCCCGAGATGATGCGGCGCGCGAGACCTTCAACGATCGCGGTTTTTCCCACCCCTGGCTCGCCGATCAAGACTGGATTGTTTTTTGTCCGGCGGCTCAACACCTGGACAACGCGGCGAATCTCCTCGTCGCGGCCGATTACCGGGTCGAGCTTGCCGCGGCGTGCGAGTTCTGTAAGGTCCTTGGCGTATTTCTCCAGCGCCTGGAATTTCTCTTCCGGATTTTGGTCGGTCACGCGCTGCGAGCCTCGCACAGCAGTGAGCGCCTGCAGAATGGCCTCGTGGGTGGCGCCGGCAGCGACGAGTACATCGCGCGCTGGATCGCTTTTGAGATGCGCAACGCCAAGCAACAGATGTTCGGTTGAAACGTACTCGTCTTTGAAGTTCTGGGCTTCTTTAAAGGCCTGTTCGAGCACCTTGTTCATCGCCTGGCTGAGGCTGGGCTGAGAGGCGACTCCGGCTACGCGCGGCAGTTTCTGTTCGATGCCGCGCAGGTCGCTCTCCAAATGTTCAATGGGCACACCGATTTTCCCGAGCACGGAAGGCACAACGCCTTCGCGGTCTCCGATGAGCGCGAGCAGCAGGTGTACCGGCTGAAGCTCAGGGTTGGTGAGCTCGGCGGCGCGCGACTGCGCCTCCTGGATCGCCTGTTGCGTTTTGACCGTCAATTTTTCCCAACGAATGGCCATGAAAAACAGCTCCCAGCTATTAGCCCTTAGCCTCTAGCTTAATTCGGGTGATGCCGCCATCGAATTGAATACCAGCATTCCGCTCTGAAAATGATGTAAAAACGCCGGGAAGGGAATTGCAACCCCTCCCGGCGTGCCGACCTCGGACTGCGAGGCCAGCTCCGACGAATTCAGCCACTGACTGAAGGACGAAGACGGACTTTATGCCGCCAGCGTCTGGTTCACGTTCACCTTGATTTGTTTCGGCTGCGCTTCGGGCTTCTTCTTGAGCTCGAGCTTCAGCACGCCGGCGTTGTAGCTGGCCGCGACGGCTTCGGTGTCGACGGTCGAGGGCAGCGTGAATGCGCGATAGAAGCTGCCGTAGCGCCGCTCGATGCGGTGGAAGTTCTCTTCCTTCTCTTCCTTCTCGAACTTGCGCTCGCCCTTGACGGTCAGCGTGTTGTTTTCCACGCTCACGTCCAGGTCTTTCTCTTCGATGCCCGGAACTTCGAGCTTCAGGACGACTTTTTTCTCGTCCTCGTAAACGTCAACAGCGGGGACAAAGCTTGCCGTCGTGAGTGCACCGTCGCCGGTTTCATTGAAAACGCGAAAAACGGAGTTAAGCCGATTCTGCAAAGCAACAACTTCACGGAAAGGATCCCAACGCGTGATTGCCATGATGAATTCCTCCAGATAGATCGGAAATTTGTGGGTGGGGCCAGGGCCTTGGAGCCCGGCCACTCGACTTATCTGATGAAACTATAGCACAAGTGATTCATAAAATATGAGTGTGTAGTACTAATATATTGAGATAATGTGTAAATCATTGTTTGTAAAAGGCTTTTGTTGGTTTTGTGGGATTTCTTGATTTCTGTCGCGCCCCGCGTGGCATGGCCGGGTGGTTCGAATACAATCCGCTTCATGCACTTTCCGGGATGGGAAACGGCAATTAACTGGCGATGGGTGTGGCTGGTCGT
>CAYOVE010000276.1:0-4223 GCA_964407295.1 uncultured Occallatibacter sp.
TGCACTTTCCGGGATGGGAAACGGCAATTAACTGGCGATGGGTGTGGCTGGTCGTCGCCACATTTCTTGCGGGAGTGCTGAACGCCGTGGCGGGCGGCGGCTCGTTCCTGTCGTTTCCGGCGATGCTGAACATGAAGATCCTGCCGGTGCAGGCCAATACCACAAACACGGTGGCCATCTGGCCAGGGCAGTTGACCTCGGTTGCCGCATACTGGCCCGATGTGCGCAAGAACTTGCGTGCCGCGGTGCTGATGGGATTGGCGGGATTGATCGGGGGCACAGCCGGCGCAATTGTCCTGCTCAACACGCCGCAGACAACGTTTCTGCATCTGGTGCCATGGCTGCTTCTGGTCGCCGCGTCGATCTTCGCCGTGAGCGGCCCGGTTTCGCGCCGTCTTGAGCGGATGAAGCGTGCGCGCCGTGAACGCGCAGGCACAGGACAGGCGCGTGAGGCACGTCCACGACACATGGCGTTGTTCCTTTCGGCTATCGTGGTCAGCTTCTATGTGGGCTACTTCGGCGCCGGAGCGGGCTTTGTATTTATGACTCTGCTCGGGCTTTACGGCTATGAAGACATCCATGTGATCAATGCGTTGAAGGTTGTGGCCAATCTGCTGGCCAACGGCGTCGCCTTTGTCATCTTTATCGTCGACGGCCAGGTCGTGTGGCGCTATTGTGTGGCGGCGATGATCGCGGCAGCGGTCGGCGGATACGTCTCGGCGAGCATGGCCAAGCGCGTTCCGCAGCCGGTGTTGCGCGCGCTCGTGGTCGTGATCGGGCTCGGCATGGCGGCGTGGTTCTTCTGGAGGCAGTGATTCCCAGCCGGTCGCAAATATTGCGCGCAGCAACCGGTGGGAGGGTTTACCGATCAGGAACGGAATTCGCCGATGAATCGCCCGCTGTTTACGGATGAGTCAACAGAATTTTACTAGTTAGTTCATGGGTGGTTCATCGATTCGTTAACAGGCAAACCATTGATTTTATTGAATTATTACCCTAAAGTAACCTGTTTTGCACCGGATCTGGTGCAGATTTCAGAAAAAATCAAGGGGAAGTCCCCAAGCCTGGATGCAGCGCTCGACCGCGGCATTCTTGTGGCCGGGGGTTGAGGGTTCTCAGGCTCAGCTGTTTCGGTTGAGCCGGCGGAGCATGCGGGTTGGCTGGAAGAATCTTTCATGGCGAAATTCCCTGGATGGATTTGGATTCTGACACCATGATGCGCCAAAGCGGCATTATTACCGGCAAACTTGGGGAAGATTATTTTTGGCGGAGAAACGGTTTGGGATCAGCGGGTTATGGGAGATTTGGGCACTTGAGGATGGGGGCGGGGGTCTTGACAACCTGGAAGGGAGCCGGCGGGCAGGCGGGAGTGGGGAGTTGGGTTGCTATGAACACATTTCCGTGAAGGAGTGAAGGAGTGATGGAGTGAAAGGAGTGAATAGGTGAAATGGAGCATGGGGGCGAGCGACCGGTCGCATTCTTCGTTCATTTTTTCGTTTTTCTCACTGACTTTGCCGCATCACTGTTGAACGGCCTACCGCATTTACCTCATGCGACCGCCAGCTTCACCAATTGCAAAGGATAAAGAGTGTTGCGCTGCGGACGATCGGGATCGTAGAGCGCCGTGGCTGTTGAGCCCTCGGTCAGAGGCTGGCTGCGGAATACCTTTCCCTGAGACTTGCTTCCGTCGGGCAGGGAGAAATCGTAGTGGAGGAAATACCCGCTGCTTCTTCCGCGGGAGCCCGCATTGCAGCGAGTGATAACGGCGCGGGCGGGACGACCGCGGGCCAGGAGGCGGCGCTCGGGCAGTACAGCCGCAAGCTGAATGGCGGCGAAGCTGAACATGAAAAACAACGCCATACCTGCCACGGGCAAAACGAGGAGCCAATGGGTCTGGGAATTTGGCGAGTCCGACTCTGGAAATGACTTTGAGGGATCGGAGGGCAGGTAGCGAATTGCCACAGGCGATCCCACCTGAAGCGCTCGCCAATGTTCGGCTGTAATGAAGGCGCCTTTGGAAAAGCTGCGACCGCCGACCGTGTACTGGTAAATGACGAGATGCCCCAGGGTCGTAGCCAGGCGAGTGACTGTGGCCTCGGTTTCCTGCCCGTCGGCTGCGAGGCTACGCGCCAGAGATTGGTTTTCGGCTTCGCGACGCAACTCGTCGCGAACCGCATGACCGGCTATGGCCAGGCCAGCGACAATCGATGCCGCCGCAAAGACGCAATTGAAGACCCCCATGCCGCTGAGCCGGATGCGGCGCGGCAAAGGCTGCTCCAGTTCTGGAGGAGTTCTCCAGATTTCGTTTGGATTGTCTGTGGACATGTCGAAAGCATCCTAACATTCGCCGTTTCTATGTGCGATCCCCAATTCGTGGCAAAGCGTCGCCAATGAGCGGCTGCTCGCCTCCCGATTCATCGGCCTCACAGCCCTGAAACCTTACCCCTGTAAACTGGACCTATGAGCCACGAAGGCATACGATTCGCGAGCAAAGACGAACAGGCACGCGATAATCAGGCCAACCGGCCGCTTGCGAAGATCGCTGTCACTCCGGAAAAGGTGCGCGTATTGATGACCGAAGGCAAGGGCCTCGAAATTGACTGGGCCGACGGCCACAAGAGCGCATGGGGTTTTGCCTGGCTGCGCGATGCATGCCCCTGCGCCACCTGCGTAGATGAACGCGCGCAGGAGGGCCGCAAGGTTGGCCAGCCGAAGCCCAAGCCCGCTGCGCTGCTCCCGATGTACGCGCCTCCGCCCAAGCCGGCGAGCGCGCACGCCGTGGGCCGCTACGCCATCCAGTTCAATTGGGCTGACGGCCATTCCGGCGGAATCTACTCCTGGGAATATTTGCGCCGCGTTTGCCAATGCCAGGAGTGCACCTTTACCGAATCAGAGACCACAGGCACGCCAAACTGAGCCTTTGAGCGGAGCAACTGCGTGGAGAGCGACGAATGGGCGGCAATCCGGGAGTAACGTTATCGTGATGAGCACCTGACATTCGTGACGAGAGCGGAGTAACATCGGGAGTCGGGGTTGAATGCACTTGAGTCATGAATGCCCATTTCGGCTTTTCCGCTTCCGCGGACCGAAGGAATTCAAGAAACTTAGACAGCGTGAGCCACTCCATGCTCGTAACTCTTTCCGGATTCTGAAAGGGAGAGATGACAAGCAATCCCTCCAAAACCGGTCTCTCTGACAACTCGATTGGCGCCATCGCCTACTTCACTCCCGTCCTTGCGGTCTTCTTTCTTGCCATCAGGCGCTACAACAAGAGACCCTACGTGCGTTTTCACGCGTGGCAGTCGCTCGTATTCAATATTTACGCAATTTTCTTTGGATACGTCCTGTTCTTTGTTCTGCGGTTCACCACTTTCCTTGGCCCACGTGTTTTGTTGGGTCTAATGTGCCTTGCAGCGGTGCTTGTTTTCCTGATCTGGCTCTGGTGTGTGATTGGTGCGTGGAATGGCAAGCGCCTTAAGCTGCCGGTAATTGGGGACTGGGCCGAAGAGCAGGCATACAGGTAGCTTGCGGGCTGACGATTCCACAGTCAGATGCTGAACACTGACCACTGACGGCTCAAAACAGTCCACCGTCCTCTACAATCTCCCCATGAGAATCGGGTTTCTAGGTCTGGGCAAGATGGGCACGCCGAACTAGGGCTTTGGCGGAGTGGGTGCGTAACTGGAGGGTTAGTGACGAACCGGGCGGAACGCGGCGAACGGTTAAGTGGGTGGTCCACGCAGAATTCGATAAGCTCTATCAATCGCATCGATTAACCGATCGGAATCTGAATCGTGCTGAACCCGGAATCAGGCCTCTTGCACGACACGACCACCGAATGGTCATTCGCTGCGGTTCCTATGAGTACGTTGTTAGCATCGAATCCGTTTCCGCACGGTACCGTGCCGTCCGCCACTTTCTTCCATGCGAATGGCAATCTGCGCGGATTCTCGTAGATTTCGTACCTGTAGGGTTGGGTTGCGCCGCCAAAGAACCCCGGATATTGAACGATTCGATACGAGGCAATAGGCGAGATTCGCCGTTCGGCGGCTGGTGCCACTTGAGCATTGATCAGGATGGTGGGCATCACGATGAGCAAGGTGAGGGAGTTCCCGGCCCAGAACGCGAGGGAAAATGCAAGACCCACGAAAAATCCGTTGTGGTTCTTGTGCCACAACATAAACATGAGGAGGACATTTGCAAAGCAAGCGGCGACGACGATG
>CAYOVE010000277.1:0-4196 GCA_964407295.1 uncultured Occallatibacter sp.
GCGTTGCCGGCCACGTTCGAGTCCAGCAGCAGAAGATCGCAGCGGCCCACCTTCACGCGCCACACTTTGGCGCGGATCGAGCTGCCGCGCGTGGCGATCTCCACCACTACCGGCTCGCCGTTCACGCCGATGGCCTGCTGCATCGGCAGTTGATTCACATCGGTCTCGAGATACTCTTCGCGCTGCCAGCCGTCCTTGTCGAGCCGCTGCAAAAAGTAGCCCTGCCCGTAGAAAAGCCCCACTCCGATCAGCGGAATGTCCAGGTCGGAAGCGCTCTTGATGTGGTCCCCGGCCAGCACGCCCAGGCCGCCGGAGTAGATCGGCAGCGACTCATGCAGACCGAACTCGGCGGAAAAATACGCTACGGGCCGCGTCCGCAGTACGCCCGCGTGGCTCGCGCCCCATGTATGGTCGTCGCGCAGGTACTCCTGTTGGCGCCGGTAGGTGTAATTGATGCGGCTATGCAATACGTGCTCGGTGGCCCGACGCTCGATCTCTGCCAGCGGAATTTCGTTCAAAAGCGCAATGGGGTTTTGATTCAGCTGCCGCCAGCGCGTGGGATTCAGGTCGCGAAACAGGCTGACGCACTCGTTATCCCAACACCACCAGATGTTGCGCGCCAATTCCCAAAGCTTTTCCTGCGCCGGGGCAATAAACCGATCGAGCGTGCGCGCTTCGCTCACCACGGGCGCAACCTGCGCCGCGGCCTCCGCCAGCATGCGGATTTCGTTCTCGCGAAAGACCCGCGGCTCCTTGGTTTGCACCACCAGCACGCCCTGCAGCACGCCGCGGTCGATCAAAGGCACGCCGAGAAACGAGTGATACTCTTCTTCGCCCGACTCCTTGAAGTATTTGTAGCGCGGATGTTCGCGCGCGTCAGGCACGGCAATGGGGATCAAACGCTCGGCAACCAGCCCGGAGAGGCCCTCGCTCAAGGGCATGCGCAATGTGCCGATCGATCGCGGGTGCAGGCCGAGCGTTGCGGCCAGCACCAGGTTCGACCGGTCAGGCTCAAGAAGATAGGCCGAGCACACATCGGTCCGGAAGCGCGTGGCAATCAGGGCCACCACGTTCATCAGCGTGTCGGCCGGCTTGCCCTCCTGCTCCGCCAGGTTGGTAATCTCTTCAAGCGTCAAAACCAGATTGGCGTCAGTAGGTTCGCTGATTGGGGTCATCGAATGGATACACCTCAAGCGTGAGATAGAAATCCGTACTCCGCGCGTGGCGCCCAACCTTAAAAGTGAAAGCTGTTGGACAAAGACACGTGGCGGAAGACCGAGGCAACTGACTATTTTGACTTAGGGAAAACCCCGTGATTCTGTGCTGCGGGATTGATTCGACAATATCACACACGCCGGAGGGTTTCGCTGCTGCGCATTCGGCCAGCCTGCGACGAACCGGGAGCCGGGCGTGCACACGAATCCCTGCCAGAACCGTGCGGCACGCAGCTTGGCGCGCCCTGTCAATCCGATTCCAACCTCAGCGGTGGAACTGGAGATAAAACCCCGTAATCGCAACTCCCCCACCTACCGGCATCAGCACCAACCCGGCGTCCCTGGCTTCTTTGCAGCCGCCAGAGTGGTCGTTTGCACAGATATCGATTCCGCCCAGCGCATAGGCGGCTATACCCACGGCCAGCGTTGCCGTTCCGACGATAGCCAGCGCGACGCCCAGCCCATGATGCGGAGGCTTGGTCTTCGCAGCCGGAGGCTTCGCGGGACTGCCAATCGACGTCGAGCTTTGCGAAGAAGAGCTTTGGCCGCTATCCTGCGCGAGCGAGAAGAACAGACTTGCCGCCGGGCTCAGCAGGCTGGCCTCTTCCAAGCGCGGAACCGGAGCGGAGATGTCAGTTTCCGCCGGAGCCGCAAGCGCGGAGTTCAACAGCGGAGGGTCATTCGCGGCACCCCGCGCCGGACCGCCAATGTCGCGAGCGATTTGTGACTGCGCAGCGGACTGGCTTGCCGCGAAGAGGGCGGCGCAAGCGAACATGGTTGCCACGATCGATAGGCAGAGGCGCGTCTCTCCGCTGCTTGAGCGGGTTCTGCAAAAGGGGAGATGCAGTTTCATCGGGTGACCTCAGGGGTGGTTTTGTCGGGGACGTTCAGGGAACTGCCACGAGTGTACTCCTGATGCAGGAACCATCCCACAAGCTGTTTGCCAGGTCTTTACAGCGGTCCAACTTCCTACAGCTTCTCAGGCTTTTACCAACCGCGCAGCCATCACCGCGAACACCGGGTACGTCAGGTACACCAATCCGATCTCAGAATAGTAGGCCAGCGGCGTCATCTTCATCGGCCCGAATGCGAACATCGGGTAATCGCAGGCGAGGTTGATCCCAAGCCAAACCGCTCCCACCATTGCGGCCTCGCCGTCCCGCACCACACGCTTGCGAAAGTACCAGGTCAGCAAAGCTCCGGCGGTCACCAGAACCACCAGATACATCACCGTGCTGAACAGCGGAGCGTTGGACCTTTTCAACGGGAATGCTGCGAATGAGATCACGAACGGAATAAGCCAGCTTAGGAATCCGAGCAGGATTGCGCGCACAGCGGCGCGTGTTTGGGCGGCCATAACTACCTCCAAAAGCTCTGGGATTTTATGGCTTCCATGTTAAGCCGCTCGCGGCCACAAGGATAGTCCCGCCGTGCTACATTTGGATTCCACGGGGGGCGCAATGGCACTGGACACCCAGCTTGCCTCGGACGGCGAAACAATTGAATTGCAGCAGCAGGTGTTCCGGTTGCAGGCTCTGCTTGAGGCCTCGCGCCAGGTCCACTCCACCATCCGCGAAGAGGAAGTGCTGGAGTCTGTCCTGCGCATCGTGGTGCGGGAGCTCGAAATGGCCGGCGCGTCCTTTCCTGCGGCTGGCCTCACCTACGGCAGGCTTCCGGCGGAGGCCGCAGCCGACGCTGCGAATTCCGGCCAACTGCTTGTCTACCCGCTCGCCGACCGCGAAGGCCGCAAGATGACTGACCTGGTTGTGGCTTCTCCTGACGGCCGCGACCTCACGCTCTCTGAAGCCGACTTCCTTGAAGGCCTCATCCTGCAGGCCGCGGTAGCGCTCGAAAACGCCCGCAATCACAAGCGCAATATCGAGTTCGCGCGCTTGCAGCAGGATCTTGACGCAGCGCGGCAGATTCAGCGCTCACTGCTTCCGCAAGAGCTGCCTGAGATCCCGGGCTACTCCATCGCATTTCGCTCCGACACTTGCTACGAGGTCGGCGGCGACTATTTAGACATCGTCCAGCAGCCAGACGGCAGCCTGCTGATTGCCGTGGCCGATGTGGCCGGCAAGGGGCTGGCGTCGGCCATCATGTCCACTGGCTTCCGCGCGGCGTTTCGCGGCATGGCCATCACCGGCCCGCCGCTCGATGAACTCGCCACGCGCATGAACCAGCACCACTGGGCCGAAGGCGAGGAGGCGCGCCGGCGCTACGTCACCGCGATCTTCCTCCGGCTGCATCCCGCAACGGGCGAAATCGAGGTGGTGAATGCCGGCCATAATCCCGGCTTCCTGGTCGCGCCGGGCGACGCGCCGATCACGTTCGATGCGGCCGGCCCCCCGCTCGGCAT
Source organism: uncultured Occallatibacter sp. (assembly GCA_964407295.1). Classification (GTDB taxonomy): domain Bacteria; phylum Acidobacteriota; class Terriglobia; order Terriglobales; family Acidobacteriaceae; genus Telmatobacter. The sequence goes on from CAYOVE010000277.1 coordinate 3,574, forward strand.
GCTGTCCGGCATGCGCTATACGGCTGAGCGGCACAGATTCCGGTTTGGCGCCCGTTTGCTTTTCTATACCGACGGCTTGACTGAGGTCTTCCGCGGAGATGAGGAATTCGGTCCGGAAAGGCTTTTGAATGAATTTTCTACGTGTTCGACGCCCAAGGCCGATGGTATCCTCGATGCATTGTGGGTAGCCATCCAGGCGTTTGCCGAGGGTGGGCCGCAGGCTGACGACATGACCGCTCTGGCTCTGTGCCGCGGAGAGAAGCCGTAATGAGCAAGCCGAAATCCACCTCCGTCGAGGTCCGTCTGCCCACCAAAATGGGCTACGAGAAGGTAGCCATGAGCACGGCCTCAGCGGTGGCCAAGCTGATGGGTTTCCCCGAGGATCGCATTGAGGACCTCAAGACGGCTGTGGCGGAAGCGTGCATCAATGCCATCGAGCACGGCAACCGGCTCAATGAAAAGCTCTCGGTTGGCGTGGTTCTTCGCGCCGATACCGACGCGCTTGAGGTGAAAGTAATCGACGACGGCAAAGGCATCACGGCACAGCCCGTCAAGCCCGACATCGATCGCAAGATGCACGGCGAAGAAGATGCGCGCGGCATGGGCATGTTCCTCATCCAGGC
>CAYOVE010000278.1:0-4163 GCA_964407295.1 uncultured Occallatibacter sp.
TCGGGTCGGGCTGGGTGATTGGCATCATCGCCATCTTCCACGTCATGATTTCGCAGTTTGCCGTGGGCGGCGGCCTCTATCTGCCGTTGGCCGAACGCAAGGCTCTGCGCGAAGGACGCGCTGACTGGCTCGCCGAGCTCGTCGGCTACTCGAAGTTCTTTCTCATCCTCACCGGCGTCTTCGGCACCATCTCCGGCGTGGGCATCTGGTTTGCCATCGGACTCACGAATCCTGAAGCCACCAGCACGCTCATCCACAACTTCGTCTTCGGCTGGGCCATCGAGTGGGTCTTCTTCATGGTCGAGCTCATCACCGCCGCGGTCTACTACTACACGTGGAACAAGATCGACGCGAAGCTGCATCTCGTCGTCGGCTGGGTTTACGCCGGCGCTTCGGTCTGCACGCTCATTATCATCAACGGCATTCTCACCTTCATGCTCACACCGGGCGACACCTGGATTGGCGTGGCCGGCACGGGGCACGAAGCCAGCAAGTTCTGGAACGCGTTCTTCAACCCCACCTACTGGCCTAGCCTGCTCTTGCGCGTCTGCGTGTGCGCGTCGCTGGCCGGCATCTGGGCGCTCATCAGCGCCAGCCGCATTGACGGCGGCAAAAATCCGGTGCTCAAATCGTCGCTCGTCAAGTGGAGCGTCAAGTGGCTGGTGCCTTCGTTCGTGGCCATGCCCTTCCTTTTCATCTGGTACCTCTTCATGGTTCCCCAGACGCAGCGCGCGCTGCTCACGCTGGGCATTGACACCATGGGCACCGGCACGTTTTCAACCGTCACGCGCATGGCGCTCGTGATCGTCATGACCTCGGCGACCATCATCGGCGTCGCGTATTACCTGGCCTACCGCAACCCTGCCGACTTTAACCCCTCTCACGCGGTCGCCATTCTGCTGCTGGCGCTTGTGGCCACGGGCGCAGGCGAGTACTCGCGCGAAATGCTGCGCAAGCCCTATGTCATCGGCCGCTGGATGTACTCGAACGGCGTCCGCGTGCCCTACGCCATCAAGATCGATCAAAACGGTTATCTGGCGCACTCCAACTGGGTGTGGAACGGAGCCGACTCGAGCTACTCGCGCGGCGAGGCCATCTTCCGCGGCGAGTGCGGCGCATGCCACACGCTGAACGGCTACCGTCCGCTGGCCAAGCTGCTCGCGGGCCGCGACCGCGCCAACATCGAGAGCTTCATCACCATGCTGCACGATTACAAACCCGACTCGCCCTATCACCACTTCATGCCGCCCATGGTCGGAACGCAGCAGGACGTGGACGACCTGGCCAACTTCCTCAACGCGCAGGTGAACCCGCCGGCCACGAACGGACAGAAGCCGCTGCAGACGGCGGCGAAGTAGCAGAGCCAAGTTCGCAAGTCGGCGGGTGAGGGAGTTAGCAACAGAGAGCCGGCAAGTTAGCGAGTGACCCCCCCCCTCCCAATTTGGAGTTAAGAGGTTTGTTTTCAGCCACTTATACCTCGGACCATTTGCTCTAACCTATTGAAAACATTGGAGTTATGTATCTAAAGTATCCAGAATCAATTACTTAGGAGCGCTTTTTTCTCGCCTTTGCACAGTCTTGGTGCAATCTACCCAAAAAATAGTGTGCAGCCCGGGATGCCCAGTCTCGCCAACCAAACATTCCGAAGCCATCACCAGGTTTCGAAGAGGAGAAAAACGCCCTGTTTTTGTTCTCTAGTACAAGCGTAGCGAAATCCGCGAAATAATCGGCAAACTTCAAAAAAAAATTTGCTAAGTGTTTTCAGCGGTTTGCGGTGCCTGGAGGGCCTTTAGGGGGTTGACATCCGGAAAACGGAGGCAGGCGGAGGTAGCCACCGGGTAGTAGGTTGGGGCAGGAGATACGGAGTTTTCGGGATCGCGTCATGAGTCAGGTGAATCTCGCAGCAGTGGAGCACAGCGATGTGGATCGAGGATGAGGTTCCGGAAAGAGGGGCATTTACCGGTTAGTAGTTTCCGAATGGGGGTCAACACGGAAGCGATACCTAGAGCACCCGACCGAGCCGGGCTCTTGAAGCGTATTCGATCAAATGAGGCCTAAGGTCTTTGTGCCTCGAAACAAACGCATCCACGATCTGCTCGACCCGTTCCGGGTGGCGGGCGTGCCAATGGCCGAGACCATGAAGTGCGCTGACCTGGCAAAGTTCGGAGGGCAAATCAAGGACCTCGGCCATCACGTTCAGGGTTGCTTCATGGATCTCGGGATCAATTTCAATTTTCGACACGTCGGTCGTTGAATTCAAGACATCGCCTTGAGGTTTCAGTATAGCCAGCAACCGGGCGGGCAGCGCGGTCTCTGCAGGCACGCGACTGCGGATGTAATAGTGCATCGGAAAGATGTCCCACCACATGTAAGCAGCACATTGGACAGCGTCGGCGGAACTCTTGTCAGGTTCAAAATCGCCAGGAGTTACAGCAAGAACGAAATTGCGAAAGAAGCTGGACATTGAGTGGATGCAGGCGACACGGTCGGAGAGCACGGCGCGGCGCCTGAGCAGAGCTTCGCTTGAGCGTCCCGGCGAGGATTCGCCGATCAGAAACCACAGGCCCTGCTCCACCTGGTCGAGTGCGTAACGTTTTAGCACTTTCGAGCCTAGAAAGAGCCGCGTCATGTACCGGACGATCAGTATATCGGTAAGTTCGAGCGCCTCCCATCGGAAATCGAAGTCTTCATCCCAATACCACTCGGGCTTGCGCACCGGGTTGTTGAAGATGAATTCTAACCACTGCTCGAAGGTTGCGCTCATTGTTGCGCATTATACCGAGAGAGTTGTTCGCTCGGGAGCGGTTCCGCTTGGCGCTGATTCGCAGCGAAGGGTGGTGGGCTGTTACCAATGCAGATCAGTCTCGTCCGCGCCGATTTACCCGACTAGCGATGCAGCCAGATGCACATCAGGTGAGAGTTCCCCGTTGTATTCCCGGCAATCCGTCAGTTGCTGGTTGGGAAGCATCGCGGAGCTGGCCAGGCTTGATTGGAAGGGAGCTCCTTTCGGCATGGCTGAAACCAAGACCTGATAGAAGGGCCGTTGGGTTGGGTTCGTGCCATCCCAGCCTAGCGGAGCTAGGATGGGGCACCCATTCTTTTGCGGTGGGGCGAGGATACGAAAAGCAACCGCAGATCCTTCGCTCCGCTCAGGATGACAGTGCGCGGGGATGGCTTAGTCTGTGGGCTCCGCTCGGGGAATGACATGGTCGAGGTGGTCGCGAATCCTGGTCAGGTTGCACGAAGCGGCGCGGTCCACTATAAGTAACAGCGAACGAGGAGCGCCGTTTTTCGTGCGCGGCTCCGCTCCAAATGAATTGAAAAGGAAACCAATCATGAATCGCAGAGAACTGTTTGCGGCGCTCGCCGCCACTGCCGTTGCCGGCGAAGCGCTGGCTTTTGCGCAGAGTAGCCCCGATACAACACCCGCCGCCGCGCCTGCCGCGGCTACGCCCGTCATGGGATCGACGGTGTTCGACTGGAACAAGATGGTCGACAAGCCAAACAAGACCGGCTCGGTGCGGACGGTTTGCTCCGCGCCGACGGCGACGCTCGAAAATCTCGAAATTCACATCTCGACGCTGAACCCGGGACTGATGTCGCATCCACCGCACAAGCACCCGAACGAGGAACTGATCATTGTCCGGCAGGGGACGGTGGAGACGCTCTCAAACGGCACGTGGATTCGCGTCGGGCCGGGATCGGTGATCTTCAACGGGTCGAACCAGCCGCACGGATTCAGGAACGTGGGAACGGAGCCGGCGATTTATCACGTGGTGAACTTCAAGACGGCGGCGACGCCGCCGGGGAAGACGGAGTTTGTGGGGAGCGGGCAGTAGCTGGTAGCTCGTTACACCATCCGCGTCGGAAAAACAAATGCAGGTCCTTCGACTTCGTCCCGCTCGTGCGGGACTCCGCTCAGGATGACCGATTAAGGGGAGTGCGATCCCCGGTCCCCAACTGCGAGGGACCGGGGGCACCCATCGTTGTTGCTAAGTTGAAATTCCAAAAAGCAACCGCAGATCCTTCGCTCAGGATGACATTTCAGTGGGTGATGGGCGTCGGTTGCGTGATCGGCTCGCCGGCGATCGACAGCTTCACGCGGTAAACGCTGCTCGACGCGCAGATATAAAGCGTCTTGTGGTCCGGTCCACCCCAGGCCA
>CAYOVE010000279.1:0-4131 GCA_964407295.1 uncultured Occallatibacter sp.
GTGATGTTATCGAGCGATGGGGAAAGTACAGGATTCGACACTTTCAGCAACACGTAAAGGACAGCTACAAAAACTTCAAACCTGAAACCGTGATGTCGATTCCTCTTTCGTTTCCGAGATGTAGCAAATGCCCGCCCGGATACCCCGTGTACAAGCTCAAAGCAATCATCATGCTCAAGTGAGTGACCCGGATGGGCAGCCAATGAAAGCGAATCATGCGATTCCTAGTTTGGCTAATTGATGCTGAATCAGCGCCTGCAACACAGCCCTGATCGTGGCGACAGTGATGGGCAGACCTTGCGATACCAACTGATCCTTCGCTTGCTGCCAAAGCGTTGGCTGCTTTGACGCCTCCAAGAAGTCATAGCCGTCATTAGTAATTCTCAGTATCATGGCCGCTCCCGGCACAAACTTTGCCTCAGCCAAGCCCGCGTCGTGGGCCAGTTGAACATGAGCGACCACTTCCTTTACGCCGTACCCATCAAGCGGTTTTGCCGCCCACCTCTCAAGAGGAGGGAGCTTTTCAACTTGAATAAGAATCGCCCGCATTAGATCCATGTCTCGTGTCATGTACACAGCGTAGCGCAGAGTGCATTTCAAATGGAATACCGAGTATTGCTGAACAATAATTCGGTCCCACTTTTCCACTTGCCAGCGGCGTAGCATGTCACGATGAAAGGGAGTTCCTCCCATGTCTTTGAACGAATTGCTTCAGAAACGTTTCGATGAACTGACAGAAGATGCCAAGAAAATCGCCGAGAGCGCCAAAACTGAGCCTGGGGCATACGGGGGTGTCTACCGTTCTGTCAATGGCGAACTCTTTCTGAAGTGGACGGTCAAAGCCAAGGATCTGATCTCTCGAATCTGCGGAGCAACGTCAATTCACTATTTGGAGTTCATTGAGGCAGAGAAGACAAAGATGATGGATTCCAGCCATGATAAATTCAAAAGGCTCAAAATGGTGTTTGAGGCTGCGAAAGAGGACTTTCAGTCGGGGTATTTGGTTTCCACCCGAAGTCTGATTCAGGCTGAAGTATTTGATACAGAGCTTGAACAAGCAAAAGAGTTCCTGAAGCTGAATTACAAAGTGCCATCCGCAGTAATTTCCGGAACAGTTCTAGAGAGCGCCCTCCGTGATCTGTGTACACGAAACAACATCGCCCATGGAAAACTCGAAAGAATGAATGAAGATTTGGTTAAGGCTGGTGTCTACAATCCGAATAAGAAGAAAAGGATTACCGCCTTGGCCGGAATAAGGAATAGCGCTGCACACGGCCATCCTGACGAGTTTGAGCTCGGCGACGTTAGTGCGATGATCGAAGAGGTTGAGCGATTTCTTTCAGAATTCCTTGCATAGGAGCCACGCTAACCGTCCGCCAGAATGTGGTGGGATTGGTGGGCAGTGAGGGACTCGAACCCCCGACTTCCTGCTTGTAAGGCAGGCGCTCTAACCAACTGAGCTAACCGCCCACGCCACCGCAAGCAAATGCGGCCTGCTGCCATGATAGCAGCGGATTCATGATACGGAAGACACGGCGCAGCCAGTTGATAAACTCAGCTGGTGGGCGCTCTCATCGTGAATGCTGACGATTTCGGGCTGACCTCTGGTGTCAATCGCGCCATCATGGAACTGCACTCCGCCGGCCTGGTCACCAGCACCTCGCTGATGGCCCGCGCTGGCGCTACTGAAGAAGCCATTGACTTTGCGGTGCGGACGCCGACACTTGGCGTAGGCTGCCACGTGGTTCTAGTCGACGGCGAGCCAGTCCTGCCGAGAGATCAAATTCCCACACTCGTCGATGCCAGGACCGGCAGTTTTCCGAATTCGCTGGCCACTTTTCTGAGGCGCCTGTTTACAGGCCGCATTCGCACGGTCGAAATGGAAGCCGAGATCTCAGCGCAGATTGCGTTTCTTCAGCAACGCGGAATCCATCTGACTCATGTAGACACACATAAGCACACGCATGTCTTCAGCGCCGTGCTGCGACCACTCTTGCGTGTCGCGCGCGCCGCCGGAATTCGCGCCGTTCGAAATCCATTCGAGCCCCATTGGTCTACCCGTGCAACCAGACGCGCGCACTGGATGCGGCTGGCGCAGGTGGGCGCTTTGCGCTGGCTGGAGCCCGCTTCCCGGCGGATTATCGAGAATGAGGGTTTTGTAACGACCAGCGGCACGGTTGCCGTGGCCGGCACAGGCATTCTGGACGCCGCAACTCTGCGTTCCCTTCTCCAGTGCCTGCCAAGCGGCAAATGGGAGCTGGTCACGCATCCCGGCTACAACGACGCTGACCTCGAACGCGTTCGCACGCGACTGCGGGCCACGCGCGACACTGAACGCACGGCGCTGGCCGTGCTCAAAGAGTTTCCCGCGATCAAGCTGATTTCCTTTGCAGGCCTGGCCTCCGGCCCGCTCGACGACTAACATGCTGAAGAGCAGCCTTACTGACTCTGTGCATCCTCTAACCACTGCCGCGCGTCCAAAGCGTAGCGGCATAGAAACCCCCAAGGGTAAGAAGGCTTCATGCGCATCGGGATTACCTGTTATCCGACTTACGGTGGCTCGGGCGTTGTGGCCACCGAGCTGGGTATTGAGCTTGCCGCCCTGGGACACGAGGTCCATTTCATCTCCTATAGCCAGCCCTTCCGCTTGAACGGGCGCGACGACGGCATCTTTTATCACGAGGTTCCCGTCTCCAGCTATCCTCTGTTCGAGTTTCCGCCTTATGACCTGGCGCTGGCCTCGCGCATGCTTGAAGTGGCGGAATACTACTCGCTCGATCTGCTCCACGTTCACTATGCGATTCCACATTCGGTCTCGGCGCTCCTCGCGCGCCAAATGGCCGCGACCCGAAGTCGCCGCCTGCCCTTTGTCACTACACTTCACGGCACCGACATTACGCTGGTCGGCCTCGATCGCAGCTATCTCCCGATCACGCGCTATTCCATCCAGGAGAGCGACGGCGTGACCAGCATTTCAAATTATCTGCGCGATAAGACGCTCGCCGACTTCAACGTCACGCGGCCCATCGAGACGATCACCAACTTTGTGAATTGCGACGTTTACAAGCCCATCGAGGACGAAGCAAAGAGGGCGGCCTGCCGCGCGCATTACGCAGCGCCCGATGAGCCGCTGCTGGTGCACCTTTCGAACTTCAGGCCTGTGAAGCGCGTTACCGACGTGGTGAAGATCTTTGCGTTGGTGGCCCGCGAGCACCCTTCGCAACTGATCCTTGTCGGCGACGGCCCGGACCGCTCGGCTGCGGAGTGGCTGGCGCACGACCTGGGCATTCACGAGCGCGTCCACTTTTTGGGCAAGCAGGAGCGCGTGGCAGAGCTGCTGGCGATTGCCGATCTGCTGCTGATGCCCAGCGAGCTGGAATCGTTTGGCCTTGCCGCGCTTGAGGCCATGGCCTGCCGCGTGCCATCCATCGCCACGCGCGTGGGCGGCGTGCCCGAACTGATCGACGAGGGCGTTACCGGTTTGCTCTTCCCCGTTGGCGACGTGGACGCGATGGCCGCCGGGGCGCTGAGACTGCTCAATGACCCGCCTCGCCTGGAGGCCATGCGCGAAGCCGCGCGCAAGACTGCAAAAAAGCGCTTCTGCGCAAACTTAGTCGTGCCGCAGTACGTCCGATATTACGAGCAGGTGCTCGCGCAGCCGGCCCAATAGGAAATCCCCCAAAAACCTCTTGACCCGTTCAAGGCCATTGCGCGTATTCTCAAATCCATCTGGAGGTCATCCATGAAAATAGGGAGAGCACTGTCTATTGCCTTGATCTGCGCGCCGGCGTTGCTGTGGGCGCAGGCCGCGGGAGGTCCATTCGACGGCACGTGGACGACGAACATGTCTTGTGACGCGAGTGAACACATGCCTGCCTACACGTGGACGTTCGTGAGCACGATTACGAACAGCACATTCCACGGCCAGCATGGCGAAGAGGGCGGCCCGGGCTACATGGTCATCGACGGAACAATCGGAGCAAACGGCTCGGCGAAGCTCCACGCGAAGGGGAAGGTTTCGGCCGGGAAAGCCGGGCTGATCACGCAAATGAAGGGCAACAAATACGACTACTACGTGGATGCGACCTTCACGGCTACGTCTGGAACAGGCAAGCGCGAAGAGGGCGCGGG
>CAYOVE010000280.1:0-2041 GCA_964407295.1 uncultured Occallatibacter sp.
GCGCGCCGATGAACTGAACTGTATAGAACCCTTCCATACTGAGCCTCAGCTTTCCCTCGCCAACGAGCGAGTGACCCCCTGCCGGATCTTGCCTTGCGTGTGAATGATGAAACCAGGCTTTGAAAATGAATCGAGGAGGAATGAGCGAGACCGGCCAGACCTCTACCGGGCCGTAGGCCCCGCGCTCTTGCAGCCTACTATATCGCTTCATGCCGCCGGGCAAAACGAAAGGTCAAACATTTTTGGGGCCTTGCCCGCTTCGCGCGGTCCTCTGCCCGCACACCTTCCTAATCCGCATTTACGTTGACACCCAATCCAGCGCCCTGCCATGGTCAATCAGCTGGTAGATCAACTGGAGAGCCCCTCGTTGGAACAAGTTGCGCGCTGGAAGTGGCACGTCCGCGGGAATTGGAACCCGCGCGAAGATAGAATCCCCTCAATCGTTTGGCTTGGCATTCTATGGATAGGGATGCTGCTCGGCTTCGGCCTGGATGCCCGGCGTTTCCTTGGCCTGCACCCGCCCCTGGCTCTGCATCTGCACGCCGCGGTCTTCACCATCTGGATGTTCCTGCTTACCGTGCAAGTGCTCCTTGTGGTGCGCGACCGCGTCGATATACACCGCAAGCTCGGATGGTTCCTCGCCGCATGGGCCTGCCTCATGGGAGTGATGGGACCTGTCGGGCTTTACACCGCGGTCATGATGCACGTGAGGAAGCATGGCCCCGGCCCCGATCCCTTCATGTGCGTGCAACTCCTCGACATCAGTTCCTTCCTGGTTCTGCTCGCCATCGGCATCTCCCTGCGCAGGAACCCCGCCGCTCACAAGCGGCTGATGATTCTCTCCAGCGCCGCCCTCGCCAGTCCCGGCTTCTCCCGTTTCCTTGGCTACGTCTATCCCGCCAGCCCGACGACGTCCCTTCTCTTCCTCGTCAACGTCTACTACGGCAACATTCTCCTCATCGTGTTGATGCTCGGCTGGGATCTCTACCGCGGCCGTCTCATCCGCTCTCATGTCATCGCATCGATCGCGCTTTTCGTTTGCCTGTGCCTCAACTCGTTCCTCTTCTTCTGGCCACCGTGGAGCGATCTCACCTTCCGGTGGATCACCGCCTGGGCGAAGTAGGGCCGACCCCCGCGCCGTCGACGCCGAGTCTGTTGGCCCAGTTTTTTCTGAGGAAAGGGAGCTGATGCAAGAGACCCAGTTCGACCGAACGCGGGGGGTTTTGGGCCATAAAATCGACGAAATCTGTCGAAATTTGTCGACGGTTTGACGGTTGATTTGTTGATTACAAATGAGTTAAGTGGCAAAATATACCCCCGGGGGGTATAAAAATCACTCCTCGGCCTCCTGGGCCGAGTCTGCTTCGGGTTTTCCACCTGATTTCGCGCCTGTCGCCTGGGGGTTTGGCCGGAGGCTCAGGGCGGCGAGTGCGATTCTGGCGTTCGCCAGATAGTGCGCTGCGTCCTTGTGGATGATGATGCCGGCCATGGACGCGTAGTTGATGCATGCAATGAAGTCGCAGATGTTCTGGTGGCCTGAAAGCGGGGGTACGGCGTTGAGATAGGCCTTATTGCCGGCCTTTTCGCACTCCCATGCGGTGGGATCTTTGCGCTCAGCCCGCTTTTTGTGAGCGTAGTTCCAGGAGCGCATGCAGATGGCGATGGCCTTGCGTCCTGAGTCGTCTGCGATGTCTTTCGTTGTGCTGGAGCCGGTAAGCGCGGCTAATTTCGCAGATGCGCCAGCGGTCGTGATGGCGGAAGTGGTTGTGCTTGCCATGAAGACTTTCCTTTCATCTTTAAGGCTACAGATTTGCGCGAATTAATCGGCAAACTTCAAAAAAGAAATTTAGGAGTGAATAAGTGATTGAAATGCAAGGGGGTTAATGTGATTTTTCGCGGTCGTTTGGGTGGGCTCGGGGCTTGACAGCGGAAAGACAGGGAGCGAGGGAGCGACGCAAGAGGAGGCGCTTCCACGGTCCGCGAGCCGCTGCCCCCTTTGCACTAAACTCGTCAGATAGATGATCTCCATCCGAAGGAAGCT
>CAYOVE010000280.1:2141-4052 GCA_964407295.1 uncultured Occallatibacter sp.
GAGCTTCGGCTGGCCGCGATCGACCCGACCGGCTTTACTGACCAGGAGAAGACCAGCCAGGAGCTTTTGCTGCGCGAATTCGATCTGGACGAGGAGGGCGCCGAGTTCAAAGAGTGGGAGATGCCCGTCAACCAGATGGAAGGCATCTACGCCAACTATCCGCAACTGGCGGCCGAGCTCAGCTTTAAGACCGTGAAGGATTACGACGACTGGATCGCGCGCCTGCACGCGATTCCCCACGCCTTCGATCAGGTCACGGACAACATGTCGATCGGCATGGACGACCACCGCGTGCCGCCCAAAACCCTGCTCCAAAAGGCGCTCGAACAAGTGAATCAAATCGCCAATCAAAAGCCCGAGGATTCGCCGCTCGCGCTGCCGCTGAAGAATTTCCCGGCCTCAATTTCGGCCGCGGAGCAGGCCCGCATCAAGAGCGAAATGCTCGATGCGATTTCAAAAGAAGTTTTGCCGGCCTACCGGCGTTTTGCTCGTTTCCTTGAGGTCAGCTACATTCCTGCCGGGCGTGACAAGCCGGGCATTGACGCATTGCCCGACGGTGCAAAGTATTACCAATTCCTCATCAAGCGCACCACTACGACCGACCTGACCGCCGCACAGATTCACCAGATTGGCCTGGACGAAGTCGGCAAGGACGAAGCTGAAATGCTGGCCATTGCGCAGAAGCTTGGTTTTAAGGACCTGGCCAGCTTTCGCTTGAGCCTCAAGACCAACCCCAATGTGCACCCCGCCTCGGCCGATGCGCTGATCGCGGCTTATAAGGGCTACCTCGCTCCCATGGAGGCCCGGTTGCCGCAGCTCTTTGGCACGCTGCCCAAGGCGCCGCTTGAAGTGGCCACGATTCCCGACTACCTGGCGAAGACCGCGCCGCCCGCTTACTACGAGCCGGGCACGCCCGACGGCTCCCGCCCCGGCCACTTGTTTGTCGACACGTACAACGCGACACATCGCAACCTCTACAGCGTCGAGTCCATCACCTATCACGAAGGCATTCCCGGCCATCACCTCCAGATCTCCATTGCCCAGGAGACGACCGGGATTCCCGAGTTCCGCAAGTTTGAGGAATACACGGCCTACACCGAGGGTTGGGCCTTCTATTCCGAGCATCTGGGCAAGGATGTCGGCCTGTACCAGGACCCCCACTCGGATTACGGCCGCCTGGAGAACGAAGTGTGGCGCGCCATCCGCCTCGTCGTCGACACCGGCGTGCACTCCCAGGGCTGGACCCGCGACCAGATGGTGCAGTATTTCCGCGACCACTCCAACATCGACGAGCCCACCATTCAATCCGAGGTGGACCGTTACATTGCATGGCCCAGCCAGGCGCTGGCCTACAAGATTGGCCAGTTGAAGATTCTGGAGTTGCGCGACCGCGCCAAAAAGGCTCTCGGCGACAAGTTCGACATTCGCGCCTTTCACGACCAAGTCGTCGACTCGGGCGCCTTGCCGCTGGACGTGCTGGAGCAGCGCATCGACGCGTGGATTGCATTGCAGAAACGGTGAACGGTGGACGGTGGACGGTGAACGGTGGACGGTGGACAGGGTTTAATACTTCATGTTTGCCAAATCCTCGATAAGCCCCGGCCCGACCGGCTTCCACCCAAGTGTCTTGCGCGTCCACTCGCTTGAAGCCGGCATATCCAGCGTGGCAAAGTGCCCCAATATCCCGAAATGCTCAGCGGCCTGCTCCGGAGTGATGGATTTCGCGGGCACTTTTAACCCCTTACCGATCGTCTCGGCGATATCGCGCAGCGACACGCCTTCTTCCTGCACGGCGTGATAGATCGTTACGCCTGGTCCCGTGTTCTCGACTGCCAGCCGATAGAGATGCGCGACGTCCTTGAGCGGAGCAGCAGCCCAGCGATTGGCGCCATCACCGATGTACGCCGAAAC
>CAYOVE010000281.1:0-4043 GCA_964407295.1 uncultured Occallatibacter sp.
ACACAATCTCCGCCTCCGGCAACCGGAACGCCAGCGTCTCCGCGTGAACCTTCCCGATCCGTCCCGCACCAATGATTCCGAAATGAAGTTTCTTTCCGCTCATTTTCCCTCTCGAAACGTGGCCTGTGTTGTGTCTTCAATGTTCCTGAAAAACATCGATGTCATCCTGAGCGAAGTCCGCCGTGGCGGACGAAGTCGAAGGATCTGCGGTTGCTTTTCAACACAATGCAGTTGCCCCAAAACCCGATGCGCTCCTGCACGTACAGGCTAACGGCTAACAGCTAAAGGCTGCTCCTGCGTGAAACTCGCCTCAATCGACCTCAGATACTCCCGGCTCCGCGCCGCGCTCTCCTTCGGCGTTCCCATCCCCGGCAGAATATCCTGCTCCACAAGGGCATATCCTTTGTAGTCGCGCGCAGCCAGCCAGCGCAACAGGGCAGGGAAGTCGATGCACCCTTTGCCCAGTTCCGGATACAACCCATTCCGCATCGCCGTAAAGTAATCCCACCCCTTGTCGCGGCTTCGCCGTGCAACGTTTGGCTCCAGATCTTTCAAATGGATGTACCAGATCCGCTCCTTGAATCGCTCCAGCGCAGGCAACAGATTGCCGTCCTCTGTACCAGTCCCATGCACGTAGTGCCCAGCGTCGAACACCAGTCCCAGGCGATCCGGGTGAGTCTTGTCCAGCAGTTGTTCAATCTCGTCCGGCGTCTCCACATACCCCGCGCAATGATGATGAAATACCGTCCGCAATCCCGTCTCATCGAACACCGCATGCGCAATTTCGTCCGCGCCGCGAGCAAAGGTCTTCCACTCGTCCTTGCTCAAGCCATCTTCAGGCCTGATGCGCCCTGCGCGATTGGTGCGAACCGGGTCGGTGCCCGCATCGTCCGCCAGCACCAGGTACGGCGCCTGCGTCGTCGCAACAGCGGCAATCAGCTTCGCCGTCTTTACCGCTCTCTGTCGACCCTCCACGTGCGTCGCCGGATTCTTCATCGCCACCGGCACATACGCGCCCAACATGACAACGCCGCGCTTGGTCAGCTCCTCGCTCAGCCGCGAGGCGTCGGTCGGCATGTAGCCCCAGTCGCCCAGCTCTGTTCCCGTGTAACCCGTCTCCACCAGTTCGTCCAGCATCTGGCCAAACGGAATCGCTTGGCTTTGATCCTGATTTTCCAGCGTGCCCCACGAGCACGGCGCATTCCCCACCAACAGTTCTTTCATCTGTTCTCCTTACGAATTCAGCTTCTAGCTTCCAGCTTCTAGCTCCGCCGCATCGCCCGCTCGAACCGCGGGCTCCCGCGCGAGCATGAAAAAGCTAGCGGCTGGAAGCTAGAGGCTAGCAGCTGCTTTTAGAACTTCCTGCTCCACTCCTTCGGCCACCGCTCCACCACAACCTTGGTCTGCGTAAAAAACTCCACCGCGTGATGCGCCTGCGCGTGCAGGTCGCCGAAAAAGCTGTCGCCCCATCCACTAAACGGAAACGTCGACATCGGTGCCGCCACGCCAACATTGATGCCCACGTTTCCAGCGTTTACCTCGTAGCGGAACCGCCGTGCGTTCGCGCCGTCGGTCGTGAAAATGCATGCCATGTTCCCGTAGCTCCGCCCATTCACCAGCGCGATCGCCTCTTCAATGGTCTGGGCGTGGATCAGGCTCAGCACCGGCCCGAAAATCTCTGTCCGCGCCGTCTCGGAATCCGGCGGAACATCATCAAGCACCGTCGGCAGCACAAAATATCCGTCCTCGTACTCGGGGACTTTTTTCCCGCGCCCGTCCACAATCACGCGCGCTCCGGCCTGCTCGCCTTTTGCAATCAGCCCTTCGATTCGCGTTTTGCTCTCGGCAGAAATCACCGGCCCCATTTCTACGCCAGGTGCCGCGCCGTATCCGGTCTTGCGATTCTTCGCCGCTGCCGCAATCTGCTCAGTAAAATTCGGCCGCGCGTCGCCCACCGTAATCGCCACACTTGCCGCCAGGCACCGCTGTCCTGCGCAACCAAACGCGGAATCGGCAAGAATCTTCGTCGTCATCTCCATATCAGCGTCCGGCATCACCACTACGGGGTTCTTCGCGCCGCCCTGGCACTGCGCGCGTTTCCCGTTGGCCGCCGCCCGGCTGTAAATGTACTTGGCCGTCGCCGTCGACCCCACAAAGCTCACCGCGCGAATCGCCGGATGGTCGAGAATCGCGTTGACCGTCTCGCGCCCGCCGTTCACCAGTTGCATCACGCCCGGCGGAAACCCCGCCGCCTGAATCAGCGCAAACAGTTTTTGCGAAGTAATCGGCACGCGCTCCGACGGTTTCAGCAGAAAACAATTTCCCGCCGCCACCGCGTAAGGGAAGAACCAGAACGCAATCATCCCCGGAAAATTGAACGGCACAATCGCCGCTACCACTCCCAGCGGCTGACGGATCATGTGTTCGTCGATGCCGGCGGCGATGTCTTCGCAGTTCGTGCCCTGCATCATCATCGGCATCCCGCACGCCGTCTCCACGTTCTCCACCGCGCGCAAAATCTCCGCCTTGCTCTCCGTCAGCGTCTTGCCGCACTCATTGGTGATCGAGAGCGCAAGCTCGTCACGGTGCTGCTCCAGCAGTGTCTTCAGCCGGAACAGCGGCTGTACGCGGTCTACCACCGGCGTCCGTCGCCACTCGAGAAACGCGCGCTGCGCCACTTCCACCGCCGCGTTCACGTCCGCCGCCGGCGAAAGGGGAACCTCCGCCAACACCGTCGCCGACGCCGGATTGATCACGTTCAGCGTTTCGCTCGCGCTCGACGTGCGCCAATCGCCTTCAATGAAATTCTGCAACCGTTCCATCCTGACCTCCTCGTAGAACGCGAAATGTACCGCCGATCTCCCATGTAGCGCCGGCGTCTCGCCGGCTGTCGTGCGGGCGTCCCCGCCCGCACTCGAAATGACAAACTTCGTTCGCGCGGGTGCCCCACCCTCGCCGCGCTTTTGTCTTTGCGGCTAGGGTGGGAAGATCCCTCCGCTGCCCTCACACAAAATACCGTTCCCAACGGGTGCCCCAGGTCTCGATTTTGAGACCTGGGATAGCAAGACCCTTGGCTTCTCGCCCCCCGCATCACACAAACTGCCGTTCCCTCTTGCGCGCCTCTTCGTACTTTGCCCTCGCCTCGCGCACGCTCTCCATCTCTGATACTTCCGCGACCGCAACATCCCACCACGAATCGTAGCCCGGCACGCTCTGCGAAGTGTCCGTCTCCACTACAATCACCGTCGTCCGGTCCATCGCTTTCGCTTCATCGAGCGCCTTTTTCAGCCCATCCAGATTTGCGGCCTTTATCGCGTGTGCGCCCAGGCTGCGCGCATTGGCGACAAAATCAACTTTCAGCGGTTCGCCATCCAGCTGCCCGCTCTTCGCATCCCGTGCGCGATAGCGCGTTCCAAACCCGCCCTGCCCCAGCGATCGGCTCAGGCTCCCGATGCTCGCGAACCCGCCATTGTCAACCAATACGATCACGATCTTAATGCCTTCTTGCACCGATGTCGCGATCTCCGACGGCGCCATCAGATACGTCCCATCGCCGAGAAAAACAAACACCTCGCGCGTCGGGTCGGCCATCTTCGCGCCCATCGCTCCGGGAATCTCATATCCCATGCACGAGTAGCCGTACTCCATGTGGTATCCGTTCGGCGTGCGCGTGCGCCACAGCTTGTGCAGGTCGCCGGGATGGCTGCCCGCCGCCGACACCAGCACGCCCTTCTCGCCCGCCGCCTCACCCATCGCACCAATCACTTCGCTCTGCGCCGGCTTCCTGTCGCCGACGGGTGCCCCAGGTCTCGTTTTTGAGACCTGGGATAGCGAAGACTCCGTGCCTAGATAAAACAACCGGTCGACCTCCGCGTCCCACTTCGCCTTCAGTTCCGCGATCTCCGCCTCGTACGCCGCGCTCACTTTGTGTCCTCCAAGCGCCTCGCCAATTTGTTCCAGCGCCACGCGCGCGTCGGCCACCACGGCGATCGCGCCCACTTTGTACGCGTCAAACTCAGCGGTGTTGATGTTCACGAACTTCA
>CAYOVE010000282.1:0-4035 GCA_964407295.1 uncultured Occallatibacter sp.
AGCAAAAAGGCCGCAAAGGGACCGGCGAAAAAGCCCGCTAAGGCGATCGCAAAGAAGCCGACTGCCGCTAAGAAGACACCGCCCGCAAAGGTCCGCAAGGCTACGATCCCAAAACCTCGCGCCAAAAAACCAATACTCAAAGCGAAGACAAAAAAGAAGCGCTGAGGCGCGCACCGATTCGTCATTCACAAACACTGAGGGCGTCCGCCGTGGCGGACGCCCTCAGTGTTTCAGCTTTGCGTAAAACGTTAGAAGGTGACCTTCAGCGCGAACTGCCCGAAGCGGCGCTGATCGTGGTTGCCGCCTTCGGCGAGCGAACCGAGACCGCCCTTGAGCTCGTTCACATAGAGAGCCGCGCCGCTGGGGTAATCCAGCGTCGTGGTGTTCACAAAATAGTCGTGGTGGTTGAGAAAGTCGAAACCCTCGGCACGGAATTGCAAGCCAACCCGTTCCGTGATCGGGAAGTCCTTTTGCACCGCGGCATCGGCATTCCATCCGCCCGGTCCGCGAAGCTCGTTCCGGTGCATCATGTTCGCCGGGAACGGCCCGAAGTCGGAAATACCCAATGTTGGGCTGACAGAAGAATTGGGCACTGGAAGCGGAATGTTCAGGCCATTGAACAGGTTGGTGCCGACCACCTTCGGACTCTTGCTGACATTGTGACTGGTGAAGGGTGTGGCAGGCGTCAAGCGAGGTACCGTGTAGTAAGTTTCGTCGTTGCTGTAGTCATAGACTGAGAACGGAACGCCGCTGCGTGCGGTATAGATACCTGAGATATTCCAGCCTCCCAGTGCCTCGCGCTCGAAGGTATCTCCGTGCTTAAACCACGGGGTCTCCCAGATGGGGGCCAGCGCGATGCGTTGGGGCTGATCGAAATCGGACGGGCCCCAATCGAGGTGCGGATCCGCCAAAGAAGTGTAACCCAAGGAGCCGATATAGCCCGAGCCGCCCTGCAGGCTGTCACCAAAGGTTGAGCTCAGGTCGTCGCGCGAACGCGACCAGGTGTAGTTTCCGACGATGCTGAGGCCAGTGCCGTGGAGGTTTTGTGTCTGGAATTTGACGTTCAGGGCGTTGTAGGCGCTGCCAGCCGAACTGCCGCGCATGTTGATGTTCGTATATTGCTGCGTCGGGCGGGTCAGGCACTCTGAAGCATCAAGCCCGGCCTGCGTCGCAGTCTCCCCATCGGCAATATACTGGGCGTCCAACGTGTTGTTCACGTAGCCGGAATTTGAGCAGGCATCGCCAATGACCAGCGGTTGGCCGAGGTAAACCTGAGCAGCTCCGGCCTGGTTTACATTGGCCAGATCGTAGAGGTGGTCACCTTTGGCGCCGCCATAGCTGACCTCGACCACCGTGCCGTGCGTGAGCTGGTGCTCGAAGGCAAAGCTCCAGAACTGGGTTTGCGACACTTGGATATTTTGGTCAAGATGGCGAAGCTCAACCGGGGGCATAGCCGCTGCCGGGCCGGAGACGCCAAGGGGCCCGAGATCCTGGTTGGTCACGGCGTAGGCGCAGCTTGCATCCTGGGCCGAGCACACATCACTGATGACGGCGCTGGCCGGCGGGTTGAAGCTGGCGTTAAATGTCACGTTGCCGAAGTTGCGCTCGTAGCTTATGCCGTAGCCGCCGCGAATGCTGTCGCGTCCATTGCCGAAAACGTCATAAGCGAAGCCGATGCGTGGCGCGAGCGTGCCCCAGCGCGGCTTCCAGAATTCGCCGATGGGGCTGTTTTTTGTGGTGAAAACGCCTCCGCTGGCAACCTGCTCCTCAAGATTGGAACCCGAGCCAAAGTAGAAGTTCGAATCCAGAGCCTGATTATTGTTGTGCTGCACGCCGTAGTGCTCGTAACGCAGGCCGAAATCGAGGTTCAACCTGGGTGTGAGCTTATAGCTATCCTGCGCATAGGTCGCCCAATCCTTGTAACGGTAGCTGCGGGCGTAGGAAGCGGATTGCAGTGGCGGCTGAACGAGGCAGGAAGAGGGAATCGGGTCCGGTTCGTTCCCGTAGATATCGAGGGCGCAGGGGAGCTTGCCCTGGGGATTGACGCGAGCTTGAAAACTGACCAATTGTGCGCCGTTCTCGTTGCCGGTGGAGTTGACCATGTCGCTCATGCTGTCAACAAAGTCAGCTCCTAGCTGCTCGACGGCCTGCGCGTAGGCGCCGTAGGCCACATTCATCTGGATGTAAGTGCCCAGCCAGCCAAAGCGCATGGAGTGCTTGCCCTTGGTCCAGGAGAGATCGGGCTCGTATTGAATGGTGTTCTGGGGTCCGCCGTAGGGCAGGCCTCCCTCGCCTGGTTCGCTGTAGTTCTCCAGCCCAGGCATCTGAATCACGCCGCCGGACACCGGGTCGGTGGGCGAGACGAACATCAGGTTGGGCGTGTCGGTAAGCGATGCGTCGAACGAATTGATATCGCTGAAGCGGGTGTAGCTTGCCTTCGCGGAGAGAAACACGCTCGGGCTGAAGGTGTGCGACAAGGAAAAAAGGTAACTCTGATTCGCGAAAGCTGTGCCTACGTCGTATTGCGGGTAGGCGGAGTACGCATCCGATCCGACGAACTGGTTTTCGTTTTCGCGGGCGCCGCGGAAGAACATCTGGGTCTTATCGGTCGGGTTATAGTCGACGCGGCCTACCAGGTCGTATGCATTTTCCGGGATACCGCCGCCCGCATCAAAGGGGGCTGTGAAGTTGACGGTGTCGAAGACCGCTTGCGTTGTTGGGATCGCAGTCTCCCCGTTGACCATGGGAAAGGGGGTCGGGTCCACACAAGCCGTTGTCGACGTCGAACCGAATTCGCATGTGTTTACGATGTCACCCACCGTAGCGGCCGTGCCGGCGGACTTGAGCGTCGTTTGGCCGTAGGTCTTGTAGTAAGCCTGAATATTGGCCGGCAACAGCGCGATGAAACCTGGATCGAAGATTTCCTCGCTCTCAGTGGCCGCCGAGCGAACGCGTGTCCACTCCGTGCTTTCAAAGATAAAGACTTTGTTCTTGATGATGGGACCGCCCGCCGCATAACCGAACTGGTTGCGGGTGTACTTGCCTTTCGGGTCAGGGCAGGGATTGGAGCTGGTCGGACCCCCGCAAACCGCAAGATCGCTGCCTGGGCCTGCAGCCCAATTAGCAGCGTCGTTGGCATAGGTGTTGGCGGTGTAAGCGGAGAGGCGGTTGTAACCCCAGGCAGAGCCGTGGATGCTATTGGTACCGGCTTTGGTGGTCACGTTCACAACGCCGCCGGAAGCTCGGCCATATTCGGCCGAGTAGTTGTTGGTCAGGACGCTGTATTCCTGCACTGAGTCCATGGGGATGTCTTCGCCCACGGCAACGCTGAAGATGGACACATTCTCGGCGCCATCCAGCAGAATCTCTGTGCCCGATTCGCGCTGTCCGTTGATCGCGTAGCCGACGCCACGGTTAGTCAGGTTCTGGCCGCTATTCGAACTATTTGTCGTGTTGTCGCCACTCGAAACGTTGCCCGAGATCGAGACGAAGTCATACGGATTGCGGGTCAGGCTGGGCAGCGCTGCGAGTTGCTGTGAGTCGACAATCTGCGACAGCTCCTGGGTCTGGGTATTGACCTCGGCGCCGCCTTCGCCCACTACCTGCACTTCAGTCACGGCGGCGCTTACCGAGAGCTTGGCGTCAACGGTCGCTTGCCCGCCGACGGTCACTTCGACTGTCGCAGTGTAAGGCTTGAAGCTCGCGGCGGTGACCATGACCTGGTAAATGGCCGGCGATAGTCCAGAGACTTGGTAGGCACCCGTGGGCGAGGAGACGGTATTGCGCACGGAGTTCGTGCCGAGATTCTTGACCGCTACGGATGCTCCGGGGACAGCGGCTCCCGTCTGGTCCAGCACGGTCCCGGAGATCTTGCCGGTTTCCAGCTGGGCCGAGGCGACTGTGCCGCAGACAGCCATGACGGCGAACAGGCCCAGGACGACCAGCGTCAGGGCCTTCAGGCGGTTAAAGGTTCCGCGAATTAAAAGAACGGAATGAATAGACCGGGACTGCAATGGAAACGACGTCATAGGAACT
>CAYOVE010000283.1:0-4019 GCA_964407295.1 uncultured Occallatibacter sp.
TCGAGCCGGCCCGAACCCTTGTCGGCATATGCCGCGGAGAAATCGATGGTGCCGTGCGCATTGGCGTAGCGGTTGTTGTAGACAATCAGCGCGCGCTCGCCGCCGTTGCGGTTGGAGTACGCGAAAACATCCTCATTCACGGAGCCGTTGGGACTGAAGAAATCGTAGAGCAGGAAGTTGCTGCTCTCGGCAAACAACCAGCGCCGCTTGAGCAGCGGGGCAATCTCTCGCTCATGCCGCTCGACCAGCGCGCGATCAGGATTCTCCTCGTATCGCGGCCAGCGGTATTCCATGCCGTATTTTTCAGTGAATCCCTCGATTTGCCCGTGGCCGAACATGGGCAGACCGGGCAGCGTGGACATCATGGCCGCTACGCCAAAGCATTTGTCACCCTTGCCGAACTGGTCGATGGCAGTGCGCTCGTCAGGGTTGCTCATGAAATTGACGTAGCGCTTCATGATGTCGGGATCGAATTCGAGTGTGTTCTTGATGACCGAGCGGTACTTGGCGTTGTCCTCGTCGCGCAGCATGATCATGAAGGCACTGTTGTAGACGCGATGCATACCCAGCGTGCGAACGAAGTAGCCCTCCATGAGCCAGAAAGCTTCGGCCAGCAGGAGCGTGCCGGGAACCTCGGCGGCGACGCGATCGACGACCTCGCGCCAAAACTCGTGCGGCATGGCGCGATCGAAGTCCGCCTGGCTCATGCCGTATTCGGCGCGCGAAGGAATGGCGCCGCTCGAACCGGGGCCTGGAAACCAGAGGCGATGAAAGTGCCGCTTGGCCAATGTCATCGCGGCATCAAAACGAATCACCGGGAACAGGCGGGCGACATGCAGGATGGTCTGGATCACCTGCTCGCGCACGGCGGCATTCAGATAATCGAGCTGCGCGGTGTCGTTCCAGGGAAAGCTAGTGCCGTCGTTGCCGTGATAGATGTAGCGCGTTTCGCCGGTGGCCTTGTCGCGCCGCCTGAACACAACGGCGGCATCGGATTGCTCGTAATAATGGTCTTCGATCTTGATTTCCACGCGGCCGTCGTGCGAGAGATCGGGGCCGTTAAACGTGTAGGCGGGATAGGGCGAATCCCAGCGCGAGATGAACCACTCCGGGTGCTCGATGACCCAGGGCGAGTCAATGCCCATGTGATTGGGCACCATGTCGCTGGCCAGGCGTATGCCGTGCCTGTAGCAGCGGTCGCGCAGGTTGATGTACGCCGGCTCGCCGCCTAAATCGTCGGCAATACGGTAGTCAAAGAGCGAGTAGGCCGAGGCGACGGCATCGCGATTGCCGCAGAGCTGCTTGATGGTCTTCGAAGCGCGACTGCGTTCCCACACGCCTATGAGCCAGAGAGAATTGATGCCGCGATGAGCGAGGGCCGCCAGTTCTTCGTCAGGAATCTCATCGAGCCGGCCGATGTGCCGGCCATGCCAGCGGCTGAGTTGAGCCAGCCACACGTAGGTGCTCTTGGCCATCAGCACCGCGCCGGGCATCCACGCCTGGTCAGGCGAAAACTTCTCGTATTCATTCATCGGATCGCCGAAGGTTGGGACCTCGGCGCGGCTCACAAATGACGGCCACTGCTGGGGTCCGCGCCGTGTTGTTCCCGGCGGGTTAAATTGCGCCCAGACAGCCAGTTCCTCCTCGCGGAGAACTTCGCTTGCCATCAGAAGGAAGCGTTCCAGGGTGTCGCCGATCAGAGGCTTCCAAAGCTGGCGAATGATCTCCAGTTGATCGCTGAGCGACTTTGGTGAGCGCAGCGCAGGAGCGCGCAAGAGATCGAGCAGGCTGACTGCCTTCGCTCCCGGCAACGGAATCAGCGGCCGCGAAGCGAAATACTCCGGCATTTGCGCCGTTACCTTTCGGTAGACGGTCTTCTCCGCCAAAGTCCGGTCTTCGAACAGCTCCTCAAATGGCTTGAACGCTTCATTGCGATTGGCCGTCCAGAGCAGGAGCAGCTCTTCAAGTGCAGCGGCACGATGGGGCATGCCGGCCGTCTCTCCCGCGAGCCACTGCGCCGGCGTCTCCTTTCCGCGCATCACGCTCTGGCCTGGGAACTGCTCCACGAAGACGAGTAACATCTTGTCGAGATTGTCCGTTCCCACCTGCGCGCCAAACCAGTCAAGCGCAGCGGTCATCACCTGGGGATCGAATTGCTCGCGGTAGCGCGCCATGAGTACATGGCTGGCTTCGTCGATGAGCCCCATGGCAAAAAGCTGGCCCGCGTGAACCGCCAGTTCGGGATGCTTCTGGACGTCGCGCACCTGATTCATACGGTGTGCGAACTCCCGGCAAGCGGGCAAGTTGGCGAGGATCACATTGCCGTTGTAAGAGAAGAGGGAGTCCGCGAAACCGTATCGCTCCCGGGCCTTGCGCGCAATGTGGAACTCCATTGTCAAGAACTCGCTCCCCGAGGGTCCGTTCGCCAGTCCGCCACGTCCCTTTGGCACAGTCGTGACCAAAGCAAAAGATACACCCATGGGTTAGGTGCGAACCGGAAACTGTGATTGTAACTTCTCTGAGCCGCCCGCCGCAGGCATCGCGTTGCAGGCGGGGCTGGTTTGCCGCTAAACTAGCGAAGGCCGGTGTTTCTGTCTCGCCGGAACGAGGTCGTGTGCGCGTCGCATCGCACTGAAGACGGCTTCTTGAAGCGACGGCCAGCGCGGAGAGGTGGCAGAGCCCGGTTGAATGCACCTGACTCGAAATCAGGCATACCTTTACGGGTATCGGGGGTTCGAATCCCTCCCTCTCCGCCAGCATTGCATGCAGCAGACGCTCGCGTGACGCTCGCACAGACATCCTGCCTCACACCCTATGAGCGAAGTCCTTCGACTCCGCTCAGGGTTTCGCCACGGAACCGTCATTGACGATGCGCGTATCGGAACCGAAACGGCGGAAGTTCTGAAAGTCGATCTGGTTCATGTCCAGTTCGCTGCGGCCCTTCTTCAAAATGACCTGCGCGCTGATGGGCAGCATATAGTCGTGGTTGTTGAGAACCACAAAGTCGTAGTCCACGCTGACCAAAGCCCCCTGGATGGGATATTTGGGCGGCACATTGTCTGCCGTCTTCGTGATGCGCCGCACCATCCGGGTCACGGTATCGATATACACCTGGCCGTGGTAGCCGACCGTAACGACATCGGTGGCGCTCGCCCGGAGATTGAACGTCGAGTTTTCCTGCGCGACGCGATAGTCGAAGACCTGCACTGTACCGTCTCCCAGCACCCCGGTTTCCTTCCATTGAAAATCCGCCTTGGACGCGGGCCGGAAGATGCCGGAAAGCGTAAAGCTGAACTCCCCGTCTGAGCTGGCGCCGCGAGGATTCTCCGTGTCATCGCTGCTGGTTGAGCCGTTCTGTTCCCTTTCCAGCAAGCTGCGGTTTTCCTCGTGCTCGAAATAGGTCAATAATTCAGTGAATTTGTCTTTATGATCCCACTGGCCTTTTCCGCCCAGGTTGGCGCGATAGATATATCGATCGGTCACTTGCTCGCACATGAAATTGGGCAAGGAATCCCGGTACGTCATTGCGTATTTGGTTGCATCCGCGAGGATGGAGTTGATCTCGTCCACTGAGGGGCGCTCGATCGGGTTGGCCGGAATGGTGATGGCCAGCGGCCCGGAGGGATGAGCGGGAAGCGGCGCATCAAGCACCGAGGCGATCTCTATGTCACCGGACTGCTGGCCGCCCGTCACCTCGAACGTGGTACCGGTTTCCGTGCTCTTGCCGCCCTGGCTAAGGACTGCCCTCACCTCATAAACGCCGTTCACGGGTGGATTGATGGAAAAACTGTTCAAATACGAGGCGAATTCCGATCCGCTCGTTTGAGGCACAGTCATCGGCTCGCCGCCGAGCGGCTTGCCGTCCCGGTAGATCTGGATCTTGAGGGCGGAAGGCTCGGCTGCGTGGGGGTCGGTGTGGGCACTCAAAAAGACCGAGATTACCTTGGCCCCCGGCATGAGTTGACCGGAGAGATTCGGCGTCAGAATCTCATTTCCGTGGCGCAGCGGCTCCGCGGTGT
>CAYOVE010000284.1:0-4004 GCA_964407295.1 uncultured Occallatibacter sp.
GCCGATGCGCCCATCCACGACCAAGCGCACGAGTGGCAGGGCTACATCCCCCTCGACGCGATGCCCAGCGCCGTCGATCCTCCATCGGGGTTTCTGGCCACCGCCAACGCTCGCGTCACCACCGACAAATCGCCTTATCCGATCACCGGCGAGTGGGGCGATCCCTATCGCATCGAGCGCATTTATAAATCTTTAGACGGCCGTGACCATCTCACTCCTGCCGACCTGCTCGCCGTGCAAACTGACGTCTACAGCGAGGTCGATCAGGAGATGGGCCATCGTTTCGCCTACGCCATCGATCACACACCGGGTCCCGAAGGCAACGGCGACGCGCGGATGCGCCAGGCCGCGGACCTGATGCGCAGTTGGGATGGCCGCCTCACCACCGACTCCGCCGCCGCGTCGATCGTTACCCAAACCCGTGCCGCGCTCTGGCCCATGATTCTCGAGCCCAAACTCGGCAAGCTTGCCGGCGACTATCACTGGGACGAGTCCGCGTTTGCTGAAGAAGAAATTGTGATGCACGCCAAGCCGGAGTGGCTCCCGCCCGCCTACCAGGACTGGAACGCGCTTCTCACCGCCGCGGTGCGCAAGGGAATGAGCGACGGAAGAGCATCGCTCGACGTTTCGCACTGGACGTACGGACGCTGGCACGTCGTCGACATCGAGCACCCGTTCGCCGCGTTTCTGCCCTTCATCGGCCGCATCGCCGGAACGGGACCTCAACCGCAAAGTGGCGACGCCACAACCGTCAAGCAGGTGGGCCGCGATTTCGGTCCTTCGCAGCGCTTCACCATGGACTGGAGCAACATCGACGGCTCGACTGAAAACATCGTCCTTGGCGAGAGCAGCAATCCGTTCAGCCCCTATTTCCGCGACCAGTGGAACGACTGGTACAACGGAACTACTTTTGCGCTGCCATTCACGCCTGCCGCAGTCGCGGCGCAAACCACACATACACTACGGCTGCTGCCATGAGAGAACAGGGATTAGGGAATAGGGAACAGGGAACACCAGCGGCCGAAACAAATCCGCGGGTGCCCCCGGTCTCTCGCGTTTGGAGACCGGGGAATCTCGCCGGTCCGGCCGTGATTGTTCTGGCCGCAACTGTCGCCATGATCCCTCAATTCATTCGCGGCAGCTCCTGCGGCCACGACTTCAATGTGCATCTTGTCTCCTGGTTCGACTGCCTCAACGCATGGCGACACGGCATTCTTTATCCCCACTGGACACCCAGCGCGAACTACGGAGCAGGCGAGCCACGTTTCGTCTTCTATCCGCCGCTCACATGGATGCTGGGCGCGGCGCTCGGCGCTGTACTCTCCTGGAATCTCGCGCCCATCGCGCTCACCTTCATCATCTTTGCCGCAACCGGCCTGGCTACGCGCGCGTTGGCGCTCGAAGCGCTCGACGACGCCCCCGCCACTCTCGCCGGATGCGTCGCAATCTTCTCCGGCTTCACGCTCTTCACCGGCTACGAGCGCTGCGCATTCCCTGAATTCGCCGGAGGATTCTGGCTTCCGCTCATCCTTCTCTTCGTTCTGCGCGATCGTTTTCCCTCGGCATCGCTTTTTCGCCGCGCATTCGACGGATCAACAACGCCACTTGCTATCGCTCTTGCCGGCGCATGGCTCTCCAATCTTCCGCTCGGTGTGATCGCCGGCTACCTGCTCGTGGGCATCGCGCTTCTCTGGGCTATCGTCAACAAATCCTGGGCGCCGTTGCTTCGCGCTGCCGTTGCAACCGTTCTCGGCCTCGGTCTCGCCGCCATCTACTGGGTGCCCGCAACCCTCCAACGCCATTGGGTCGACATCAACCAGGCCACCGAAGATCCCGGCTTCAACTTCGAAAACAACTGGCTCTTCTCGCGCCACGCGAATCCGGTCTTGGCATTGCACGACGCAGTCCTGCACCAAGTCTCCTGGATTGCCGTCTCCATGATCGCCGTCGCTCTCGTCGCGGCCATCGTCTGCTATCTCCGCCGCTCTTTTCCAAAACCGGAAATCATTCCGCTCGCCGCGATTCCCATCGTCGTTTTGTTTCTTCTGTTTCCCATTTCGCGGCCGGTCTGGCACACGCTGCCTCAAATGCCCTTTTTGCAGTACCCGTGGCGCTGGCTTGAGGCCGTTGAAGCGCCCATGGCGATCTTTGTCGTTGCCGCCTTTTGGCCCGCGAGTCGCGACGCCCGCATTGCTCGGGGCGCGATTCTTGCTGTCTTCACTGTCCTGTTCGTCGGCGCAACCATCTACGCCGGAACAGCATTCTTCCAGGTTTGCTATCCCGAGGACACCGTCGCATCCATGCTGGTCGGCTACCATTCCGGCGCGGGTTTTGAGGGCATGTACGAGTACGAGCCGCCCAACGGCGACATCAGTACTGTGCCAACCGGATTTCCCGACGCCTGCCTTGTGACCGACCCCAACATCGTGTTCGGTAAGCCCGATCCTGACGATCCCGACGCGAATCCCGCGTGGGCGCCCGATCAAAACACCTGCCAGGCAGCCTTCACCTGGGCCGGAGGCGCCCGGCTCAATCCCGAGCACCGTCGCATCACTGCGCGGATCCCCCACGCTGGCTACCTGGTGCTCCATCTCGAACGGTATCCCGCATGGTTTATCCGTCTCAACGGGCAGGTCCTCACCGGTAACGGTAGCTCAGCGGTCGTAGATCGCAACGACGGCCTCATCGCCGTGCCTGTTCCGCAAGGCCCCATCGATCTCACTGTCGACTGGACCACGTCTCCCGGCGATGTTGCCGGGCGCTGGCTCACCGTCCTCAGCGCCTTGTTGCTCATCGCCCTCTCGCGATATGAGCTCCGCCGGCGCCGTTTTCGTCTAACATGATTGCAATGCCGGCAGACGTCAAATCGCTGATTCAGGAAGGCGCAGATCTTACCGACCACGCGCTCGAAGTCCTGATCCCCTCCGCGGACACGGTTCCTGTTTCGATCCACGGCGCCATGCGCCACTCCGTCTTTGCCGGCGGCAAGCGTCTTCGTCCGGTGCTGGCCATGCAGGCTTCGATGGCCATAGCAGGCGTTCTTCCAAAGGGAATAGAAAAGCTTGGCGCGGCCCTGGAGATGCTCCACACCTACTCGCTCATCCATGACGATCTGCCAGCACTCGACAACGACGACCTGCGCCGCGGCAAGCCCACCTGCCACGTCGTCTTCGGCGAAGCCATCGCCATCCTCGCCGGCGACGCGCTCCAGACTCGCGCCTTCGAAGTACTCGCAGGCCTTGAATGTCCGCCCGCCGCAGCCATTCAGATTGTCGGCCTCGTCGCCCAGGCTGTCGGCACCGTTGACGGCATGATCGGCGGCCAGGTCCTCGATATTGAAAGCGAGCACCTCAAACCCACGCCCGAGCTGGTTGAGGCCATCCATCGCGCCAAGACCGGCGCGCTCATCCGCGTCAGCGTCGTTGCCGGCGGCGTCTACGCCGGAGCCACGGCAGACGACGTTGCGCGTCTCGACCGCTTCGGCCGCAAAGCCGGCCTCGCATTCCAAATTGTCGATGATGTGCTCGATATGACGGTCGACTCGGCGCAGCTCGGCAAGACCGCCGGCAAGGATGCAGCGACAGAGAAAGCCACATGGCCCGCCGTCTACGGCGTTGAGCAGAGCCTTCGCGATGCAGCGCAACTTGTCGACGAAGCCTTCGCCGCGCTCGATCCGTATGGCAGCCGAGCCAACGGCCTCAAGGCCGTCGCCCGCTACCTGGTCGAACGAAAAAATTAACGATTGATTTTCGAATCAAGCTGGAGAGGTCGGCCTCCATCGAGCGCCGTCCCTACGGGACTCCGAAGTCAGACACAACCAGCTTTCCCCACGCTGAAGCGCGGGGCTACCCAACACTGCGCCTACGGCGCGAGGAACTCGAGGTTCGCGAAGCTGTGGGTCGTGGAGATCACGCGGCAAAGGTGCGGCTGCTACTGGCTCAAAACCTTGCGCAGCTTTTCGCTCTGGCTTGAGAGATCCTCGACGGCGGTCTGCGCCTTGCCCA
>CAYOVE010000285.1:0-3972 GCA_964407295.1 uncultured Occallatibacter sp.
GAAACCACTCTACCTAGGTTCAAGCACTTGCCTGATTGTCGTCTGGCACGGTGGGCCGCGCAATGTGCCGTGCGTTTAGCGCGCTGCGAATGATTTCTCCTTCCGGGTGCTGGTAGACTATGGCGCTTCTCACGTCACCGTTGCACGAGTAGACGGCTATCGACTGTGCGCGATTGGACTCGTGCGCTGGAGGCAGTTGACATCGATGATGGGTTCGCTTCATTTCGCGTCGAGGTCGATTTCTTGCAGCCCTGTGCTGCTTGTCCCCCGCGTTGACAGAAGAAACCGACGCAAGAACATACGTTGATGAATCCAGACGTCAATTCTGTCTTCCGGCTTTGAGAATTCGTGGTACTCACCAGGATAGGCATAAGCCAGAAAAGGCTTTCCGTTTTTCTTCAACGCCCCGATCAGTTGTTCCGACTCATATGGCGGCAATTGCGGATCGGCCGCTCCATATTGGATGAGCAGTGCGGCCTTGATCTTCGGCACATCCGGGATGATGTTGGTCTGCCGATAGGCCTCAGGCTTTTCCTCGGGCGTGCCTCCCATCTTGATTTCCCAGCGGATTTCGGAATTTCGATTCGTCCGCTCGAGGAAGGTGGCACGATTGACGGCACCGCCAAACGAAATTGCAGCCGTCCACAAATCCGGAAGCTTGGTGACAGCATAGTGCACCATTGTCGCACCGTGGCTCGTGCCGCCTATTGCGATCCGTGCGGGATCCACGATTCCGCGATCGATAAGATAGCGCGCCGCAGCACCCACATCCTGCACCTCTCCTCCGCCGGAATCGCCGACGTTCAAATTGCGAAACTTCTCGCCATATCCGGTGCCACCCCGGTAATTGGGATGAAAGACCAGATATCCGTCTTGTGCGAAGTACAGCGAGAGCGGCGAAAAGCCCAATAGGTCTTGACCCTCGGGACCACCATGTACCCAGAGAAGCGCTGGATAACGCTTGCCCGGCGTGTATCCCGGCGGGTAATAGAGCACTCCGGAGAGAGGCAGACCACCGTTGCCCTTGAAATGAACGAGTTCCGGCGCCTTCCAGCTCAGAGCGGCGAAATTCTGCGGCAATGTGCGTGTTAAGGCCCTTGGCGCGCTTTTACTTCCGGGCGTGACGACATAAAGATCCGGCGATTCGAACGGTGCAGAGCGCAGAAAGAAGAGTTGCTTTCCATCCGGAGACCATTGAGGAGAGGATTCGATCCCCGCTGAATCTGTTACCCGACTTGGCTTCGAGCCATCGAGCGGCACAAGCCACAGATGACGCTCTTCCGGAGCATCACGATTTGACTGAATGACGATGGCCTTACCATCCGGAGAGAAGATCGGCGTGGCGTCTTCGGATTCGCCGAACGTGAGCTGTCGTGGCTTACCCCCCCGTGTGCTGAGGAGATAGATCTTGTCCCAGCCGGTATCCTGCAGGGTGAAAGCCAGCGACTCGCCGTCGGGCGACCAACTTACCTTGTCAATGGCCCAAGCTCCGCCTCTGTCCGGAAGTGCCGTGTATAAGTCGATTGGCGCGGAGGCAGCTCTACCGATCGCCAAGTCGAAGTCAAGCAGCTTCAGTTTACCTGCAAAGAATTCGCGCGAGCGCTCGGTGTACGTGAGGTGGGTCCCATCCGGCGACCAGGCCGGATCGGGATAGAACAGGCCACCTGCAAGTCCGTCTCCATCGGTTGTCGGCTGATCGCCAAGATGCTCAGGTCCCAGATAGGTCTCGGTTGTTGCCAGATAGTTTTTGGAATGACCATCTGCACTGACAACCCAAAGCTCGTTTTGGCCACTGCGTCCCGATTGAAACAAGATCCAATTGCCGCGTGGATTCCACTTGGGCGAATGGTCGCGAGCAACGCGGGGATCGCCTGGGCCGGGTGTGCCGTCTGTCAACCTCTTAGGCTGTCCTCCCTGCGCAGGCACAACCCAAATCGAACCATCTGAAACGTACGCAATCGAATGCGAATCCGGTGCCCACGCGACCTCAGATTTCCCGCCAGGAGTCGACGTCAACAGGCTGGGCCAGCCACCGCTGACGGGAAGAAGAAATATTTGCCCTTCCAGGACAAGGGCAAACTTCGATCCATCGGGAGACAGAACAGGTGCGATCGAGTCATGCACGGACTCCAGATCTTCAGCAGTGATCGCTCCTGCAGGCTCCTGGGGACGACTCAAGCTCCAAGCGTTGATGACGCCTGCCAGGAGAGCAAACAATAAGGCAATGTTGCAAACTTGTTTGTGCACGTTCATTTCCTCAATGAATTTCAGGTCTGAATGATGCTGGAAGACTCAAAGGCGATCGCTCCGGCGCTGATTCTTCGAGAACACGCTCGTTGCGTTCTCGTGGGTGCGGTCGAGAGGGCTACTCGCCGATGCGCGCACACCGTCCCAGCAACCTTCAAGCGAGGTTAGTTTCGGGGAATGGTTGAGAGGACCAGAGCGGGGTGAGGGGATATCGCCCGACGCAACAGCGCACTCCGCTGCTTACCAGTTGTAGCGACAACAAGCGGTGCGTGAGGCGGGCGACATAGCTGTTACGGTAGCCGAGGTTCTCGCATATGTCAATCGGGTGTTGACATGCGGATAGACCTCGCGTAGCTTCGTCTCATGTTCCGCATCTACCGCACGCGCTGTTGTTTTATATCTCTCTCTGGTTTCCCGGCCGGAGCGCTGCGCGCGAAGGGTGCGATGTAGATTCACATTGTTTCTCTCGTGCCGCCCGCTTCCGGTAAGCGGGCTTTTTCTTTTGGAAAGCCTGTCCGTCATTGCTTTTTGCCAACGATAGTTCGTGAACACGCCTGTCGCGAGTTCGCGCTGGCGGTGAAGTCATTGGCTTCTTCGTCCCTACGACGGAACTCGTCGATTAAAGGATCTACTATGGCTGAGCTGTATTTCTATTCGGTTATGACCTCCGTTCCTTCGGGTACCATCCGTTTCGGATGGGTTTCTGCCACGACAGGCATCACGTATTGCGGGATTTGCTTGCGATCTCCGGTTGCACCGCGAGTGGGGGAAGAATGCAAAGCATGCGGCGCGCGTGTCGCGCAGCTCCTGGACATCCGAGCGAAAGGCGACGCGTGGAGACAGACCTGGAGAGCCGCCGTCTCAATGCTGCGGAACTCCGATCACCTGGAGGCTACGCGATGTGTAGTTCGTGAGGTACAAGGTCATCCCGTCGGAACTGAGACTTAGGTTACGCGGGAAGCGGCCGGCAGACAGAAGCAATGGCTTTGTGTCTTGAGGATCGACCGATAAGCCGAGAATCGCGAGATTGCCGTTCAAATCGACAAAGCGATTCGAGTTCGCTACGGCGAGCATGTGATCGCCTTGAAGGAGGCGCATTCCCACCGGCGCCGTACCACCGGAGGGAATCGACCGCAGCAAGGCATGTTCGGGATCGGTCTCAAGAAGCGCGGGATCGAATGCGAGGATGGCATTGTCGCCTCGCGCAGAGACGAAGAGCTCTCGCGCATCGGCAGTTTCTACCAGCCGCACAGGGGAGCATCCCGATGCCACTCTGGCGAGGATGGGGGAGTCACTTAGCGCAACCGCACGATGCACATCGATCACCGAGATATACCCATTCGGGCGCGGAGGAGTACCTTGACGTTGAACGCAATCACTTTTCGAGAGCCGCGGATTCCCACTACCGGCTATGGAGTGCGAGTTCTGCGCGCGGATCAACTCCGACGCGACATACAAACGCGTTCCATCAGGAGAAATACTCAAGCTCGGCACCACGTCGCCAACCGCAATCTGGCCAATTGTTTTCGGATCGAGCACTCGGCCGTGCCGATCGATGTAAGTCGCGATCACTCCGACACTGCCGCGTTGCCCATCGACTGTACCGTATTCGTTGGAAGAGAAGACATAGCGGCCGTCAGGGCCGGCAACAACATCGAAGGTACCTGCGGCTTGTGTCTGATGCGCAAATCGCGGCAGGGCCTTGCCGTGGATGAGATCGCGCAC
>CAYOVE010000286.1:0-3919 GCA_964407295.1 uncultured Occallatibacter sp.
ATTGCTACTTCTTCATCGCCGACTGGCATGCTCTCACCACCGACTACGCCGACCCCAGCAAGATCGATTCCAACACCATCGAAGTCATGATGGACTATCTCGCCGCCGGCCTCAACCCCGAACGAAGCGTGCTCTTTTTGCAGAGCCGTGTAAAGCAGCACAGTGAGCTCTTCCTTGACCTCGCAATGATCTCGCCGCTCGGCTGGCTTGAGCGCGTGCCCAGCTACAAGGAGATGCAGGAAAATCTCGCCAGCAAGGACCTCACCACTTACGGATTCCTCGGTTACCCGGTGCTGATGGCCGCGGATATTTTGTTGTACCAGCCAGACTTCGTCCCCGTGGGCCAGGATCAGCAGGCGCACGTGGAGCTCACGCGCGAGCTGGCGCGGCGGTTCAACCAGTTCTACAAGCTCCCTGCGGCAGCCAACGATGGCGACCGTGAAGTTCTCCCCGAGCCCAAGGTTCTGCTGACGCCCTCGCCCAAGCTTCCCGGCACCGATGGCCGCAAGATGTCCAAGAGCTACGGCAACACCATCCTCTTGAGCGACCCAGAGCCTGTTGTTCGTCAGAAGTTCAAGACCATGGTCACCGACCCGGCGCGCATCCGCCGCACCGATCCTGGCGATCCGGACAAATGCCCGGTCGGCGATCTGCACAAGGTCTTCTCAACGCCCGAGACCTTGGCCAAGGTTTACGAGGGCTGCCGCTCGGCAGGAATCGGTTGCATCGAATGCAAGGGCTGGGCTGCCGACTCGCTGGTCAGGATCCTTGAGCCGATTCAGCAACGCCGTGCAGCCACGAGTGAGAAGCAGGCGGTCGAGATTCTCAAGAGGGGTTCGCTGCGCGCCGAGGCCCGCGCCGAGCAGACCATGATTGAGGTGCGCGACGCCATGCAAATGCCGTTGACGACGGTTCGGCCCGCGTGAGACAAACCCTGAAACGCAGCAGATAATTTGAAGAGAACAAACTACGGGGAGCTAGGGGATCGGTCGGGTCAGGATAGTGCAAGTGGAGAAAGAGAAACTCCCGTGGTGGCGTTGGGCGCTCGATTTGGCGTTAGGCGGAATCCGCTCCGGCTTCGGGCTCTTTCGCCGGAACGGAAAATCAGAGCGCACCCCGGAGTTGGTCACGGAGACCGCAATCGCCGAGCCGGCAAGTGAAGAAGTTAGGCAGAGCACGGAGAGTAGTCCCGAGCCCGAAAGCAGCCTTGAGCAGGACAGTAGCCCCGAGCCGCACGCAATAGAAGGCGAACCGAATACGGAAATGCCGGCCGGGCCGGGGGTCATTGAGGTCGAGTCGAACACCGAGAAATCCACCGAGCTGGAGAGCAGCCTCGAGCCCGAAAATAGAGTCAGCGAGGTCGACGCGAGCAGGGAGAAACCCGAAGAGGCCGAAAACAGCCCTGAGCAGGAGAGCAGTCCCGAGCCGGAGAATACTGAAACTGAGGTCGAATCGATCGCCGAAATCGCCGCCGCCGCTGATGAGGAGACAGAACCTGAAACCACGCTGATCTTTCCCGTGGAACTTCCCGAAGACAGCCCGGCGGAATTAACACCGGATGAAACAGTTGAAGAAGAAATTGCATTGACCGATCCTTCCCCACAACCCGATGAAAGCGTCACCCGGCCAGCGGCCGAGGAGCCGTCCGCGCCCGAACCAGCGGCGCCAGCCAAAGAACCTCCCGTGCCGGAGCCGGTCCCGCCGGTCGAAGAGCCCCCCGCGCCCGTGCCGGCCCCGCCGGTCGAAGCAGCCTCCGCATCAGAACCAGCGCCTGCTTTGCCCTTCAACCCCCCCATGGCCCCCGAGCCGCCAGCCCCCGAGAAGACCACCGCCGAGAAAGTTGCTGCTGCGCTCAAAGCTCGCGGGGTTGATGCCGAGCAGTCGCCCTTCTCGGTCATTGTCAACCAGGTTTACGATGGCCCGCTCGACCTCCTGCTCGATCTGATTCGCAAGCAGGACATCGACATTTACGACATCCCTATCGCCCAGATCACGGCGCAGTTCCTGGCCTACGTTGACCGCCTGCGCTCGAGCGACATGGATGTGGCCGGCGACTTCATCTACACCGCTGCGTTGCTCATACACATCAAGAGCAAAATGCTGTTGCCGCGCGCGCCGGTCGGGCCGGAAGAGTCCACCGAGGATCCGCGCCGCGAGCTCGTCGACCGCCTGCTCGAGCACGAGCGCTTCAAGAACGCCGCGCAGATGCTCCTCGACAAGCAGATGCTCGAAGCCAACACCTGGACCAATCCCGGTGTGCGCGAGTTCCGCGAAGACGCCGGCGCGGAGCCCGAGATTGCCGCCGACACCACCGACCTCGTTCGCATCTTCAGCGACATTCTCGAGCGCGCCCGCAATCGCCCCATCCTCAACGTTGAGGAGGACTCGGTCACCGTCGGCCAGATGATCCAGTTCCTCACGCGGCGCCTCACCATGGAAGACAAGCCCGTCGCCCTTCGCCGCCTGCTCAGCCACACGCACTCCGAGCGCGCGCTCATCGCCATGTTTCTCGGCCTGCTTGAGCTGGTGCGCCTGCAGGCCATCCTTCTCCGCCAGGACCGCCAGTTCAGCGAGATCTTCGTCAAGAAAAACACCGGCTTCGAGGCCGTCGTTAACGAAGGCCTGGCCAGCGCCCACGACGACTGGCGCTGACCCGCGCGCAGCCTTGTAAACTGTCGATGATGAATTCGTTTCCCCAAAAACTCCACCGAGTCGCGCTCGGCGCAGCGCTGGCCGCCCTGCTTTCCGTCTCCGTCAGCGTACCTCTGCGCGCTCAACAAACGCCGCAGCTCTCGCCGGATTCCGAACTCGCCCAGGTCCCGCTGCCCGAGCCCTCGGTCAACGCTTTGCCGCTGCCCGAAGATCGCGGCGCTGCCGATCTCGAGCAGACTCTCAAGCGCCTCGGCACCACGGCCAGCGTGCTCTTCATCGTGCCCCATCCTGACGATGAAGACGGCGCGCTGATGACCTATCTGTCGCGCGGACTCGGCGTGCGTGTCACTCTGCTCACATTCACGCGCGGTGAGGGCGGCCAGAACGCGCAAGGCGCCGAAAGCTACGATGCGCTCGGTCTCATCCGCACCAACGAGCTCCTCAAGGCCGACCGATATTATGGCGTGCGCCAGCTCTGGGGTACCGAGGTCGACTTCGGCTTCTCCAAAACGCAACAGGAATCCTTCGAGAAATGGGGCCACGATCGCGTACTCTATGACGCGGTTCTCGCCATCCGCATGGTTCGTCCGCAGATCGTCATGTCCACATTCGTCGGCGGCGTCACCGACGGCCACGGTCAGCACCAGGTGGCCGGCGAAATTGAACAGGAGGCCTTCAAGGCCGCGGCCGATCCCAATGTCTTTCCCGAGCAGTTGCGGCCGGTGAAAGACGGAGGCGCCGGTCTCCAGCCCTGGCAGCCGCTCGCCGTTTACTCACGCACGCCCTTCGCGCCCATCACCAACGGACAGATGCTCGACTACGCCACCGGCAAGTGGGCGCCCGCTCGGTTTCGCGATTACCTCACCGGCGAGTGGATCGAGGGCAATCTGCCATCCGATGTCACAATTTCCGTCGGCAAATGGGATGCGGCACTCGGGCGTACTTATGTGCAGATTGCGCGCGAAGGTTGGGGCGAGCAGAAGTCGCAGTATGGCGGCGCCGATCCTGCGCTGAGTGGCCCGGATTCTTCCAGCTATCACTTGTGGGCCGTTGCGCCCGCGGCCGCGGCGGAAGGCTCGAAGAAAGACTCAAGCCTCTTTCAGAATCCCAAAGTCGACATCGATACAGGCATCACAGGTCTGGCGCGCTTGGCCGGCAGCGCGCCGCCCCAGTGGCTCACAAGCGGCCTCAGCCAAATTGACAGCGGCTTGAAAGCATTCACCGGCGATTGCAAGAACCAGAGCGGCATTACAGCCGCGCACAATCT
>CAYOVE010000287.1:0-3896 GCA_964407295.1 uncultured Occallatibacter sp.
GCGAGCTTGAATGCGTAGCCGAGGACGGGGATTTTCATGAGCGAGCTCTTGAGGAAGACCACGGTGCGGCCGGGAAGGTTCGTCATGAGGGCAGGCGCATCAAGATAGGAGATGTGGTTGGCCATGAAGATGCAGGCGCGGCCGGCGGGGATTTTTTCCCGGCCCTGGATTTGAATTCGAATGCCCGCGACGCGGATGGCGACGCGCGCGATCCAGGAGCCAACTGCATAAAGCGGGCCGACGTTGCCGGTGAGCAGGGTAAGCGGGAAGAAGATGATCGCCGCGGGAACAGCCAGGACGACGATGGTGACGAAGACGAGGAGCGAAACGATCATGGGAGGCCAGAACGGGTAATTAAAGTGAGTATCGCATTTACGGTGGACGGCGGACGGTGAACAGTGGACAGATCTTTGGAGCAGGGTTGAGCTCGTGCTTTCCCACCCTAGCGGCAAAGGCAACGACGCCGCAAGGGTGGGGCACCCCCGTTTGCTGGTAAGAGTAATCGGCGCGAACTACGTTCGCATCCACTCGGGAAGACCGGAAGCGATGGCTGTACGAACGGCGCGCATGAGGTCGCCGCGCGAGGCAAAATTGGCAGGGTCAATCGGTTCGTGGAAAATCACGTGGGCGACGCCGGGATGAATTCGATTGCTGCCCTTGGGCAGGAGCGTTTCAGTTCCATAGATAGAAACGGGTATGCAGGGCGCCCCCGCGGCCATGGCGAGAAAGAATGGGCCTTTCTTGAAAGGCAACATGCGGCCGTCGGGCGAGCGAGTGCCCTCAACAAATGTGGTGATATGGACACCCTTGGCAAGCACGCGCTGGGCTTCGGCCACGCTGCGCTGCGCGTCTGCGGCATTGCCCGTGCGGTCGACGGCGATGAACTCGCCCTGGCGGAAGCCGGTGCCGAGGATGGGCAGGTTCATGAGCGAACGCTTCATGAAGGCGGATGTACGTCCGGGGATGAGCGAGATGAGCGCCGGCGGATCGAGATTGGAGACATGGTTCGACATGAAGATGCAAGCGCGATTGCGAGGAATGCGGTCGCGGCCCGCGACTTGAAAGCGCACGCCGGCGAAGCGGCAGCTTGAATACAACATGAAGCGTGTGGCCCTGTAGAGCGGCATCACGTTGCCGGTGATCCAGCACCAGGGAATAAAAAGGAGGGCCGAGGGGATGCCCAGGATGACCATGTTGGCGATGAAGATGAGCGAACCGATCATGCGTGCCTCTTGAGGACCGTACCTGCGCTTCGCGGCTTCATTGTCGGTCGCTACCCACCCTAGCCGCAAAAACAAGGGCGCGGCGAGGGTGGGGCACCCCTTCAGGTTGCGGCAAAGCGTTCACGCAGGCGCGCGGGAAGTTTCTCGTAGATGCCGTCGAAGCCGCCGTTGGAGAGGATGGCGACGACATCGCCGGGCGCGAGCTGCGGCGTGAGGGCGGCGACGATGGCATCAGCGTCGGCGAGAAGCTCAGTGGGCGTGCCTGCGGCCTTGAGGGCGCGGACAACTTCTTCGGGGTGCAGGCGCTCAGCCTCCGGAATGCGCTCCTGCTGAAAAACGGCGGCGAGAACGACGCGATCGGCAAGCGAGAGGCTCTGAATGAGATCGGGCGCGAGGACCTTGCGGCGCAGCGTGTTGGAGCGCGGCTCTAGTACTGCCCAAAGGCGACGCGAAGGATAGATGGATCGGAGCGCGCGGAGGGTTTCGCGGATGGCCGTGGGGTGATGGGCGAAGTCCTCGATGAGAGTGACGCCGTTGATCTCAGCCCGGACTTCGAGGCGGCGCTTGACGCTTTTGAAGGTGGCGATAGCTTCGGCGATGACGGCGTTGGGGACGCCGGCGGTTGCAGCAAGGGCGGCGGCGGCAGTGGCGTTGAGCGCGTTGTGCTCGCCGGCAAGGTGCATTTCGAATTCAGCCCATGGCTCACCGGAGCGGAGAACTTCCCAGTGCATGCGGCCGGATACATAGCGAAGATTGCGGATGCGCCAGTTGGCGGCGTTAGTAAATCCGTATCGCTCGACGGGGCAGAAGGCGAGGCTCACACATTCGGTCACGTTAGGACTGCCATCGTAAGCGACAATGAGGCCGCGGCGCGGAACGAGATTGACGAGGCGCTTGAAGGCTGTTTTGACGGCTTCGAGGTCAGCGTAGATGTCGGCGTGGTCGAACTCGACGTGCGTGAGGATGAGCGCGGCGGGAAAGTAGTGGAGGAACTTGGGGCCCTTGTCAAAGAACGCGGTGTCATACTCGTCGCCTTCGAGGATGAAGTTGCGCGTGGGGCGGAGCTGGAAGCTGGTGCCGAAGTTCTCCGCGACGCCGCCGATGAGGAACGACGGCTCGAGTGAGGGATTTGTGCGCGCGGCGACCTGGTAGATCCACGCGAGCATGCTGGTGGTGGTGGTTTTGCCGTGGGTTCCGGCGACAACGAGGGATTCGCGAGATTTGAGGAATTCTTCACGCAGGAGCGCGGCCATGGAGGTGAAGGGAATGCGCTCATCAAGGACACGCTCGATTTCAGGATTGCCGCGAGAGAGCGCATTGCCGACGACCACGAGATCAGGAAGAGGATCGAGATTCGATTCCGCGTAGGGCTCGAGGATAGGGATGCCGAGCGAGCGAAGCAGATCGCTCATGGGCGGATAGGCGGCTTTGTCAGAACCGGTGATGCGATGGCCCTGGAGCTGCAGCAGGCCGGCAAGCGAAGCCATGGCGGTGCCGCAGATGCCGATGAGATGAATGTGGCGCATACGGTAGCTCTTAGCCTCTAGCTCCTAGCTTCTAGCTTCTAGCGTTGCCGTGCAGATGTAAA
This sequence comes from uncultured Occallatibacter sp., assembly GCA_964407295.1. Classification (GTDB taxonomy): domain Bacteria; phylum Acidobacteriota; class Terriglobia; order Terriglobales; family Acidobacteriaceae; genus Telmatobacter. The sequence continues at coordinate 2,812 of CAYOVE010000287.1, forward strand.
CATCGCCGGCACATCCGCAGATAAACAGCTTGGAACTGTGCGTGAGGAACTGTTTCCCGATTCTCGTTCTCTTCATTTTCTTCTGTTCTCGATTCTCTGCTGCCGGTTTTTTCTGCTCCCTGATCCCTATTGCCTAATCCCTGCCTTGTTCACCGCCGGTTCGAGGATGCGAAGGCTGGCAGTGTCGCCAACGGAGAGCTCGGCTTCGACGCCGAAAGTGAGTGTGACGTTCTGGCGCGAAACGTGGCCGCTGCGCAGGCCGATGGCGATGGGCACGTCAACGCCAACGAGTGCGTTGAGAATGGCTTCGTCAAGCAGGGACGGCGGCGCGCCGGGCGAAGCGCAATCGAGCATTTCGCCGAAGACGATGCCGCGAGTGCCGTCGAGCTTTCCGGCATGACGCAGTTGCCAGAGCATGCGATCGATCTGGTAGGGCTTGACGCCGGTGTCCTCAAGAAAAAGCAGCTTGCCTTCTGTGCTGGGCTCCCAAGGCGTGCCGAGCAACGCCGCCAGAATGCTGAGGCAGCCGCCGTAAAGCGTGCCGCGCACTGCGGTTGACGATGCAACTGGCTTTAGGGTGCGCAAGCCTTCCGCAGCGCCGAGGCTGTAGAGTTCACCGGCGAGGGCGGCGCGAAAACTCTCAAGATGCACGCCGTTGGGAAGATAGAAATCCGCGGCGAGCATGGGGCCGTGAACGACGGGAAGGCCAATTTGGTCGAGAAGGTGGAGCTGGATGCCGGTGAGGTCACTGTAGGCAAAGAACGGCTTGGGATGCGCGGTAATGGTTGCGAGATCGAGGCCGTCGAGCAGGTAGTTCGATCCGTAGCCTCCGCGAATGCACATGATGGCGGCTGTGTCAGGATCGGCGAACGCGGCGTGCAGATCGGCCAGGCGCTCGCGAGGAGTTCCGGCGAAGTAGAGCGGATCGCGCAGGAGAGCATTGGGAGCCAGCATGGGTATATAGCCCAGGGAGCGAAGCGCCGCGAGGCCAAGGTCGACGCGCTCAGGTTTGGCAGGAGAGGCCGGGGCAACGATGCTGATGGCCGCATCAGACGCAACGGACGGCGGTTTGAGGAGCGCTTTCA
>CAYOVE010000288.1:0-3859 GCA_964407295.1 uncultured Occallatibacter sp.
TCAACCCCTGATTCAAGGCATGTGCGTCTAATGTGCAGGCGTTATGCTTTCCATAACCATGCGTGTACGCGTACTTGCTTTTGGGATTTTGAAAGAGTGGCTGGGTCCCGACGCGGCCGAAGCGGAGCTGCCGGAGGGCGCGACGGTGGGGTCGTTGCTTGAGCTTCTGCGCGCCCGGTTGCCGGAGCGCGCACCGAAAGAGGCGCTCAGCGGCATTGCCGTCGGTGTGAATGCCGAATATGCCCAGGCCGCGTACATTCTGCATGACGGCGATGAAGTGGGACTGCTACCGCCGGTGTCGGGCGGGGCTGCGCACCCCTCGAATGCTTTGGACGAGAGCAAGGAAGAACGAGAAGTGTCTGTCGCGTTGACGCGCCATGCGATTGACGCAGACAGAATTGTTGCGGCGGCCAAGAGCGGTGAAGACGGCGCGGTGGTGGTGTTTGACGGAATCGTGCGCAATCATTCGCGCGGACGCCGGACCCTGCACCTGGACTACGAAGCCTATGAAGAGATGGCCGTGAAACAGATGCGGGAGCTGGGCAGCAAAGCGCGCGAGCGATTCGGCGTGCGCCATGTGACCATGGTTCACCGCCTGGGGCGCCTTGAGATCGGTGAGACGAGCGTGCTGATCGTGGTGGCCAGCGCGCATCGCTCGGCAGCTTTTGAGGCTTGCCGCTGGCTGATCGACACCGTCAAGCAGACCGTGCCCATCTGGAAAAAAGAGACGTTTTTGGACGGCGCGGTGTGGGCGCCGGGCGAGCCGTTCCCCGAAGGACTCGTGGTGGACATCGCGGAGGCGCCGGATGAGGGCTAGCTTGAGTGCTCTTCGCGGCGCGTGGGCGATGGCCGGATTCTTCGCAATGATGGCGCTCGCCCCCGCGGCGATGACAGGTCAGCAGGCCACGTTCCACGTGGATGTGAAGCTGGTAAACATCTTCGTCAACGTGACCGACAAGAACGGGGCGATCGTCGGGGGATTAACCAAAGACGATTTCGCCGTCTTCGAGGATAATCGGCCGCAGCAAATCGCACTCTTTGAGCGGAAAACTGACGTGCCACTGAATCTAACGCTGGCCGTCGACACGTCCGGGAGCGTGCGCAAGGATCTGGACGAGGAAGCGAACGCGGCGCGGCACTTCGCTCACGACATTCTGCAATCGAAAGATCAGATGAGCGTGCTCCAGTTTGCCACGGATGTGACCGAGCTAACAGGGTTCACCAACAATCTTTCGCAAATCGATCACGCCGTGGGTGGACTTCGTTCCGATTTTGCGACGGCGCTCTACGACGCCGTCGTTCTCGGTTCCGAGGGCCTGGGCAAGCGGGAGGGGCGTAAAGTGCTGGTGCTGGTCTCGGACGGAGACGACACCGCCAAGTCCTCGACCTATGCGCAGGCGCTGGAGGCTGCGCTGCGCAACGAGGTGATGATCTATTCGTTGATTGACGTGCCGATTGAAGCCAGCGCCGGACGCGACACAGGCGGCGAACACGCGCTGATTACACTTTCAGAAGAGACGGGCGGTAAATACTTTTACGTAGGCGAGGGCGGGCTCGACAAGGCCTTCGCCAAAGTGAGCGACGATCTGCGCACGCAATATTTAATTGGCTACTATCCGAAGAATCAAGAGCCCGGGAAGAACTTTCATCGGGTGGTGGTGACGGTTCCGCGCGCGGCGGCGGACGAATTCAACGTGCGCAACAAGAGCGGCTACTACGCGGATGCGCATCCGCGCGAGAACTAGAGCCATGTCGAAGTGATGTAACTTAACGACATGAAGTATCGGTCTATTCTGGGCTTGCTTACGATCCTGGTGGCTTGCACACTGCCTGGTTTCGCAAAGACTCATCAAGGCAAGATACGCGTCCTTATTGTCGACGGTTTCAGCAACCACGACTGGCAACAGACCACGCTGCTACTGCGCGGCATTCTTGAGGCGGCCGGCGAATTCACTGTAGACGTTAGCACAGCGCCCCCGGAGACCGGCTCCACGGCATGGCAAGCATGGCGGCCGCGTTTTGCGGACTACGATGTGGTGATTCAGACCTGCAACGACAATGGCGCCAACGGTCTTTTGCTTGGATTGAAGCAAAAGCCGCAATGGCCTGCCGCGGTAAAGCAGGACTTCGCGGACTACGTTCGCAAAGGCGGAGGCGTTTATATCTACCATGCCGCGGAGAATGCCTTTGTCGGTTGGAAAGAATATGAGGAAATGGTGGGACTGAGCTGGCGCGAGGCGGATTATGGCACCGCGATTCGCGTCAGCGACGACGGAAAGATTGTGCGGATTCCGGCGGGCGTGGGCCGCGCAACAGGCCATGGGCAGCGATCCGACGTCCTGGTGAAGCGCCTGGGCGATGATCCGATTCACGCGGGCTTGCCGCGGGCGTGGCTCTCGCCCGACATGGAGGTTTACTACTATGCGCGCGGCCCAGCCAAACGGCTGCATGTGCTGGCCTATGCGCGGGATTCCGATCCCAAGTTGGGTCTGCTGTGGCCGGTGGAGTGGACAACTACCTTTGGAAAAGGGCGCGTCTACATTTCGACCTATGGCCATGTGTGGCCGGGAGACGTGCAGCCGCCGTCGCTTCGGGATGCGGCCGTACAAACGATTATTCCAAGGGCGCTGGAATGGCTGGCACGGAGGCCAGTGACATTCCCGGTGCCGGCCGACTTCCCAGGTACTTCAGCAGTTTCGGTCCGCGACCGGATTCCGCAGACAAATTGAGGCGATATTACCGGCGAGTTGATGCTCCTGACGGAAAAGCTGTGGGGATCGGAGGCTGGGACGCGCGAGAAGGGCAAACCGCATCTAAAATGATGCTATGACTTCCCCATTGTCGTCGCGCCGCCGCTCCAAGACGCCTCCGCCGGGAGAAACCGGCCAGGAAGGGCTGTACCTGCGCTCGTTGAGCGATCGCCAGGTGATCGTGAACATCAAGCTGAGGGACGGCGAGACGGTTCGCGGGTGGATCGAGTACTTTGACGATTCCATGCTTCGGCTTACGCGCGAGGGCCAGCCCAATCTGTTTATTTACAAAAACCAAATCCGCACCATCAGCGAAGTAGGCCGGCGGCGAGTGACGCGCTATGAACCTGCCGACGGACATGGGGCGGACGGGCATGGACCCCACGAGGCCGGGCTGTGACGGGCGCAACAGAGCCGGCGATTGCGCAGAACCTCAAATATGTTCCCAAGGCTGCCGAGATTGCGCGCGAGGCCGGTGCGCGGCTGCGCGAATTCTATGCGCAGGGTGTAGAGACCGAGTACAAAGGCGACGTGGACATTGTGACCGTGGCCGACCGCACGGTGGAGAAGCTGATTCGCGCGCGGCTGAGCGAGGCCTTTCCGGATCACGGCGTTTACGGCGAGGAAGGCACGCGCGAGCGGATGGACGGTGAGTTCCGCTGGTACGTGGACCCGCTCGATGGGACCACGAACTTCGCCCACGGATTTCCGCAGTTTTGCGTGTCGATGGGACTGGAACACCGGACGCCGGGCTTGAAAGCCGGGGAAGATGGAACACTGGTGGCCGGCGTGATTTACGATCCGCTGCGCGACGAGCTGTTCACGGCCGAGCGCGGGCAGGGCGCGTGGCTGAACGGCAAACCAGCGAAGGTTTCGCGCACGCCGCAGCTGGCCGAGGCGCTTTTGGCCACCGGCTTTCCGAGCCGGAAGCGTCATGCGAGCCCCAACATTCACTTTTACCAGGAGTTCACGTTGCGCTCGCACGGGGTGCGGCGCGCGGGGTCGGCGGCGCTCGATCTGGCGTACGTGGCCTGCGGCCGTATGGACGCCTTCTGGGAGTTCAATCTGAATCCATGGGATACAGCAGCCGGAATCCTGCTGATTGAAGA
>CAYOVE010000289.1:0-3769 GCA_964407295.1 uncultured Occallatibacter sp.
GCGTGCTCGTTGTCCCGTCGCGCATGTAGTACACGGCCGTGTAGTACTCTCCCGCCGGCGTCGCTCCTACATTCGGCGCCAGGTTCACGCTCACAAATCCGTCCGGTCCGATGGTCAGCGTCATCGAGTCCGCAGCCACCGACTGTCCTGCCGCGGTCGTAAATGCTGGCCAGCTGATGGCCAGTGTTCCCGAGCCTGGTTGTCCGTTCGCCAGGTACACCGTCCCCTGAACCGTCGTCGTGCTCACCGCCTGCGCCATCGCCGGCGCCGACAGAAGCAGCGCCAGCACGCACACCGCAATTCCGCGAATCGTACCCATCCCTCTGCCGAGGGTGCCCCGCCCTCGCGACGTCTCTGATTGTGTCGCTAAGGTGGGATCGCAAGACGCCGCGCGCCAAACTCGTAGCCATCCGTTCGTCATGAGCTTCACTCCCATCGCATCCTTCTTCCCTCTGTCATTCGCAGATCCTTCATTGCCGCGGCGGACCGCAGCGGATCGGTCCGCCCCAGCCTTTCTGTAGCCACACTCCCAAGCTAGAAGCTGGGAGCTAGCAGCTAGAAGCTGCTCTTCCTGCCTCTTCCTCTTCCCTTGCCAGCCGCCTTGCTTCCAGCACCTCTTCCCACGTGGGCACTTCCGCCAACTTCTCGGCCAGGCTTGGCTCGTCGAGGCCGTCATCCTCGCCGCCCTTCTTCTTTTTCTTCTTCTCTATCAGCGCTAGCAGCACCTCCGCGCTGTGCACGTCGCCCTGCTCAGCCTGATTCATCAGCGTTTCTGCGAGCTTGCCGCAGTCATTTTTCACTGCCTTCTTCGCCGCGTGTCGCAGCGCCTTCTTCGCCGAGGGTTTCTTCTTGCTTTCTTCCGGTTCCTCCGCGTCCTCGCCGCCATCCGTCCGCGGCATCGTCACCACCTTATTCTTCTTCGCAGCGTCTTCCTTGTTCCGTTTGCCTCTTCCCATTGCTCCACCATTCCGGCCACCCATCCACGGTCCTTCACTTGCGCCCAGGCCGCTCCCTTCGGATTCCGCGCTTCGAAACATACCCTCACTTGCGCTTCCCGCACTTCGCGTCGGCTCCTTTCAGCCCTTCGCGCGGTCTGCCCTCTGCCGCGGAAAAGGAAAAGGGGCAACTCGCTCATCGAGTCGCCCCTCCGCCTGCATCCTCTTTCCTCGCGCCCGCGCCTTCCGCGGTTGTGGCCCGAAGAAAATCGGAAAAGCCTCTTCGGCTTCTCCGTCAGTTATGTTTCATTTCGTGATGATTGCTTTCAGCTTACCGCATTTGCCAATAATTACCGGCAAACTTCGTCTGCTAAATCTTCATCGTCTTTTCAGCAACTTAGCCGATTTTCCGCCGTTTCACCTGTTGACAAGATCTTCGCTTCTCGCCTCGCGCCGCCAAAATCGCCCCATCGCGCCTTCTTCCTCCCGTCCCCGCTCCGTTGCTCCCTCGCTCCCGGCCTTTGGGGCTCTCACCCATCCGCCTGCGTCACTCCTAAGGCATCCCCTATACCGGATTAGGAATTGATTTGCTCCTCTCGCCGTGGTATACAAGCCCCAAGTTATTCCGCCTTTTAGGTTTCCGTCTCCGCCGTGCGCCTTCGTCCTTTCCCATCTGAGAAAGTCCGTCAGCTCCGCGGCGAGACCCTGAACCGGTTCTTGAGGCACTGTATTCCGTAGCCGTTGCAGTCTGGTGTTTCTTTCCGTAAGAGAAAGAAACCCCGCGCAACTTCAGGTAACGTCGCAACAACTCAGCAACCGGTCTGACAACAGGAGTCCTTTCAATGCGCGCGCTCTCAATCTTTTTGCTTTCCTCGGTTGCTCTTCTTCTCTCCGCCTGCGCGGGCATGCCGGTCCCCACCACGTCCAACTCTGACTCCGTTCCCGGCACGGCTCTTCGTGGCACGGTCCACGGCGGCCAGAACTACATCGTTGGCGCGCACGTTTATCTCTACGCCGTCAACAACACCGGCTATGGAGGCCCCGGCATTGCAGCCTCCACTACCAACGCTTCGGCCTCGTTGCTTCGCAGCGCCGCCAACACCACCCAGGACGGCAGCGGCAACTACTACGTCACCACCGATAAGTACGGCAGCTTTTCCATTAGCAACGACTACACTTGCCCCAGCAACTATGCGCATACCTACTACTATGTGTCCGGCGGCGATCCCGGCCTTGGCTCGGGCGTAAACTCGGCCATCACCCTCGTGGCCCCGGCGCCGGCCTGCGACACCTCCGCCAACACCTATATCAACGAAGTTTCCACGATCGCATCCATGTACGCCTTCGCAGGTTTCGCCAGCGATCCCACGCACGTCTCCAGTTCCAACACCACCCTCGCCTCCACCGGCCTCACCAACGCGGCAAGCACCATCGCCAACCTTGAAGACGTCAATTTGAGTGTCGCCCTCGCCACCACGCCCGGTCTCAACGGCACAGTGCCGCAGCAGGAGATCAACACCCTCGCCAACATTCTCGCCGCCTGCATCAACTCCACCGGTCCCGCCTCCACGCCATGCTCCACGCTCTTCTCCAACGCCACCAACAATGGCGTCAACGCTCCAGACACAGCAACCGCGGCCCTCAACATCGCCCACAATCCCGGCGCCAACGTCGCCAATCTGTTCGGCCTTCAAACTCCCAGTTCGCCCTTCCAGCCTTCGCTCCCCTCCACCCCCGTGCCCAATGACTTCACCATCGCCGTCAGCTACAGCGGCGCTGGATTGAATGGACCCGTTCCCATCGTTATCGATAAGTCCGGGGATGTCTGGGTGGGAAATACCGCCACCGGCGCTAACAGCGTCAGCGAGCTCAGCCCCGTCGGCGCGCCCATCACCACTTCCGCCGGCTACACCGGCGGCGGCATTGAAGATCCATTCAGCATGGCCATCGACAAGTCCGGCAACGTCTGGACAGCCAACGTCACTCCCGACAGCCTTAGCGAGATCGGCAGCACCGGCACGCCGGCCACTCTATCCCCATACACCGGTGGCGGCCTCAACGCCCCTTACGGCATCGCCTTTGACTTGCTCGGCCACGCCTGGGTTGTTAACAATGTCGGCGCGAGCCTCAGCGAGTTCAGCTCCACTGGCTCGCCCATCACCACTTCACCCGGAGACCAGGGCGGCGGCATCAACAATAATCCGGTCTCACTTGCCATCGACTCCTTGGGCAATATCTGGGTCTCTGACAGCATCACTCTCGGCGCCATCAGCGAATTCTATTCATCCGGCACGTCCGCCGGCATGCCCATCTCCACTTCCACCGGCGATACCGGCGGCGGGCTCGCCGATCCCTGGGGCATCGCCGTCGACGCCAACGGCAACGTGTGGGAAGCCGACAGCTCTTCGAGCGCGAGCGCCATCAGCCTCTTCGGCGCAGGCGGCACGGCGATTTCCAGTTCCACCGGTTACAAAGGCGGCGGTCTCAATGTCCCCGAGGGCATTGCTATCGACGGCGCAGGCAACGTCTGGGTCGCGAATCGCGGAAGCACCGCCACCTCCGCGCCCTACCCCGATAGTTCCATCAGCGAGTTCAGTTCCGTCGGCGTTGCCATCTCTCCATCAACCGGCTACCAGGCGGGTCTCAATATCTCTCTCTCGCTCGCGATCGACGGCTCCGGAAACGTCTGGACAACGAATTCCAACCTCAACACTGTCACCGAATTCGTCGGCGCCGGGTCGCCCGTCGTCACGCCCATCGTCGCCAATCTTCTCTTTCCCTACGGCGCCCGCGCCGTCAACAAACCCTGAACACCATCGACCGCTGAACCATTC
>CAYOVE010000290.1:0-3767 GCA_964407295.1 uncultured Occallatibacter sp.
ACCTCCCGGCCTCGACACAATATAACCGAATTTGCCCCGCAGGCGATACCATCAAAGTCAATGGCTCCAACCCATACCCACTGACCATGTCCGCCAGCTATCTGCAAATCCGGCCCGACCCCGCTCTCCTGTCGCTCGTTGTTCCCTGCTACAACGAGGAGCAAAGCTTGCCCCTGCTCGCCGCGGAGATTACGCGTTTTATTGACGCCGCGCCCTACCCCTGCGAAGTTGTCCTCGTCAACGACGGCAGCACCGATCGCACCATCGACGTTCTTGTCGATTGGAGCGCGCGCGACCGCCGCATCAAGGTGCTCAGTTTCTCCCGGAACTTCGGGCATCAGTTGGCCGCGACAGCAGGCGTCGACTACGCCGCCGGCGACGCAGTCGTCCTCATCGACGCCGATCTCCAGGACCCGCTCGACGTGATTCACCCGATGGTGGCCGAGTATCGCAATGGCTACGATGTGGTTTGCGGGCAACGATCGGTGCGCGCCGGCGAGAACGTCTTCAAGCGCGCCACCGCGTGGCTTTTCTATCGCCTCATGCAGACTTTTTTTCTCAAGTCGCTGCCTGCCGATGTCGGCGACTTTCGTCTCATGTCGCGCCGCTGCGTGTCCAGCCTCAGCTCCATGCGCGAACTGCATCGCTTTTTGCGCGGCATGGTGGCCTGGGTTGGCTATCCGCAAATCTGCGTGCGCTACGAGCGCCAGCCTCGCGTGGCCGGGACCACCAAGTACCCACTCAGCCGCATGATACGCCTGGCGTGGAACGCCGCTGTTTCGTTTTCGCCTCTGCCGCTGCGCGTGAGCTTTTTCGCCGGCGGACTTATGGCCCTTTTAGCCGTTGAGGAGGCCATTAGGGCCCTGGTTGCGTTTCATGCCGGTCGCACTGTCCCCGGATGGACCTCTCTCATGATCGTGCTCTGCATGAGCAACGCGGCCTTGCTTATCACCGTCGGCATTCTTGGCGAATATGTCGGCAGGATCTTCGAGGAAAGCAAAGGCCGGCCGCTCTACATCGTCGCCGATGCGTGGAATGTCACGCCAAAATCCGAAAGACAACCCTCAGATCGATCCTCCGATTTCGAGCGCCAAGCCGCCGCGCCTGAGCGGCGCTAGCATTCACCTTCCCTTCGCGCCGATGGGCTATCCTTTGTTATCAGGATCTACCCCGGAGGTCCCGGATGCTTTCCCCCACCGTCGTCGCTCCCGCCACTCCCACGCCGCTTGAAGAAGTCGCGGAGGCCATTGATAACATCGGCCCGCTACACGGCCTTCCTTTTGAAGACCGTCTGTGGCTCGCGCGTCACGGCCAGGAATATATCGCCAATCCAGGCGACATTCTCTTCGAGGAAGGCGCTCCGGCCGAGCACATGGTCCTCATCCTCAAAGGCGAGATTCATGTGCGCCGGCAGCACGGCGGCCCCATGACGCTGTTTATCGGCCGCACCGGGCAAATGACGGGCCTGCTGCCCTTCTCGCGCATGAAAGGCTACGGCGGCCAGGGATTCGCCGTCTCGCCGGTCTGGACTCTGCTGATTCATCGCTCGGTTTTCCCTGAAATGCTCGCGGCCGTCCCCTCCATGGCGCAGCGCGTTGTCTCTACACTGCTCGACCGCGTCCGCGAAGTCACGCGCATCGAGCAGCAGGCTGAGAAGCTCGCGGCTCTCGGTCAATTGGCCGGAAACCTGTCGCATGAGCTTAACAATCCCGCATCCGCCGCGCAGCGCGCCGCCGCAACCCTTCTTAGCGCATTGCGCGCTAACCGCAGCAACCGCATTAAGCTCATCACGCTGCGCCTCACTGAAGAACAGATGGAAAAAGTCGTGGCTTGGGAAGAGAAGATCTTCTCGCGATCCGGCGAGACGCTTGACCCGCCCGCCGAAACCAACGCACTCGGCTTCATTGGCCGCGAGGAATCGCTTCGCGCCTGGCTCAACGGCGTCGGCTGCGGCGACGCATGGGAAGTGGCGGCGCAAATGGCCGAGCAGGGCGTTACGACTTCAGATCTTGACGAACTGCACGCGTTCCTGAACCCCGGCGAGTGTTGCGTCGTCCTGCAATACTTCGCTCGCTATCTGCGCTCCGCGCGCGCGGCCGAAACCATCGTCAATTCAACCGCTCGCATCTTTGACCTCATCGGCGCCGTCAAGGACTACTCCAACATGGACCGCGCCCCGATTCTCGAGGTCGATGTAGCGGCCGGCCTCGACGCCACGCTGCAAATGCTGGCCTCGCGGATGACCCACATTGAGATCGAGCGCGACTATCAACCCGACCTGCCGCGCATCAGCGCCTACGGCGGCGAGCTGAACCAGGTGTGGACGGCGCTCATTGAAAACGCTCTCGACGCGCTGGGCAACCAGGGTCGCCTGCGCGTCGCCTGCCGCCTTGAGGCAGATATGCTTCTGGTGGAGATTTGGGATACGGGACCCGGCATTCCTCCCGAGCTGCAGGAGCGCATCTTCGAGCCGTTCTTCACCACCAAGGCGCCCGGCAAGGGGCTGGGCCTGGGCCTCGACAACGCCATGCGCATCGTGCGCAAGCATAGCGGCCATTTGAGCGTGAAGTCCGAACCGGGTTCGACATGCTTCCGCGTGCGGCTGCCGCTCGATCAACTTCAGGCGTATTAAAGCCCGGGCTTCTAGCCTCTAGCTCCGAGCCCCTCGCTCGTTTTGAGAACGAACGGAGAAGCTCTCCGCGCAAGGCTCGCGAATTGCTTCTCGTCCCGCACAATGGAATCGGTCGATTTTGGAGTCTGCGGGCACCGCTCGCGCGGCGAGATGGAGCTAGCAGCTAGAAGCTAGTAGCTAAAAGCTACTTCTCCACTTCCACGCCCCGCCAGAACGCCACAAAGCCCTTCACCTTGCGCGCCGCCGGCTTGGGATCGGGATAGTAGAAGGCGGCATCCTGATTATCCTGCCCGTCGATCACGACGGTCAGGAATCGCGCCTGACCCTTCAGGGGATGGGTTGACGTGGTGGAGCTGGACCGAAAAAATTCCCGCTTGAGGCTGGACTCAGGGAAGTAAACATCTCCGTCCAGTTCCTCGGTCCGTTCGCTCTCTGCAATGACTCTGCCGTTCCAGGTTGCTCGCGCCATGGTTGTCTGGTCGCTTTCAGTCAAAGCCTTTCCCGCTCCGCGCACGATCTCAAGGACCGCCGCACTACAGGAATCCATATGACAGTATCAGAATTTGGTGCGGCGTGGCGAGTACCAAACAGGTTCATTCCGGCCGGCTTCACTTCGCCGCTCGCGCGCCGCGCGTTGCTTCTACGCGCTTCAACGTCGCCTCATAGCGCTGCGCCGCCGCGGAGAAACGACTAATCATATCGGTGGTCTTGTTCAGGAATGTCGGGTTCTTCTCCCGAATCGCTTTCAGGATGTGCGCGAATTTGGCCAGCAGGAAAAATCCTTCACCGTTACAGTCCACAAACAGCTCCGCCGAAACCGCGCCGTGCAGCACCATCGCCGCCGCCATCTCCCAGTACGTCAGCACCTGACGCAGCCATGGATTGTGCGGGTCGCGCGGGTTTTCGTAGACAGCGTAGAACTCTTCGACCGTTTGCGGCCAAAACTCTCCGCCTACCCACGCGCGCGCCTGGCGCATCACCGCCTCGGTGCGCAGTTCGTAAAGTCTAAGAATAATTTCGGCATCGGCCGGCGTGGCCAGCATTCGTTCCATTGGGGAGTCTCCGCTGCCAATGGTACAGGATTCGACCGGTGCCATGCCGTGGATTCCGCGCCAACGAAAAAGGCGCGCCCTTT
>CAYOVE010000291.1:0-3764 GCA_964407295.1 uncultured Occallatibacter sp.
CTTCAGCTCGCGGCCACAATGGCTCTCGGCCGAGCCATCGGTCTTGGGGCCCCGCAATCGGACCGCGAGCATCCTGCATCCTTCCCACCCGGCGATCTCGCCACGGGGCGGCCCTACCCGTTCCCCGTCGACATTCTCCGTCACGGCAGCCGCGCCCGTCCTCAAATCGCATTGACCTTCGACGCCTGCCCGCGCAAAGAGCGCCCCGACTTCTCAACGGAGATCGTAAACTTCCTCCAAAAGGAACAGATCCCCGCCACATTCTTTGTGTCCGGCTTATGGGCCGTCAACAACGTGTCGCCGCTGAAGGAACTCGCGGCGGTACCCTTCTTTCAGATCGGATTGCACGGATACAACCACTGGAAATCGAGCGAGTTGACTGAGCCGGTTATTGCTTCAGAAATCCAGCGCACATGGGACACCATCAAGCAATTGGGAGCCACTCCGCAGCCGCTTTTCCGGCCTCCTTACGGCGATTGCCCGCCTAAGCTTGTGAAGGTCGCAAAGAGCCTAGGCGTTCTCACGGTGATGTGGGACGTCGTATCTGGAGATCCAAACCCGCGCAATACGGCCGACATCCTGGAGCACAGGGTGCTCACGATGACGCGCAACGGCAGCGTCATCATCATGCATGTAAACGACGGCGGCATTTTTACGCCGCAAGCGCTGCCAACGATTGTCGCGGGGCTGCGCAAGCAAGGATTCACGTTCGTTTCAGTCGGAGATTTGGTCAGCCATATCGGCGGCAAGTGAATCTCGCGGTGAGATTCCGACGAAGGAAGTTGCTTGAATGGGTCAGGAAGAAGATTCGAGCCTCCGGCCCCTGCTCCGGAAATCGTCAACTTGTTCTATGAATCAGCTTTGCCCCCGCCGGGTTAGCGGCGCGGGATCAAAGACAGATTGCCACTCAAAATGAAGATGGCGAGAGCTGCGGCCATCAGCAGCGCGCACACCCAGAAGCGCCAGTCGCGGTGCATCCGGTGCCAATAGGGACCAGGGTCCTGTTCACCATGGTCGCCGCTATGTCCCTCGTGAAAGTGCCGGTTTCCTGTCATATCGCCTCTGGTTTTAATGTCGATTAAGCGGTGGGCTGGTCTTCGCTGCGCACTGGAGGCACACCCCTATGGCTACGGTCATTGAGTCGCCGCGGCATTGATCTGGACTGGCCGGCCAGTGTCGGGAGCGGATGAGCGAGCCGCCGGCGCCATGCTGTTGGCCGGTATCTCGGTCCCTGCCGGATAAATGAGAATCTGGATCGCGCCCCAATCCGCGTCAGAGTTGGCGCCTGCCTGCTTACCTTGTCCCAGAATCTTAAGCTGGCTGTCGTCAAAGCCAAAGTTCTCCACCAGATACTCGCGGATGACCATGGCTCTGGCTTCGGTTAGGAGCAGGTCCTTCTGGGTATCGCCATCCATTCCGGTGGAAACAACGATGACCGCGACTCCGAATGGAGCCTGTGCCAGGAAGTCGCCGGCGTCTTTGAGGTTCTTCTGGTCCTTCATCTTTGCCGAATCGCGGCCATCGAATAGCTGCCTGCCTTCGTATGTGAATGTCTTTTCAGCAACGGTGTGCGGGAGTTCCGCGATTCGATTGGCGGCTAAATCTGTGGCATCTTCGTATCCGCGCTTCTTGAAATATCCGCTCAGAAGAAAATTATGTTTCAAGGCTTCCATATTCTCTTGGAAATCCGTTATGCCGGCTTGCGCCTCCACCATCGTGGCTTGGAGTGTGGCCGTCGTCTGTTCCAGGTTGTTATAGACTTGCTTGTCGTTCACCAGCGACCCCACGGTTCCCTGTCCCGAGTCGATTTTGGCGCTGATTGAATTCAGGTGAGCCGTGGCCAACGTTGTATTCAGGACGGCCGCCTGGCTGCTGTCCAGAATCGAGTTCGTTTTCGCAAGCAGTTGCCCCAATTCAAGCGGCGCCACGCTTTGGATGGTCTCGCCGTCCCTCACGTCAGCTTGCCCGGCGGATCCAAATGAAATAGCCATGTATTGATTACCCAGCATCCCCTCAGTCTCGATCGAAGCTACAGAGTCCTGCTTGATAATCGCGTGCGTCGATTTGGCGAGTTCCATGATGACCGTGACCTGGTCTCCCGGCTTCTTCGGCAACTCGATGGCGATCACGGTTCCGCTATGCACTCCTCCCACCTGCACGTCGGCGCCGTCTGCGAGTCCCGCCACGTTTTCGAAATGCGCCTTCAAATTGTATGTGGGACTAAACAGGTATTCCTTGCTCCCGATGATGAAGACCCCGGCAGCCAGGACGACCAGTGCTGTAACGATAAACGCGCCCAACCTCGCCACTCTTGACATAGTCCCCCTACGATTGCTTCAGAAACTCCTTCACAAAGCCGATGTCGCTTTGCTGAAGGTCTTCAAAAGTACCCTCGATCGCTACGTCGCCCTCATGCAGCAAGGCGAGGCGGCCGGCGATCGTCTTGGCGCTATGCAGATCGTGCGTCACTACGACAGACGCCATCCGGCGCTCTCTCTGGAGCTTGAGAATCAACTCGTTGATTTCGCCGGAACTGATGGGGTCGAGGCCGGCTGTCGGTTCATCAAGCAGAAGAATCTCCGGCTCAAGGGCCAGTGCCCGCGCCAGGCCGACGCGCTTCTGCATTCCGCCTGAGATATCCGATGGCATTCTGTCGATATTGCTGTCCAACCCCACTTCGGCGAGCAGTTGCCTTACACGATCGGTTCGTTCGGATTTGGACATGTCTCTGCGATGGTGTTCAAGAGGGAACGCCACATTCTCCTGGACTGTGAGCGAATCGTAAAGCGCGGCGCTTTGAAACAGAAAACCGATCTTCTTCCGGATCTCTCCCATGCGGTCAAGCCCCAGGCCGGCAAGATCCTGGCCATGGATTGAAACCGATCCTGAGTCGGGTTTCTCGAGGCCGATAATCAGCCTCAGCAGCACGCTTTTCCCTGTGCCGCTGCGCCCGAGCACGGCCACGGTTTCTCCCCGGCCTACGCGTAAGGTGATCCCATTGAGGACCCTGTGGCCCGCGAAGGACTTGTACACATTTTCGACGGCGATGACGGGCATAAGGCCGACTCGCTCGGGATCTGCTTGCTTCACCGTAATGTCATAAGCTGTGCCCATACTCGTTTCACGCGTGCTTCAAATAGCCGTTAAGGAAAAAAGACAAGGATGAATTTCACCAGCACAACATCCGCAAGGATCAGGAAGAGCGATGCCAGCACGACTGAGTTAGTGGCTGCGCGGCCCACGCCCGCAGCGCCTCCGCGGGTCCGCATTCCCTGAAAGCACGCGATGAGCCCGATGATCAGGCCATATACGGCAGTCTTGAATGTCTGCGGCAGGAATGCACTGAAAGTGGCGCCATTAAAGCCGTCGGTAATGAATTGATGGAAGGACAACGGCTCAACCAGAGCCTGCGCAAACCAGCCAGTGAGTAAGGCGCAAGCGTCTGTAGCAATCGTCAGTAGCGGCAGCATCAGGATGCAGGCAAGTATCCGTGTCGCGGCCAGCAGCCTGTAAGGGTTAATCGCGGAGGCCTCAATGGCATCGATTTGCTCGGTCACTTTCATCGATGCCAGTTCCGCGCCCATGCCCGCGCCCACGCGCCCGCTCACGATCAAGCCGGTTATGACCGGACCCATGACCTGAATAACGGAGTACACCAGAGTGGCGGGAAACATCGATTTGGCGCCAAATCGACTTAGACTGTAGCGTGCTTCGAGTGAGAGGATAACGCCGATGGCGGCGCCTGCCATGGCAACCAGCGGCAG
>CAYOVE010000292.1:0-3744 GCA_964407295.1 uncultured Occallatibacter sp.
TCGCGTGGGCTCTTCGAGCCGCCGATCAGCTTGAGCTCGACCCAGTGGTGGTGATCGGGATTCACATTGCGCAGCAGCACTGGAACTCCGTCCATATTGTTGACGATGACGTCGATCTTTCCGTCGTTGAAGATGTCGCCGAACGCAGCGCCCCTGCCCACCATTAATTTCGCCAGGCCGGTACCCTCCACTGCCGGAATCACTTCGAATTTGCCGTTCTTCAGGTTGTGGAAGAGCAGGGGGCGCTGGGCATAACTTTGACCCCAGTCTTGGTGCTGATCCGCTTGCGGGTAGACGTGGCCGTTGACGACCAGCAGATCCTTCCAGCCGACGTTATCGTAATCGAGAAACCCATCGCCGAATCCGACGAACGGAATGCTTGGTTCTGCAATGCCGGCCTGATAGCTGACGTCGTCGAAGATCCCGGTTCCGTCATTCCGGAAAAGCACATTGTAATCGTCGGCAAAGGTCGTATTCACGATCGACAGGTGTCCGTTGTTCTCATAGTCCCCAACCGCGATTCCCATATTGGCGACTTCGCGTCCTTCTCCGTTCAGCGCATAGCCGTTTAAGTAAGCGTCGTCTTCGAATGTTCCATTGCCCTTGTTGATGTAGAGATAGTTCGGCGTGGAGTCATTGGCGACCAACAGATCGGGCTTGCCGTCGTTGTTGACGTCGGCGAAGAGGGCGCCCAGCCCGTAATAGCCATTGGGATCGTCGACGCCAAGCTTCTTGCTCACGTCGGTAAAGGTGCCGTCGCCGTTGTTGTGGAACAAGTGGTCATGCTCGCCGGGGAGACCGCGCGGGCCGCACATGACATGCACACCGCGAAATTGGCAGACCAAGGAACCGGGCTTCCCGCCGGATTGAGCCAAATTTGCGAGATCGAGTTGCAGATAGCCGGCGACAAACAGATCGAGCCGGCCATCGCCATCGTAGTCGCCGAAGGTCGCGCCGGTTGACCAGGTTCCAACCGCCACTCCGGCCTTGTCAGCGACATCGGTAAAAGTGCCATCGCGGTTGTTGCGGTAAAGCCGGTTCTTTCCGTAGTTGGTAACGTAGAGATCGGGCCAGCCGTCGTTATCGTAGTCCGCTACCGCGCAACCGAATCCCCAACGGTCGTTGGCGACGCCGGCTTGTTGCGTTACGTCGGTAAAAGTGCCGTCGCGGTTGTTGTGAAAGAGAGCAGCGTGCGGAGGAGTGGCCTTGCCAGCGAGCGCGTCGTAAGTTGAGCCGTTCACAAGGTAGATATCGAGCCAGCCATCGTTGTCATAATCCAGGAGGCAGACGCCGGGCCCCTTGGCCTCGACGATCAATCGCTTTTCGGGAGTGCCGGCCGTGTGATGCCATGTGGTGAGCCCCGCCTCGGCCGCAACATCCCGGAATACGATCGGGCCATTCTTGACGAATCCGCCGGCAGTGATGGGACGTTGCTGGCTGTCGAAGATGGCTTCATGAGGACCCGCCGTCGCCATACCGCCCTGGGATTGCTGCGCCGGTTTACCCGCGTTTTCCGCGCCCGATTGTGGGGACGCTTTGGCCGCGGAAGGCAATTCTTGAGTGGATAATCCGGACGCCGATATCAAGGCTAGAGCGGCAGCGAGATGAAGGCTCCGATAGATGCGCTCGAACTTCGTTACTGCCAGGCGACAGCGTGTTGTCTTCGATTGCATGGGCTCGCGGTTTCTACACGTCACACAATCCGACGAAGCACCGATGGCGTGAGCGATTCCCTCATCTGTCAGCTGAATCGGATTGCGCCCGATCAGGCAAGGTGCGGCATTTGAAAGTATAGTTTTGTGTTCCTGGCATCTCGGCCAACCCGATTATACGCCGCACGATAAAGCCAAAGTTAGCGGTTCCTTTCGGGCAATTCGCGGATTTCACGAGAGTGGCTGTCTATTCGAACCGATTTGAGACCGCCAGGTTCGCGATTTCCTCCTACGACGGAGAAGGAAGGCTGCGAGCGGTTCCGGGCCAACATTCGTAGAGAATCCATGCGTCGAAACGAGACGACGGATCGGCCCATAAAGCTGCAGCGCTCAGGTAAGCGCGGTACTGTATTCCAACTAAATGTTGGTGACAAACTCAACATTTCGTTGGAGAACGCACTCGAACAGTACCGTACTGTACCTTGCCAATAACCATAAAGTTAGCGCTTACTCCTTGGGTGCTTGAAAAGGGTGTGTCCGCCGGGGTCTGTTAGGGGAGGGTCACCCGACCCATCGATCAGCGGAGGCTCTGGGCGTCATTCAACGGCCTGGGCCAGTCAAATGCGGGATTAACAAAGAAGAATTCCAGGAGGCAAAATGAAGAGGTTACGTTTCGTAGTTTTGGTGATGCTAACGGTCGCCATCGGACTGACGTTCCTTTCGAAAATGCATGCGCAAGGCAAGAGCATCACCGCCTCGCTGTCGGGGACAGTGACCGACCCATCCGGGGCCAGGGTGCCGAAAGCGACTCTCAAACTCACCAACCCAGACCTTGGACTCGCCAGGGTTGTAACAGCCGGCCCGGAGGGAGACTTCACCTTCGCCCTCCTTCCGTCGGGCAACTACGTTTTGGAGGTGAGCGCGCCGGGATTCAAGACGACCCGGCAAAACGGAATCGTTCTCGCTCAGGGAGACTCGGTGACCATGTCGGTGAGCCTGACCATCGGCGCCACTGAGCAGGTTACGGTCAATACGACTGGGCCGCTGCTCCAAACAGAGGACGCGAGCATGAGTACCGAGCTCACGAACCAGCAACTTCAGGAGCTTCCGCTGAACCTCCGGAACGACCTCTCCTTTGCGACATTGAACTCTGCCGTCAACACACAGGGCTACCGGCAATTGTTGGGAGCGGGTGGCAGTGAAGATACAGCAGACCAGGATTATTCGTTCCTGAATTTCGGTGGCGGCTATTTCGGAACCAACCTGTTCCTTCTGGAGGGCGGATACGACGTCGCCCAGGGCTGGGGCGGAAGCCAGTATGTGCCCGCTCCGGAAGACACGGACCAGGTGAAAGTAACCAGTTATGAGTTTTCAGCCGAATACGGATTCAGCACCGGCAATGCGATCAGCATCACGACCAAGGCCGGCACCAGCAGCTACCATGTCCTGGCCGACGAATACTTGCGCAACCAGGACCTGGACGCCAACCTCTATTTCAACAAGCTCGCCCACTTGTCCAGGGTTGCCGATCACCGGAACCAGTTCGGAATCGCCGGTGGCGGACCGTTGTATATCCCGGGCATCTATAAACAGAAGGACAAAACCTTCTTCTTCGCCAACTACGAGGGTCTGCGGCTCAACGGCGGCCTCACCTTCGGCGGGAATATACCGACGACTACCGAGTTGGGTGGGAACTTCGCATCGGAACTCACGACCACTCAGGTCGGAACCGATGCGCTCTGCCGGCCGATCTACCAAGGGGCGATCTACAACCCATATACCTCCAGGTCGGTCACGGCTACTTGCGCCACGGCCAATAACATTGTTGGACAAACGGTTCAAATCCGCGACGCGTATTCGGGAAACATCATACCCACAACAGGCGTGGGCGCAATCGACGCACTGGCAAATAAATTCGCCACTGGAAATTATTGGCCGGCGCCAAAGAACCCGGGCGGAGGCTACAACTTCAACACCGTGGTGAGCGCACCGACCTCCTCCAACGAGTGGGGAATCCGCATTGACGAAAACATCAATGCAAATAACAAGATCTACGGGCAATACTCGAACAAGCACGAAGCAAAGGTCCAAA
>CAYOVE010000293.1:0-3738 GCA_964407295.1 uncultured Occallatibacter sp.
GCCGTCGCCATCGCCAGCCGCTGCTTCTGCCCGCCGCTCAGCCCGCCCACGCGCGACCGTCGCTTCTCTTCAAGCTGCGCCAGCTTAACCGACTCATCCAAAGTGATTCCGCGCCGGTAGAAACTCCGGAACAGTCGCAGCGCCTCCTCCACCGTCAACTTGTCCGGGAACTGGGTCTCCTGCAGCTGAATGCCAATCCGTTGTCGCAGCTCATCGGCGCCGCTGATCCAATTCAGCCCCAGCAGCTCCACCGTTCCCTCGTCCGGCGTCGTCAGCCCCTCGCAAATCTCAATCGTCGTTGTCTTGCCTGCCCCATTCGGCCCCAGCAGTCCAAAACACTCGCCCCTCGCAACCTCCAGATCGATTCCATCCACCGCCTGCACATCCACAAACGCCTTCTTCAGCCCGCGAATACGCAACGCCGCGCCCGCGCCATCAAGCGCGTGCAACTTCCCTGCGTCCGCATGATTTGCCGCGTCGCCCATCGACCTAGATTAGCGTATCCATCGCTACAGATTGTTCAAAGAGAGGCCGCGTCTTATTCTGAATTCGCGTTGAAACCGCCCTGTCATCGCTTTGCTTTTGATGTTGCTCTTGTCTTTGCGTTTCCCTGTTCCCTATTCTCTACTCCCTATTCCCTGTCTTACTTAATCCCCACCACCATCGAGTCCGGCCCCACCAGATGCTCTACCCGCGTCTGGCTGAACCCGGCTTCTTGCATCCATCCCTGGCAATCCGCGCCCGTGTAGTCGAACCCGCCGTAGGTCTCGATCAGCATATTCAGGCTCGCCATCAATCCAAATGCATTCTTGCTCCGGTCGTCGTCGATGATCGCCTCGTACACGATGAACGCCCCGCCCTTCGGCAGCGCTTCATACGCCTTCCCAATCAGCATTTTCTTCGTCGGCAAATCCCAGTCATGCAGAATATGCCCCATCACAATCACGTCCACATTCGGCAGCGCGCCCTCAAAGAAACTTCCCGCCACAAATCTCAGCCGCCCATTCAGGCCCAACTCGCCCACGTACTCCTCAAAGATCGGCCCGACCTCCGCCAGGTCGAATCCCATCCCGCTCAAGTGCGGATTCGCCAATGCAATCTGCGCCGCCGTATCGCCCTGAGCTGTGCCGACATCGCAGTAGGTCTTGTATTCCTTCCACGGAAACTTCGCCGCGATCGCAATCGCCGACCCGTGGCTGATGCCCGTCATGGCCTTCAAGAAACCCTTCAGCCGCGCCGGATCGGCATACAGCGTCTCAAACAGCGGCGCACCCCCGCCTCGCACTTCATTCTGCGGCAGCCCCGTGCGCAGCCCCTCCGTCAAATGTGCCCAGTGCCCATACAGCCTGTGGTTCGCCATCTCCAGAATTCCGCCAATGTACGACGGCTTCTTCCGGTCCAGAAACAAATCCGTCTCTGCTGTGTTCAAATATTTCCCGTCACGCCGCTCCAGAAATCCCAGCGCCACCAGCGCGTCCAGAAAATCCCGCGCCGACCGCGGATGCAATCCCAACCGCCCCTGCACCGCTTCCAATCCCTCGGGCCCTCGCGCCAGCTCCGTAAACAATCCCATCTCCACCGCGCTCAGCAATATCTTCGAGGCCCAGAACCCCAGGCCAATCTGCATAATCTTTTCCGGTGTCGGATGCTCGCCCACTTGTGACCTCCTCAGTCATTTCTTGATTTGATTTTTGTTTCGGGGAACCTGCGTTGTCGTTGGGGAATCTGCTTCAGCAGTGGGAATCTGTCCACTATAGTCGATCCGCCGGCCCATCAATCAAGCCAAAAGCTAAGGGCTAAAGGCTGCCTCTCGTGCAATACTCGCTCCATGCTTCTTCGTCCCGCCGTGCCCGCTGACGCTCTCGCCATCGCGCGCGTACACGTCCGCGCCTGGCAGCACGGCTACGCCGGAATCCTCCCCGCCAGCTATCTCAATCAGCTCCGCCCAGAAGACCGCGCCGACAAATACGATCTCTCCCACGCCGATCCGCTCCACCCCCACACCATCGTCGCCGTCACCGGCAACATCATCCACGGCTTCTCCACCACACGCCCCTCGCAAGAGTCCGACCTTCCCCATCACGGCGAGCTCACAGCCCTCTATGTCGATCCCCATTCCTGGGGTCTCGGCGTCGGCGTCGCCCTGGTCTCAGCCGCCCGCGCCCACATGGTCTCTCTCGGCCTTCGCCAGGCCTACCTCTTCACTCTGGTCGATAACCTCCGCGCCCAGCGCTTCTACAAAACCGACCAGTGGGCCCCCGACGGCCTCCAGCGCACCGACACCGTCTGGGGCGCCGCCGTTCACGTCCTCCGCTTCCAGCGCTCCCTCTAGCAGCGGCTCACATCTCTGCTGAAAGCGGCCTTCACCCCCTAAATCCGCCCTGGATTCGCCCGCCCCTTCTGCACCAAAAGAGTGATGCCAACCCCCACATAGGTCTGTTGGCCAACGTTTTCAATCCACTATCATCTTTCAGCGGGTCCCAATTCCCCCCCGCGGAGAGGTCTCGAATTGCCACATCGGCCTCGCATCGCTTTTGCGCTTGCCGTCGGGTCTGCCGCCATTTGTGCGCCGATCCTGGCTTCGATTTACTTCGCCTGGCACCAGAGTCTTGCCGCCCAGCAATCGCTCAGCCTCGCTTATGCTTACGACTCTCTTCGCCGCGTTGAAGAAGCCGCCAACCAGTTCGTCCTCGCCAAGCACCGCATCGACACAGCAAAATTTTCTCCCTGCTCGCCCAACGACATCGATCTCCTCCGCCAGATCGATCTTGGTTCCAGCTACATTCAGGCAGCAGGCCGCACCTCCGGCAACACGCTTCTCTGCACCTCGCTCGGCGTCACCACTCCGGTCTCTCTCGGAAAGCCCAGCCTCATCTCCTCCCGCGGCGTCTCTGAGTACTTCAACGTAAATCTCTCGCCGCAGCAATGGCATCCGCTCGACGTCTTCTCCCTCGGCGGCTTCGCCATCATCATCGACCCCAGGCTGCCCATCGACATTCCCACTGAAGGCTCCGACGTCGAACTCTCCGTCTTCGTCCCTTCAGCCCCCAACCATGACCGCCTTTCCGTTCTCGGCAGCAACTTCCAGCCCGCCTGGTTTGAGCCAGTCACCACAGGCACTGAGGCTACCCGCCTCGACCATGGCTACATCGTCTCCCGAGTCCGCTCCCCAAAATTCGACCTCGCTGTCGTTGCGGCAATCCCCGAACACTATGCCATCCAGCACGCACGCGACTTCGCTCTCGTCTTTGCCCCCATCGGCATCGTCTGCGGAATTCTTCTCGCCTGGACCGTCAATTACATCGCCCAGCTCCGCTCCTCATTTCCTTCCATCCTCCGTCGCGGCCTAAGGCGCAAGGAATTCTACGTTGAGTATCAGCCCATCGTTGAGCTCGATTCGCGCCGCGTCATCGGCGCAGAAGCCCTCGTCCGCTGGAAGAGCCCCCTCGCCAACGTTCCCCCCGACCATTTCATCCCGCTCGCTGAAGATCGCGGCCTCATCCATCTCATCACTGCTGAGGTCCTCGGGATCATTACGCGCGATCTGCCTCGATTCCTCGCCATCGATCCCAACTTCGAAGTCGCCATCAACATGTCAACCGGCGATCTCCGCTCCGGCCGCACCCTCGCGCAGCTCGACCAGTTGCTTCAGGCCACCGGCGCCATGCCCCACAACATCGGCGTCGAGGCCACCGAGCGCGCCTTCCTCCACGACTCCCAAACCGCGCAGCTCATCGC
>CAYOVE010000294.1:0-3735 GCA_964407295.1 uncultured Occallatibacter sp.
TGTGCTCGAACTTCTTCTTGGGAACGTCGAGGACCACGTCGCCGAACATCTGGATGAGGCGGCGGTAGGAGTCATACGCAAAGCGGGGATTATTGCTGCGCTTGGCCAGCGCTTCAACAGCCTGATCGTTCAGGCCCAGGTTCAGAATCGTGTCCATCATGCCGGGCATGGAGAACTTGGCGCCCGAGCGGACCGAGACCAGCAGCGGATTTTCGCCCGTGCCGAGCTTCTGGCCCTGCAACTTTTCCAGCTTCTCCAGCGCATCGAGCATCTCGGTCTCGATCTGGTGGCTCAGTTTGCCGCGCATATATTCGCGGCAGGCCTCGGTCTGGATGGTGAATCCGGGGGGCACGGGCAAACCGGCATTGGTCATCTCGGCCAGGCCTGCGCCCTTGCCGCCGAGAACGTCTTTCATTTTGCCGTTGCCGTCAGCCTTGCCGCCGCCGAAGGAATACACATACTTGGTTGCTGTTGAGCCTGCCGTTTCAGCAGACGACTGTTCCACTACGCCCTGCGCCATGAGATAAAGTCTCCCTTACTTCAAGAATCTTGTCGGATTCCGTTGTGCGGTCCCTAGGCAAGGGTAAAGGAACGGAGGCCCGGCGCGCCAATGAAGATGGGTTGAATGGCTGCGCGGGGCGTGGCCCTGACTTACAGGACTGCGACAGACGGCTCTTTCGAGTCATAAATAGGAATAGCGCGTGGAGGTTGGGGCTGCCTGTGACTTGGGGCACAGGGGGCGCAATGGGATCGGGCCGCGAAACGGATTTGGGAGCAAATCCCACAATTTAAGACGCGGGTTGGCAGGCCGAAGAGAGCCTGCGAACAATTCCGAGCCCGCTCAGGCGGCGGAGCTTTGCAGTTGCATGCATCCACAGCTGGCCTCGGGCCCCTGCTGCGCGACCAGGATGCGGTCGAGGCCGACAATTTGCAGGATCTCGCGCACGTGGCGGCTGGGCCGTGACACGGTGAGGGTGTGGCCCGCCTTGCAGGCGTCAGTGTAGAGCGTAATGAGGGCGGCAAGGCCTGCGGCATCAATGCGCTCGACCGCGGCAAAATCGAGGGCCACGTTTTCGCGAACGACCGCGGGCGCCAGTTCCTCAAGAAAGCCCTGCTCCTGCCCCCGAACGAGCTCTTTGAGCCGAAGGACGATGTTTCTGGCTGATTCAACCGGGTTGGTGCTCATAAGAAACTCCTCGCCCGCAATATTCCGCGGACACTTGGAAGTGATATTGCCTAGCTCGCAGGCTCGCTGAGTTTTGCCTTGACCTGCTATGCAATCGGCACGCAGCGGACCGATCAAAAAAAACGCCGCGATGGGGGAATATCCTGAATCTGCGGGGCGCCTCTCTGGCCCTTGCCGGCAGCAAACGCGTGCGACAAGTGTGCGGTTTTGGTGAGCGCGTCCGCAAGGAACTACAAGATCCGTTACGCAGGGGTGGAGAGGAAAGTTCCGTGGCGGCGAAGGCGGACAATTCGCGCGGCGACGAATCGCGGGAAGCGCTCGGCGGGCTGACGCCGGAACAGGCGCGCGATTTTGCGCTCGAGGCGGGCTTTCAGGAGGCCGGGCTGGTGGCTTTGCCTCATGCGGCGGAGGCGCGCGATGCCGAACGGTTTCGCGAGTGGGTTGCCGCGGGGCGCGCCGGCACGATGGGTTATCTTGAGCGCAAAGCTGAGGACGGACGCCTGCTGCGAGAGCGCGCGGGCGTTCCATTTCCGTGGGCGCGGTCGGCGCTGGTTTGCTTTGCCAGTTACGCGGCGCCTTCGGCGCCGCTTTCAACCAAAGGTTCAGCGCCGTGGAACGGCTGGATTGCGCGGTACGCGTGGACGAGCCGAGTGTTGCCGAGCCGAGTCAACGAGCGGGGCGAGCGGCGGCCGAGCGACTATCACAAGGTCCTGCTCAGGCGTATTCGCGGGGTTGAGGCGCGGCTGCATGAGCAGCTTGGCGAGTTTGAGTCGCGCACCTATGTCGATACCGGGCCCATAGTGGAACGGGCGCTGGCGGTTGCCGCGGGGCTTGGGTGGACGGGGAAGAATACCTGCCTGATTCATCCGAATTTGGGGTCGTTTGGATTTCTGGCGGTACTGCTGACTAGCCTCGAAGTTGCTCAAAAAGATACGAGAGCAATGCTCGTGG
The DNA here is from genome assembly GCA_964407295.1 of uncultured Occallatibacter sp. Classification (GTDB taxonomy): domain Bacteria; phylum Acidobacteriota; class Terriglobia; order Terriglobales; family Acidobacteriaceae; genus Telmatobacter. Next base: position 2,138 of record CAYOVE010000294.1, read on the forward strand.
CTGACCGTTGCGGCAGTTGCACACGGTGCATCGACGCATGCCCGACGAATGCGCTCGAAGTTCCTTACCAGATGGATGCGACGCGCTGCATTGCGTATTTGACCATTGAGCACAAGGGGCCGATCGCAGAGGAGCTCGCGGCGAAGATGGGGAGGCAAGTTTTCGGCTGCGACATTTGCCAGGATGTGTGCCCGTGGAATGGGAAGATGCGACGGGCCGCGGGAATTTCGCGTGATCCCACCCTTTCCGCAAAAGGCGCGGAAAGGATGGGGCAACCACCGATTGCGGTAGACACCGAATTGGAGCCGCGGCCGGAGCTGATCAATCCCGCACTGGAGTGGTTGGCCTCTCTCGACGAGCAAGCCTTCGAGCGCGAATTCAATGGGTCGCCTGTGCGGCGCGCGGGATTCATGGGCCTGAGGCGCAACGTGGCTATCGCGATGGGAAATAGCGCGGAGACTAAGTTTGCCGGGCAGCTCGAAGCCTGGGCCACGGTGGCTGACGACGGCTTACGCTCGGCGGCGCGGTGGGCGCTGAAGCGGCTGGGCCATGGTTGATCGATTGATCCGCGCCGGAATCCAACCGTTTCGAAGTGAAAGTCAGTACGGGTCGCGGCTCAACGACATTACGCCCAACCGGCTATTCTTAAAGCAGACCTTCCTTTATCCGCGTCAAACAAAAACTGCGGAGCGTGCGCACGCACAAGAAGGCTCTGCGAGAGGTTGAAACGTGGCTGATGGTCTGAAATCCTCATCCGGCGTTGCCTCCGATGTTGTGGCTGACATCGGAACCGCCGGGGCTGCTTTGGCTGCGGCCGCATCGGGTCCCGATCAGCCTGCCGCGCAATCCAAGTGGTACCGCTGGCGCAAGAGCGGTACGGCGCTGATTGCGTATCTGCTCGACAGCGAGGTACACACCTTCGCCTTCAGCGTTGCGGCCAACGCGATCATCTCGTTTATTCCGTTCGTGGTGCTGCTCTACACGCTGGCGCTCTCGGTCTTTCACTCCGAAGCGATGAGGGGCGTAGTGGACGATATGGTCAACTACTTCCTGCCCTCGGCCACCACGACAAAGGACTGGGTGGCGAACACCATCGTCAATGAGGCCGTGCTTCCGCTGTTGAAGCATCACGGTGCACAGGCCTTTTCGCTGGTGATGATTCTGATTGCATGCACGGGCATTTTCCTGCCTTTGGAGGTGGCTCTCAATCAAGCATGGGGCGTGAGCAAGAGCCGCAACTACGTGTTCAACCAGACCATCGCCGTCGGATTGGCGCTGCTGATGGTGGGACTGGGCGTGGCCAGCATGGTGGTGAACGTGAACGTGGACAAGGTGCTCGCTTTTGCTCTGGTGCACGACTCAGATAACTGGTTCTTCCGGATCCTCAAAGACTCTTATGAAGCTCTGAGCTACCTTTGGCTGGCGGTCTCAACGGGCGTTGCGTCCATCTTGTTTTTCTTTTCGGTCTACTACATTCTGCCCAATCGCAAGGTGCCCTGGCGGCCGGTGATGCGCACATCCATCATTACTGGAGGCGTCTGGCTGCTTTCGAGGTTCATCTATGCCGCGGTGCTGCCGCACCTGGATTTCCAGTCGCT
>CAYOVE010000295.1:0-3703 GCA_964407295.1 uncultured Occallatibacter sp.
CTGGCGGTGGCCGGATTCGCGTGGTGGTGGATCAAGAAGAAGCGGAGCGGGAAGCCGCTGGAGGGGTAAGCGGAGCCGAGAGCATTCAGATGGAAATTTGACCCAGGGTTAAGGCTGACCAGGTTCAGTGCTTCCCGCCCTAACAAAGTTAGGACGGGGCACCCCAGTCTGTAGCTAGGGTGCGCCACCCGGTACTTATAGAGGGTAGAACATGACAAGTGCGGGCGACGAATTCTTTGCTGGGGTGCAACGCGCGCGCAGGCTTATATTCAAACGATATGTCATATGGTTTCTATGTTTTCTGATAGGTTTTGGTGCGGTGTTGTGGCTTGTTCATCCGTTTCCCGATTACATTTTTACGGCCGTCTGGCTCGCTATCGGAGTCATGCTTTTGACGTCTCCGATCCGGAAGCTGCAAAAGATGCCCTGCCCCTATTGCCATTGCTCGGCTCGCGTCGGTATGTTGCCATTCCGGCATTTTAGATGCATGCATTGTCACAGAAGCATTGGCGAAGGTACAGAGGCAAATCAGTGAGGCTGAAAACCGGCGCTGCCGGCGTGGGCGCTCTCAAACGCGTCAACAAAGTCCCGATAGCGGCGAGCCATTTCGTTGACGGCTTGCTGGCGCGAGATCTTCTGGTCGCGCAGATCGACTAGCGGCTGCCAGAAATCGGTGCGGCCAACCGCGAATCCAATGAAGCCCGTAACGCTGGCCGCCGTGGTCAGCCATTCCAAAACCTTTTGATCGTCTTCTCCACGGCCAAGAATGATGCAGCCAACCGTGCTGCGTCCGCCGGCTTTCGCGGTTGCGACGATCTTCTCGCAGTCTTCGCGGCGATCGAGGCCTTCGATCTTCCACACGTCCGGCTCGACGCCGGCGTTCTGTAATTCCTGAATGGTCCTGACCATGAGCGCGGGGCGAATCTCGCGGTCGTAGGCCTTCTTGTCGCCTTTGACCTTATCGAGCTGGGCTTTCTCCGCCGGCACCAGCAGCTCAAACATGAACAGGCTGCGATTCGCTTGCTGCAAATAATCCGAAAGCCGCTTGAGGCGTGCTGCCTGGACGCGATTCAACTCGGCATCGCCCTCGGGGTTGTAGCGGACAAGCACCTTGCAAAATGTCGGGTGAATGGACTCAATATGCTCGGCGAACTGGTCGCCGTACTCGAAGTCGAACTCCTCCTGGCCGCTTTTTTCAGCCGGGCATGCGAAGGTAAATCCCTTTGCCGCGGCGTCACGCAGAATGGCCAAGCCAAACTGCTCGTCGACAAGAATTCCGGCTTTCTCTTTAGGCACGCCACCGGCGACAGCCTGCTGAAAGCCGTCGTAGATCACCTGCTTGGCAGCGGCGATCTGCGCGGTCTGCTGGGCGTCGAGAGCGCCCTTCCAGCCGAACATCCCCGTCTCAAACGAGCCGCGATGGTCGAAGGGAAGAATGTACAGCGGCTTTTGGTAGCCACGAGGGTTCATAGTCGTCCATCGGTCGATGTTCGATCAGACGATCAACTTACTCAGATCGGGCTTGATGAAGAAGGCTTGCGCGCGGGCTGCGTTGCAACCAGCTCATTGTTGGACGAATTCCTCGATCCAAATTTCGCTATTTGCCGATCAGCGCTTCCTGCGGGCGGCCCTCGTTCAACCGCCGGACAAGTGCAGGCACGCCGAGCGCAACGCCAAGGACGATCGCGGTTGCGGCGAGGTCATTGCGATAAAACGGCAGGCCGGCGACGTAGCAGGCTCCGAGTCCGGCGAGGGTTTGCGCATACATGACCCTGCCGGCCCCAGCCCAGACGCCGAAGTTGGAGACGAGAAAGAAACCGGTCGGCCCAATCAAAGTGGCCGCGAGGCCGCGCACGAAAGTGGTTTTCTGGCTAAGAAGAATGGACCCGAGCACCATGACCGCTACATACCAGGTCCATGTGATTCCATAGCTCTGCCAGTGGAATGTGGAGTGGTATGTGAAGGTGGTTAAGCAATAGTCGCTGAGCATAAAGACGGCCAGGGGAGCCAGCATCTCGCGCCAGGACCGGCGCGCGCCAAAGTAGAGCAGCGAACCGGTAACGGCCGTGAAGTTCAAGAGCGGCAAGTGGCCCGCAACCATGTAGCGCGAAAAGACACCAAGCAACACCAGCAGGTATGCAACCATGACCACCTCATTGGAATGGACCGAAGAGTCTCGGCCTGAAACGGCGACCCCGAGAATCAGGGGACTGCATCTATTCTGCGGTCCAGGGGCGGCGCGGTCAACCCAAAGCGTTCCACGAGGTGAAGAAAGTTTTGCATGGGAACAAACTTTCTACCGCTGCTCGCGGCCGTTCATGGCCTCGCCTGCGTCGTCCCGGCCGTCGACGATGTAGACCCATCCGGCGAGCGGCGAGCGCCCCAGCGCAGCCACCGAATCGCCGCGTGTACCGAGGAACGGGTAGTTGAAACGGAGATCGGTGAACTCAACGGTCGTCCAGGTGCGGCCCGGAGTGAGTTGCGGAGGGTCCATGCCCGGAGCGGGTTCCTGGCCCATGTCGCGGACCACGGCCCACGTTCCCCAGTCGAGATACACCTGACCCAACGGAGTGCGCTTGGCGGCTTCGAGCGCCGGTGTGTCGGCGGGCTTGTAAAGTACATCGCGCTGAGGGTCGCTGTCGATTGAACCCGCCCAGGTGTTGATTTCCGCGGTTTGGTAGAAGTCGGGCGTCTCCAGGATCGCGTGCCAGCGGAAGGGATTCACGGGGTAGGGCTCGGCGGCTGCGCGCTGCGCCGGCTCTGACGTGACATTGGTGTTGCCCAGCATCACCAGCGCCTGCCCGTGCTCGGCCCAGCGAACGCAGCCCAGAATGAGCATTCCGCTGAGAGCAAAGATGGCCCAGCCCTGACCGCGGAATTGCGTGCGGCGCGCGCCGATCTCGCGATCCGCGAGACCGAGCAACCAGGGGATGGTGAACGCCAGAAAAAACAGACCCCACAGAATCGGCTCGGCGATGAACATAAAGCTGCCGGCATACCAGCGAGGATTGAGCGGGAAGAATGGACGCACGCCGTAGTTGTTGGTCCAGTCGAGCAAAATGTGGCTGAGCGCAGCGACGAAAGCGGTGAGATAGAGCCAGCCCCAGTGGATATTCAACTCGGATGTCATCCTGAGCGACCGACGCGCAGCGGAGGGAGTCGAAGGACCCGCATGTTCTTCTATCGCTTCGCTATGCCTGCTCCGGTTTCGCCACCTGTCGACCAGCCACACCGCCCCCACCACGACTCCTGCAATCACCGGCACGGCCCAGAAGGTGTGCGTAATGCCTCGATGGTGCTGGAGCTCGTCGACCGGGCCGCGGAGTCCCCAAAAGATATCGAGGTCGGCGGCCTCGGCGGCCAGCACGGCCGCAACGGTAGCGTAGGCCGTCTTGCGGTTGAGTCCGGCGCGGCCCAAACATGCGCCGGTAAGGAAATGGGTGACTGGCTCCATGAATGTGTGGGCTCCGTCAGGCCCACTCGCCTTTGCGCATCAGCGGTTCGGCTGTGCCCGATGCGGTGATGCCATCGATGTCGAGGTCGGCGGATCCGATCATCCAGTCGACGTGAATGAGGCTGGTGTTCGCGCCTTTCGAGGCGAGCTCTTCGGGCGAGAGTTTGTCTCCGTTGATGAGGCACGATGAGTACGACTGGCCGAGCGCGATGTGCGACGCGGCGTTTTCGTCGTAGAGGGTGTGGAAGA
>CAYOVE010000296.1:0-1265 GCA_964407295.1 uncultured Occallatibacter sp.
CCGCCGCGGCGGTCGTTCCGGTCGCCTTCGGTCCCTTGACTTGCCCTCGCGCCGCATGACGCGCCGGTTCGTCTTCCACAGGAAAAGCCGTCGTCCCCAACCTGTTGCACTTGGGGGTAAACCGCGGCTGGTTTCCTTGGGAAACGCCGGCAGGCAACGGCAAGCTGGGAGGGCGGCCGCAACTCACTGCAGGAATCCGCGCAGGAAGCTACGCCTTGAGTGTAGCAACGTCCGCAATCGAGCGTCAATCGAGTTGGTCAAAGCAAACGGGTTAGGAGCGGCGCCCGAGTGGATGGGGTTGGGCGGCAAAACCACGGGCGCGAAGTTGATCGTGCCATGCGCGTCATATAATCGAGCCACTGAACGCCAGCCCGAGCGTCTGTCAAGTTCAGCATTTCCTGACCAGCCGAGGATGTTGCCTGCGATGAAGATTTTGGCTTTGGCCATTCTGGCGATTTCGAGCGCGGCATGTGCGGAGAGCTGTACGCTCCAAACCTATGCCTCCTCCTGGATGGTGACGGGGACGCCGTTCTCGGTGAGGTGCGATTCGGGGGTTCTTACAGGGCACATCGTATCGACCCCAGCGCGACGATTTTTTCGCCGTGGTCATATGATGCTGGTTTTCGACCAGCCGGTGACGCTGGTTCCGAAAAACAGCCGAGACGAAGGGAAGATTCAGAATGGCCGAGGCCGGCAGATTGCCAACATGCTGCTCGACGGCGGAGCGGGAATCGGCACAAAAGACCTGACCGACGGGCTCTCCGGGGCAGTGTTCAAGTCGTGGTACATGATTCCAATTTCGTGCGTTGCTCTGGCATTCTTTTCAACCGGAGGCGACGTAAACCTGAAACCGGGTTACAAGCTGGAAATCGAACCGTTGAAGCACTGAGCGGGTGCAACACATTCGGACCTGACTTATGGATCACCTCTGGACTCCATGGCGTTATGCCTACATCACCTCGCCGGAGAGCGGGGCGCGGCGCGGCGTGCCAGCGGCACTGGACGCATGGCCAGGTGACCTGGATTGCGTGTTCTGCAATTTGATGGCGTCCATTGACTACGCCATCGCGCATGGAATGGACCGCGAAAAGGCTGAAGCCGCAGGCGGGCTGATTCTGCGCGGGAAAAGCTGTTTCATCTGCCTGAACGCCTATCCGTATACATCGGGACACGTGATGGTGATGCCCTATGCGCACCTGGATCGGCTGGCGGCGTTGCCCAGGGAGACCGCGCAGGAGCTGATGGATCTGGCGCAGCAGACCGAA
>CAYOVE010000296.1:1365-3698 GCA_964407295.1 uncultured Occallatibacter sp.
TAGGGTCAGACGAGTGGCGCGCAGCCACTGTTCACTTTCTGCATGTCCTCTGTATGATGGATGCGCCTTGAAGATGGCTGCGAGGATGCAATGAAGAAACTGCTTTGTATTTGCGCTGGAATAGCGATGATGTTGAGCGCCGCGACCGCAATGGCCGCCGACGTGACGGGAACCTGGACGGGTCAGTCGACTGGTCCGGATGGCAACTCGATGCAACTGTCGTTTACGTTCAAGCAGGACGGCGCCGCGCTGACCGGCACGGTGCAGGGGCCGATGGGCGACGCGATGGCGATCACCAATGGCAAGGTCGATGGCGATAAGTTCTCGTTCGATGTGTCGTTCAACGGGATGACGATCACTCACCAGTGCACGGTGGACGGTGACACGATCAAGATGACGACGAAGTCCGATTCGGGCGATTTCCCCGGCATGCAGTTGACGCTGACGCGGGTGAAGAATGCGGCGCCGGCGGCTCCGGCAACTCCGACCACGCCAGCGCCGCCGCAGTAGGCATTGGTTCCACGACAAATGCGTGCGCGGACGCCCGTACGACAGCCGGTCTCCCACCCCAGCGACGAAGACCTGTCGTTGGGGGCGCCGGTCTGGAGACCGGCGCTACTCATCTTTTTCGTCATGTTGGCTGCTGAGAGCGAGCTCGGGAACCGGCGCCCAATCTTCGGCGGCGAGTAACCGTGGTTCCGCGGGCAGCGTTTCAAGTTGCTCGATTTCGTCTGTGCCGTGAACCAGGCCGCCCAGTTTGCGTGCGTGAAAGAAAGCCCCGCCGCGGCCTTCGACGGCACCTACAAACCGGTTGTAATTGCCCACGGCATTCTCGAGCGCGGCGCCCAGCTTGCAAAAGTACTCGTGCGCGTTAACGAGCTTGTTATAGAGGTCGCGGCCAGCCTCTTGAATTGCTTTCGCGTTCTGGGTCACCTGCGATTGCTGCCACCCATAAGCGACCGCTTTCAGCAACGCGATGAGCGTGGTTGGCGTCGCCATCACCACATTTGCCTGCGAGCTGAATTCGATGAGGGAGGGGTCGGCCTCAAGGGCCGCGCTAAACAGGGCCTCGCTGGGCAAGAAGCAGACGACAAATTCGGGCGTATGGTCGAACTGTTTCCAATATGCCTTGCTTGAAAGGTCCCGCAGGTGCGCCTTCACGCGTTCGGCGTGCGCCGCAAAACGCAAACCCTGCGTCGTTGGGTCGCCGCCCTCACTTGCACCGAGAAAAGCGTCGAGCGGCGTCTTGGCATCGACAATGATTGTGCGGCCATTGGGCAGTTGAATGGTCATGTCGGGGCGCAGCAGGCGTTCGTCCTCAGTGCGCGTTGAAGCCTGCTCGGCAAACGAGCAGTATTCGACCATGCCCGCGTACTCCACGCAGCGTTTGAGTTGCAGTTCGCCCCAGTTACCACGCGTTTTGGGCGCCCGCAAGGCGCTGATGAGTTGCGAAGTTTCGTTCTTCAACGCATCGAGCGATGCGGGAATTGAATTTTGCATCGTGTTGACCAACGCCTTCACTTCTAAATAGGCCCCGGATCGCGCTACTTCCATGGCGCGGGTTTGCTCGTCGAGTTTCCCTAGTGCCACACCGAGTGGACCGATCAGATTCCTGATGGCCAACTCTTTGGCCTCAAGTGTTTGCTTCGCTTCGTTACTCTGCGCGCCAAGTTTTTCATTGGCCAGGCTCAGGAAGCTCGCGCTGTTTTCTCGAAGGGCCTTGGCTGCGAGATTTGCAAATGCCGAATCGAGGTCTGCTTTCATTTGAGCGTACTTCTGTTCCTGGGCGATTGCGCGCTCTTCAGCGCGCGCGAGCTGTTCCCTCAATTGGAGGTTTTGCTCGGTTGCCGATGAATTCAGGCTGTTGAGCCGTGCAGTTTCTATTTCCTGGGCGGCAATTCGTTCCGCCTGAGCTCTTGACTGCGCCGCTGCAGATCCCTTGCCGAAGTAGATACCGAGCAAGAGTCCTAGAACAGCGGCGCTTCCGATGCAAATCCCAAGGACCATTTCCATTGATCTGCGCCTCGCCTCTTTCGCCTAATATACGCCCCATGGTTGTGCATTTCGCGGTCGTGCGCTACCGGGGACGGTCGCCGGTATTATTTCCTGTTTCTTCAATCGTTTCCCCTTGGTTTGATGCCTTTACACCCCGAGGTCCTGCCAGTAGACTTGAAGATTCGGGGCCGTGCGCAGATTTCTTGGCGCAATGGTTGTCATTTCCCGCCAGGGGCCGGTATTGTAGGTTCGCGGGGCGGGTGGTTTTATGAATCCCCGAAATGTTTTCCTAAGTTCCCAATACCACGAGGAGACGTACGCATGGCTGTTGAAGAAAA
>CAYOVE010000297.1:0-3688 GCA_964407295.1 uncultured Occallatibacter sp.
TCATCGTGCATTCGGTTTCTATGATCGACGAAGAACTTGGAACTCGTGAAGGGCACCACGTTTCGCAAGCCCCGGAGTCTACGGTTAAACATTCAGTTTGGATAACCTCGATTCTCTTCACGCTGGTGACTGCGGTGATTTTCGGCCTGGGTTATCCGCTATTGATGACGGGCCTTGCACACATTCTTTTTCCGCGCCAGGCCGCAGGAAGCCTCATCACCGGCAAGGACGGCGCAGTGATTGGCTCCGAGCTCATCGCGCAAAGCTTCACCGCCGACAAGTACTTTCATCCGCGTCCATCGGCCGCGGGCAACGGCTACGATGCCACGTCTTCCGGCGGAACGAACCTGGCGCAATCCAACGCCAAGTTGCCGCAACGCATGCAGGCCGATATCGACAAGCTGGCCGCCGAGAATCCCGGCAAGCCGGTCCCCATCGACATGGTGACGTATTCCGCTTCCGGTCTCGATCCCGACATCACGCCCGACAATGCCTATTTCCAGGCGCCGCGCATCGCCAAGGCGCGGGGACTGACTGAGGCTGCTGTTCGCGGCCTGATCGATCAGCAGATCAAGGGGCGCACGCTCGGTTTCATCGGCGAGCCTCGCGTGAATGTCCTCGACCTGAATCTCGCGCTGGACAATTCGACGCACTAAGTTTGCACGCAGCGGCTCCCCAGCTTGAGCGGGATGGCTAACCAGCCGTCCCGCTTTTCTTTTGCTTGTACAGGCCGCGCAACAGCTCGATGGGACGCGGCTACTGAGGCCGAAAAAGCGGCGATTTTGACCATAAAATCGACAAAATTCAACTAAATTTGTCGACGTTTTCAACCTAGATGTGTTGATTACAAAGTGGTTAGGTTGCAAAATATACCCCCTGGGGGTATAAAAATCACTCCGCCTCTCCTTTGGCCCAGTTTGCCGATGGTTTTCCGTGTGATTTCGCGCCTGCTGCAGGGAGGTTTTGGACGGACGCTGCGTGCGCTGAGTGCGAACCTGGCATTGGCCGGATCGCGCGTGGCTTGTTTGTTCGCGGCCATGCCGGTCATGGACTCTTCGTTGATTCTTGCGATGAAGCCGGACATGTCTTGGCGGTCCGAGGGCCATAAGCTTCGAAAGAATCGTGGAGACCATGAACAATCTCCTTCATCTTCAAGGCTAGCGATTTGCGCGAAATAATCGGCAAACTTCAGAAAAATCTTTTCGCGAATGTTTTCAGAGAGTTGCGGCAGTTTGGCGGCTTGACAAGGCTTGACAGAAAATTTGGGTGACGGTGGGTCGAGACTGCGACTAAATCGTGCGCCGCCCCTCGAGAGCCCTCGCCATCGTAACCTCATCGGCGTATTCGATGTCGCTGCCGGCGGGAACCCCCGTCGCGATGCGCGTGATCTTGACCGAGAAACCGCGCAACGCGGTCGCCAGCCAGTCGGCTGTGGCCTCGCCTTCGAGCGTGGGGCTCGTGGCCAGAATCACCTCGTCTACTTCGCCGTGTTCGACGCGGCGCACCAGCGACTCTGTGCGCAACTGGTCCGGCCCCACCCCGTGCAGCGGCGACAGCGTTCCATGCAGTACGTGATAAACGCCCTGGTAAGTTTGCGATCGCTCGACAGCGGCGATGCTGGTAGGCTCCTCGACCACGCAAACTACGCGCTGGTTGCGCGTCGGGCTGGCGCAATAAGCGCAGGGATCAATGTCCGTGACGTTGTTGCAGATGGAGCAGAGACGCAGGCTTGCTTTAAGCCCACGCACGGCATCGGCGAGGGCGCCGGCGTCGTCGTCGCTCGAGCGCAGAATATGAAAGGCGTAGCGCTGCGCGCTCTTGGTGCCCACGCCGGGCAGTTTCTTCAGTTCTTCAATGAGCCGCGCCATCGGCTCTGCATAGCGTGACACGGTGGAAGAGCTCCCTCAGGGGCTAAAGCCCCGAATTTCTTTGCGATCCATTGCGGCATGGCTAAAGCCATGCCCTGATACAAAGCTCCTTATGCGCCCAGACAAAGCCATGCCCGACACAAAACCTCCTATGCGCCCATACCAGGAAGTTTGAGTCCGCCGAGCATTCCCTGCACGCTCGACTTGATGGCTTCATCTGCCTTGCGCCCGGCTTCGTTCACGGCTGCGACGATCAAATCCTCGAGCATCTCCACATCGGCCTGCGCTCCGCTCAGGCTCGTTACCGCCGATGGATCGATGCGAAGCTTCAGAAGTTCCTTTTTGCCGTTCATGGTTGCGGTCACGGCGCCGCCGCCGCTTGAGGCTTCAACCACGGTCTCGCCCAGCTTGCGCTGAACCTCCTCCTGCATCTGGTTGGCCTGCGAAAGCATCTCCGAGATTTTGAGCGGGTTGATCATTCTGAACGCCCCTGTCTGCTTCTTCTCACTTCTGGCGCAAATCGACCACGCTGCGGACCTCGGCGTTGAAGATCTCCTGCGCGCGCTTGACTAATGGATGCGCGAGGGCCGCTTCCTGCACGCTGCCGGAGACGATAACCGGCGGCGCAACTGCGGCCGGAGCATCACCCTCGCCTGCCGAGACAAGGAATCGTGCCGGTGCGCCGAGCCTGAGCAACTCCGTCCGGATGAGCTTCTCTGCGGCAGTGTTCACCGTCAAGCTGAGCATCTTCTTGCCCATTCCCGGCACCGCGACCCGCACCGCTGCGGCGTCCAGGGTCCAGGCGCCTGCTCCGAGGAGTTGAGCGGCGGAGCTATGTCCGGCATTGGCCAGTGCGGCCACGACGGCTTCGCGCACCTGGCCGACGTCGAGACCATTCGATGGGTTGGCCACCGCCTCGGGCATCTTGGCGAGCGCGCCCTCAGTCAGATTGACAGCTGCGCCGTATGCGGCGCCTTCGCTGGCAGCAACAGGGAAGGGAGCCGCAGGGTACATTGATTCAGATGTCCTTACTGATGAATGAATTACAGGCGAAGTATCCACTGTTGCTTCCACTTTGATCGTCTCGCTTCGCTGGGCGCCTGGGCCTCTGCTCCAGCCGCTACTCTCATGCGCTGCTATGCCTGCTACCGATGTTGTAACCGATGCCGGCCTCGCCGCGCTTCCACTCGAGCGCGCTACGCCGGGCGCAGAATTCGGCCGCGGGGCCGCTCCGCTCGCCACGCCGCTGAGCAACTCCTCGATGGGCAGGAGCCGCTGCGCATGAATCAGCTTGAGCACTCCGAGCTCCAGATGCAAGCGCTGTTCCTGGCGATAGTTCAGGTCGTCGAAGGTGCGCAAAACGATTTGCAGGTTGCGCGTGAGTTCTTCCTCGGTGAACAGCAGCGCCGTGCGCGCCGCGCGCGCGCGCTCGTCCGCGGAGATTTGCAGCAGCTCAGTCTGCTCGCCGCCAAGCTTAGCCATCAGCGCGTTGCGCAGATAGCGAACCATCTGCCGCGCCAGCGAAAGCGGGCTGTGCCCGGCGTTGACGAGAATATTGATCTCTTCCATCAACTCCGCACTCTGGCCCTGCGCGACGGCTTCCATCAGCCGCTCGAAGACCGTGTTGGGCACGGCGCCCATCAACTCGCGAATCTGCTCCGCCGAGAGCGCTGGACGGCCTTCCTGAAGGGGAGCAGACGCGATTGCCTGGTCCATGATGGAGAGCGCATCGCGCATCGATCCGTCACCGGCCTCGGCCAGGAGCGCCAGCGCATCGTCTTCGGCTGCCACTTTTTCCTCGGCTGCGATCATCTTCAATT
>CAYOVE010000298.1:0-3685 GCA_964407295.1 uncultured Occallatibacter sp.
GCGAAGCTTGTGTTGACCGTTCCCTCGGGCGTGAAGAGCGCTGAACCGATGATGATGCGCTTTGCTCCGGCGCTGAGGACCTGGCGGGCGCGGTCGACGGTGTGGATGCCGCCGCCGGCTTGCACTGGAAGCCGCTTGGCGATCTGCTCGACAAGCGCGGAGTTGTCGCCCTGGCGCATGGCCGCATCCAGGTCGATGAGCTGGACTAAGGGAAAGCGAGAAAATTTCTTGATCCAGTATTCAAAATCGTCGAAGGCGAGGCGCAGCTTTTCGCCCTGCACAAGCTGGACGATGCGCCCGCCCATTAGATCGATTGAAGGAATCAGCATGGCAGCCTCACCGATACGCCCGCGTGCGCGAGTTCTTCCTTAAGCGAGCGAGAAGTGGATACACCGAAATGAAAGATGCTGGCCGCGAGCGCAGCATCGGCCTTGCCGCGCGCAAATACATCGGTAAAGTGCGCAACGGTTCCCGCGCCGCCTGAGGCGATGACCGGAATGCCAACGGCCTCGCTCACGGCTGCGGTAAGTTCACAGTCGAAGCCGGCGCGGGTTCCGTCGGAGTCCATCGAGGTGAGCAGAATCTCGCCTGCGCCGCGCTGCTCCGCTTCGCGAGCCCACTCGACGACGGTTCGGCCGATGGGACGCCGGCCCCCTTGAACGTAGACTTGCGCATCGCGCACCGGATCGGCGGCCGCAAGATCGCGACGCGCGTCGATGGCGACGACGACAGCCTGCGCGCCGAAGCTCGCGCCAATGGCGGTGATGAGCGAGGGATCGGCCAACGCGGCGGAGTTGATGCTGACCTTGTCCGCGCCGGCCTCGAATACTTGCTCCGCGTCGCGCGCCGACTTGATGCCGCCGCCAACACAAAACGGTACGAACAGCTCGCGCGCTGTGCGGCGGACTGTATCGAGCAGGGTCTGACGGCCCTCGTGGGTAGCTGTAATGTCGAGCAGAACGATTTCGTCCGCGCCCTCGCGCGCGTGACGAGCGGCCTGCGTCGCCGGATCGCCCGCGTCGACGAGGTCGACGAATTGCACGCCTTTGACCACGCGGCCGGCGTGCACGTCGAGACAGGCGATGATGCGCTTGGTCAGCATCAGGCGACCCCCGCTTGCCACGCGAGAAAATTGCGCAGGATTTTCAGGCCGGTGTCGCCGGATTTTTCCGGATGAAACTGCACGCCCATCACGTTGTTGCGCTCGACGGCGGCCGCGAAAGGTTCGATGTATTGGGTGATGGCCGCTGTATCGTTTGTGACCGGCCCTTTGTACGAGTGCGTGAAGTAGACGAACTCGCCGAGCTCGACGCCCGCAAGCAACCTGGAGCCGTTTCGTACGTCGAGCGAGTTCCAGCCGACATGGGGAACTTTTTCCTGGCTTTCGGCAAAGCGCGTACATGATTCGGGAAAGTGTCCGAGGCCGCGCTGCTGTGGCGCTTCAGTCGATCCTGCATAAAGCCACTGCATGCCGACGCAAATGCCAAGGAATGGAACGCCGCGGGCAATTGCCGAGCGAATCGCGCCGGTCAAACCGGTTTTGTCGAGGCGCTCCGTCGCGGCAAAGTGCCCGACGCCGGGAAGGACGATGCGATCCGCCGATTCGACGAGCGAGAGATCGCCATCGGTGACGATCGTGTCGGCGCCCAGATGCCGCAACGTCTTGAGCACGGAGGTGAGGTTGCCGGCTTTGTAGTCAATGACTGTGACGCGCATGTTTTTTGGTCTCAGGGGCTAAAGCCCAAAGTCATTTCTGGTCTTCATTCGGCACGACTGAAGTTGTGCCCTGATACAAAACATCTCTTAACGCATCGGTTACAGCAGACCTTTTGTGCTGGGCAGCATCTTGCCCAACTGCTTGTCGCGTGAGCAGGCCACGCGCAGTGCCCGCGCAAATGCTTTGAAGATGGCCTCGATCTTGTGGTGATTGGAGCGGCCGTACATTGTCTTCACATGCACGTTGGCCCGAGCGCCGCGCGCGAAGCCCTCGAAAAAGTCCGTCACCAACTCGGTTTGCAGGTCGCCTACCAGGCGCGTGCGGACCTTTGTGTCGACAGCAAAGGCCGCGCGCCCGCTCAAATCGACGGCTGCAATCGCAAGTGTCTCGTCCATCGGCATCACGAAGTAGCCGGCGCGCAGAATGCCGCGCTTGTCACCGAGAGCGCGGTCGAATGCTTCGCCGAGCGCGATGCCCACGTCCTCGACCGTGTGGTGCTGATCGACGTCCAGGTCGCCTTTGCAGACGAGATCGAGATCGAAAGCGCCGTGGCGCGTGAAGAGCTCAAGCATGTGATCGAAGAAACGAATTCCGGTGGAGACTTTGTATTGGCCCTGCCCCTCGATGGTCAGCTCAATCTCAATGCGTGTCTCGTTGGTGTTGCGGACAACGGTTGCCGACCTCTTTCTTGCATTCGTGCTTTCCCGGGTCTCAGAAGCGAGACCCTGGGCACCCATATTCCGTGATTTGATCTTCTTCGTCGTCATCATTTCCCGCCTTTCGTCCGCAGCGTGGCCATCGCGTAGTTGAGCGCCATAACGGCTTGCCTCATCTGCGCGCGCGTTCCGATGGTGATGCGGACGCGGCCATCGCAGCCCGGATCGCTCGATCGGTCGCGGACCAGAACGCCGGCGTCGCGCATGAGGCGCACGAACTCTGCATGGCGCGCGCCAATCTCGACCAGGACAAAATTGGCCCGGCTCGGCCAGTAACGTACCTTAGCTGCGTCAAGCGCCGCCTCAAACTCCGTGCGCGCTGCAAGCACCTCGCTCACATACCAATCGAGGTACGCTTTGTCTTCGAGCGCGGGCGGCAGGCAGGCCAGAGCCAGCGAGTTCACGCTGTAGGGCGAAAGCACGCGGCGCACCCAGCGCATGAGATCGGTGGGCCCGGCAAGCAGCCCCAGGCGCAATCCCGCAAGCCCATAGGCTTTGGAAAACGTCCGCGCGGCTACGAGATTCGGAATCGTTCCGACAAGATCCATCATTGTCTCGCCGAAGAAATGAAAATACGCTTCGTCGACCAGCAGCACAGCTTGCGGCGCACGAGCGGTGAGCGAAAGCAACTGCGCGCGCGTGGCCACCGAGCCCGATGGGCTGTTGGGATTGGCGATCGCAATCACTTTGGTTTGCGGCGTGATGGCCGCGATCAGCCGCTCGAACGGGAATTGAAGATCGTCAGCGGCCTGCACGGCGACGACGCGTGCGTCTGTCGCCGATGCGTAGACCTCATACATGGTGTACGTGGGAACAGGCAACAGGAGTTCGTCGCCGGCTTCGAGAAAGGTCTCGAAGAGCACGTGAATTGCTTCGTCTACTCCATTGGTCAGCGCTACCTGTTCGGCGCGCAATCCAAGATGCGCGGCCACGACTGCTTCTACCGGCTCGCGCTCGGGATAACGCGTGAGCGAACCGGCTGAGATCTGCGCGAGCGTTTCGCGTACGCGCGGCGAGCACTCGATGGTGTTCTCGTTGAAATCGAGCCGCATGGCTTCGCGGCTGCCCAGCGGAGGATGGTACTCCTTCATCTGCTGCACGCGAGTTCGCGGCGCCGGAGTTGCGGTAGTGATTGCGTCAGCCACGTGGTCTCCTTCCGAGCCGCGTTCGAATTGCTTCTGCGTGGCCCACGAGCCCTTCGGCTTCGGCGAGCAGAGCAGCGGGCGGCCCGAGCGAGCGGACAGCCTTGGCG
>CAYOVE010000299.1:0-3675 GCA_964407295.1 uncultured Occallatibacter sp.
AAGGATCGGTTTTTCGAGCACAATGTCTGGGCTTGCTGTCCCACCCTAGCCGCAAAAACAAAGGCGCGGCGAGGGTGGGCACCCTTTTCTTGTGCTGGATTAAGAGGGGCGGACGGACGTTCGTGCTGTCCCACCCTAGCCGCAAAAACAAAGGCGCGGCGAGGGTGGGGCACCCAATTCCAGTGGTCAGTGATCATGGATCAGTGGTCAGAAACTGCTCCTCGCTGATTCCTTCCAATTCCCTGTAACTCTGACTCCCCCACATTGTCTAATGAAAGCAGCCGCAAGCTTCCCCTTGCTGAGGTCAAAATGCTGATCGGCAAACCGCCCGACATACCGTCCTCCGAGATTACCTCGCGCGACGACTATTTCCGCTATCTGAGCCGACGCCGCTTCCTCAAGCGAGCGGCTGCGGCTGGCGCCGCAGTTCTGGGCGCAGACCGTCTCAGCCGGCTCATCTCGCCGCGCATCACAGCACGCGCGGGCACAAAGCTCCAGACGGTCCCCAGCCAGCTCACGACGACCGGCGAGCAGCTCACTCCCTACGACGACATCACCCACTACAACAACTTTTACGAATTCGGCGTCGACAAGGGCGCTCCGGCCAGAAACGCCGCAGGCCTGCCGACGCGTCCCTGGGCAGTGAAGGTGGAAGGCAAAGTGGCCAAGCCGCTGACCTTCGATATCGAAGACCTGCTCAAGCTGCGCCCGCTCGAGGATCGCGTCTACCGTCATCGCTGCGTCGAGGCCTGGAGCATGGTGATTCCGTGGGTGGGCTACTCACTCTCCGAATTCATCAAGCAGTGCAACCCGCTGCCCAGCGCCAAATATGTTCAGTTCCTCTCCTACTTCAATTGGCGCGTGGAGCAATGGGCCAGAGAGGATCCGGGCATCTACTGGCCGTACTCCGAAGGCCTGCGCATGGACGAAGCCATGAACCCGCTGACGCTTCTGACGTTCGGGCTCTACGGAGAGACGCTCCCGAACCAGGACGGCGCGCCTGTCCGCATCGTCGTCCCGTGGAAGTACGGCTACAAATCGGCCAAGTCAATCGTCACCGTCCGCTTCCTCGATAAGCAGCCGTCGACCACATGGAACGATCAGGCTCCTGATGAATACGGCTTCTACTCCAATGTGAATCCCAATGTGGATACCGTTCCGTGGAGCCAGAAGACAGAGCGCCGGATCGGCCTGCCCTTCTATGAACAGAGCCGCACGACCCTCATGTTCAATGGCTACACCGACCAGGTGGGACCAATGTACGCGGGCATGGATCTGAAGAAGTACTACTGAATCGGTGAGCGGTGGACGGTGGACGGTGGACGGTGAGCATGAAAACAGAGAATTGCGCAATGCGAATAAAGAACTGCGAACCAACTCCTAACGAATGAATCGCTCGACTCTCATCGCTCTCAAGACGCTCGTCTGGATCGCGTGCCTCGCGCCGTTCTGCTGGCTCGTGTGGGGAGCGCTTACCAATAACCTCGGTCCCGATGAAACCGGCGCTATGGCGTTCGCTACCGGCCGCGCCACTCTGCGCCTGCTGGCCATTACCCTGGCAATCTCGCCGTTGCGCCGCTTGATTCCACGGCTCGCGTGGCTCATCCGTTTTCGCAGATTGCTGGGGCTCTTCGCGTTCTTTTACGCGACGGTACATGTGCTGACGTGGGTCGCGCTCTACAACAACTTCGACGTGCATAACATGGTCGTCGATGTCGCGCGCCGCCGCTACATCACCGCAGGTATGGCCGCATATTTGTCACTCGTGCCCCTGGCGCTCACGTCGACCGCGTGGGCAATCCGCAAGCTGGGCGGCAGGAACTGGAATCGCCTGCACACGCTGATCTACGTGGCGGCAATCTGTGGAGTGGCTCACTACTGGTGGCAGATGAAGCCCGGCGTTCTTACGCCGCTGGCCATGACGGTTGTCATCGCTGCGTTGCTTCTTGCTCGGCCCATTCTGGCGTGGAGGCAGCGCCGGAAGGCGCGTGCCGTGGTTGCGGTCTAAACGCCGCATTTCCAGAACTGGTTGCATCAATCCCCCAAGCCGACTTCAAAACTTCCCTCAGGGGCTAAAGCCCCGCTATTTATGCGGCTTGTGAGGCACGACTGAAGTCGTGCCCTGATACAAAACCTATTTCGCGACCAGTTTCAGGTTTGGCGGTTCACGGCTGTCTTAGAGTAGCGGTTTATTAATCCAGAATCTCTTGAAGGTCGATCATCTGCCGAAGATCGGCCGTCTGCGGAAAATCGAGCAACCGCTGCGCGACCGGCGCATAGCTCTTGCGGTGCAACGGCGTCGGGCCCAGCCGCTGAAGCGCGTCAAGGTGCTCGCGCGAGCAGTAGCCCTTGTGCCGCGCCAGTCCATACCCCGGATATACGGCATCCAGATCCACGAGGAGCCGATCACGATGCACCTTGGCCAGCACGCTCGCCGCGGCAATTGAAATGCTCCGCGCGTCGCCGCCCACGACCGCCTGCTGCGCGCAGGGCCAGTCGATCGTGTCGCACCCATCGATGAGCAGATAATCGGGCTGGAGATCCGACGTGACGGCCAATTGCTCGACGGCCAGCCGCATGGCCAGCAAAGACGCGCGCCTGATATTGATTCGGTCGATCGTCTCGACGTCCACTGCCGCAATGGCCCAGGCCACGGCGCACGCGCGGATCGCCGCGTCGAATTCGTTTCTCTGTTTTTCGGTGAGTTGCTTTGAATCCGTCAGGCCTTGCAGACGGACGCCTTGGTGAAGAATGACTGCCGACGCAACCACCGGACCGAACATCGGCCCGCGGCCCACTTCGTCGAGGCCGGCAACGCGCTGCGCCCCGCCCCGCCGCGCCGCGTTCTCCAGCGCCCATCCGCACACCGGAGCTTTGGTCATGCACACAGTATAAGAATCATCAGGAGGTCATTGGGTGGAAAAGGAGGGCGTCAACCGTTCATTTCCGCTCGAAGCTGTAATCGCGCTCGACGCGGCAAATGCGCACCCTGAACTCTTCATACCACGTATCGCGTCCACGCTGCTGCGCGACGAGGTGCTGGGCGTTCTGCTTCCACGCGGCAATCGACTCCAGGCTCTCCCAGTAAGAGACCGTGATTCCCAGCCCGTCGCGAGCCGATTCGATACCGAGGAATCCCGGCTGCGTGGCGGCGAGTTTTTCCATGGCCTCGGCCATGCGCCCGTAACCCAAATCTCCCTCGGTGCGCAGGGAGGTGAAGATCACCGCATAATACGGAGCCGCCGGTGTTGCTGCGATTGCCATGCACGCCTCCTCGCGTTGACCGATCCATCAGGGGAATGCCAGCCTATCACGCCGCCGGAGCGGACTGCTTTGTTGCGGTGCGCGACATGCGACAGACGGCCAGGCGGATTACCGAGCAGCAAAAACCCCGACCGAGGCCGGGGTCCTTCTTGCATTGCAAATTGTGCTTCACGTCCAACGAGCCGGGATCCATGAATCCTTGACACCCGATCAAGGAAGCCTGTTCCTACACCCGCGCTTTGCCGGTTACGCGGTCCACTTCCTTGAGCCGCGCCGCCTTGCCGCGCAGTCCGCGGAGATAAAACAGCTTGGCGCGCCGCACTTTGTAGCTGCGCACGATTTCAACCTTATCGACCACTTTGGAGTTGAAGGGGAAGATGCGCTCGACGCCCTGGCCGAAGCTCATCTTGC
>CAYOVE010000300.1:0-3627 GCA_964407295.1 uncultured Occallatibacter sp.
CCCATGTTGAGAGTGGTGGTGGTGAATGTAGCGATGCCTGGATTGCCGCTGAGCGTTCCCGTGCCGATCTGGATCCCGCCATCGAGAAAACTCACCGTTCCGGTGGGCGCCGTGGCGCCGCTTGGCGGAATGGTCACAGTGAAGGTGACCGAGTTGCCGTAGAACGAAGGATTGAGACTTGAGGTCACCGTCGCAGTGGTCGGGGCCTGCACATCCTGATTGAGGACTGTCGAAGTGCTGCCCTGAATCTGTTTGGCGGCGTCGCCGTTATAGACGGCGGTGATCTGATGTACGCCCGCTGTCAGCGTAGAACTCGCAAACATCGCCACGCCGCCGGCACTGATGTTTTGCGTGCTGAGGAGCGTGGCTCCGTCCATGAAGCTGACTGTGCCGTCCGGCGTGACGCCTCCGCCGCCGGAGATGGTCACGGTGGCCGTGAAGGTAACGTTCTGGCCGACAGCGGAGGGATTCGCCGTTGAGGCCAGGTTGGTTGTGGTGCCTTCAAGAACGGTCTGGATGAGCGCCGACGAGGTGCTGGTGAAGTGCATGGTGTCGCCGTTGTAGGTGGCGACGACGGAGTGGAGGCCGACGGCGAGCGTTGAAGTGGAGAAGGTTGCGACGCCCGATGCGTTGACGGCAAGGCCGGTGGCCAAGGCTGTGGTGTTGCCTCCAAAGGTGTCTGCAATGCTGACGGTTCCGGTAAGGTTGCCGGTTCCGGCTCCGGTGACGACTGTGACCGTGAAGGTGACGTTCTGACCGAATCCGGAGGGATTGGGATTGGAGGCCAGGGTTGTGGTTGTGGAGTTGACCGGCTCGGCGGTGCCGATCAGCTCAATATCGAGTGGCGAGTTAGCCGCGACGATACTCGGCTGGGAATCCTCGTAGACATCGATGTTTGGCGTCTCCGCTTGATTATTGGACAACGTGGGAGTGGCGGCCGGCGCAAAGACCGCGCCGATGGTGCAATCGGCATTGACGGCGAGGGATGAAGGATCGGTGCAGGAGTTTGCGACCGTGGGATCGACGGCGGCGTTCACCTGGGGAGCGATGGCGGTCAGGTCGAGCGCCGCGTTGCCATCGTTTTCAACGGTTTCGTCCTGGGTTGCGGACGTGCTGCCCTGACGGACGGGCGCGGTGTAATCGAGCGCGGCGAAGTTGCCCTGCATCTCGCGCACGACCATGTTGAGTGTGTCGGCAATATAGAGGTCGCCAACTCCGTCGAGGTAGAGGCCGACGGGCCCGTAGAGCTGCACGCCCTGGAATTGACCGCCTGCATAATACGTGCCGCAACTGTTTTGCGCGATGGTTGTTATGAGCCCGTTAGCAGCGCTCACTTTGCGGATGGCTGCGTTCTGCGTCTCGGCGATGTAGACGTTGCCGGCGGCGTCGACTGCGACACCCGACGGCGACCAGACGTCAGCCTGGTTGGCGGCAATCGGGGTCGCGGTGCAAGCCGTGGCGGCCGCGTTTCCGGTACCGGCAAATGTGGAGATGGTGCTGGCGGGCGTGATGACGCCGCCCACGGCCATCACTTCGCGGACGCGCTGATTGGCAGAGTCGGGAATGTACATGTTGCCTGAGGGATCAAAGGCCACCGCGTAGGGAAAGTTGAGCTCGGCGCTGGTGGCCGCGATTCCGTCGCCATTGAAAGCGCCCGTGCCGTTCCCGTTGGTGAAGCCATTGCCGGCAATGGTTGCGATGTTGCCTGTGGTCGCGCTCACCTCGCGAATGCGCTGGTTGCTGGTGTCGGCGATGTAGACGTTGGCGCTTGCGTCGAGCGTGACGCCTTGCGGCTGGTTGAGCGTAGCCTGCGTGGCCGGGCAGCCGTCACCAACCGCATCGCTTTTTGAGCCACAAACAGCGCCTGGGTTGCTGCCGGCGATGGTGGTGATGACGCCAGTGGCCGCGCTGATCTTGCGGATAACGTTGTTGCCGCTGTCGGCGATATAGAGGTTTCCCGCGCCGTCAAGAGCCACATCGCCGGGGCCGCTGAGCGTGGCGCTTGCCGCTGGTCCGCCGTCGCCGGTGTAGGACGGGTTGCCGTTGCCGGCGATGGTGGAGATGATTCCTGCGCCGGTGCAGGTGGTTCCCTGAATGGTGGCGCTGGTTGCGCTGGCGCACACCATGCGGACGCGGTTGTGCAAACTGTCGGCGATGTAGAGATTTCCGGCTCCGTCCACCGCGATGCCGCTGGGCAGGTACAGCTCAGCTTGAGTGGCCGGACCGCCATCGCCCACCGCTGTGTAGAGACCGAGCTGGCCAGCGACCGGCAACAGGTTGCCACTCACGAGCACGCCGAGGCCTCCGGTCCCTGTGCCGGAAAGATAGGCTGTGCCAAGAACGGACGGGCCCGTGCCGACCGTGGGGTTCCCGACCAGAACGACCGCTCCCACACGCAGCCCCGGCGCCGCAGGCGTGAATGTGACCGATGCCGTGCAGGTGGCTCCCTGCGCCAGAGAGGCCGATGCGCAGTTTGCCGCGCCGGTGCCCGCGGCGAAATCTCCTGACGGCGAACCGAGCGTAAGAATCTGCACGCCCGTGACCGTGCCCGCGGTAGTCGCCGTAACAATGACGCCTTGATTGCCCGTGGTTGCCCCAACCGGCTGCGCGCCGAATTGCGCGCGCGCGCCCGCGCCGGCTATCAAAAGCGATGCGCCGCATATGAGGGCGCGGAGATGCAGAAACCGGCGCATCAAAGATCTGGCCGAAGAAGGGCTGCGATGGGCACCAGAAGCTACGCGACTAAGAATATTGCGGTCAATCAATTCGATCTCTTGGGATCCTGTCTTGTGTTGCATACACGGCTCCGTTCAGGTCCTTCTCCCACCGGGATTGCTCAAACCGGCGCAAAAACAGCGGCCGAAGGGACGTGGCCGGCAGTGGTGCGCTGCCGATTTGCAGCCTGCGGAAGCGAGAGTGAAGGCGCAGCTTCCGGGCCCAATTCGAGAGCGGCGCCTTATCGTCTCATAATTACCTTTGTGCATGGATTAAAAGTCGAGGGTAATACAACGATAGTCGTACTTATATCTTTGGTGCTCTTAAGTGAATTACCTTTGTACCTTTTTAGGTGTCTATGGCGCCTCAAGGTGTCTTTACTTGCACTTAGCAGCCATAAGCGTGGACTCACTGGATCGGCGCCTGAGTTACCTTCGAAAGTCAACTCGTGGTTGGGAGTCTGGAGGCGTTTCACGCGCGGGTGCGCTTTTCCGTTGAGGCTCAAAAGTTGCCTGTGCTAGCCTTGCGCTACTTCCCTGCGGACGCATGGGGCGCGGCCCGGAATTCCCGAAGATCTCAGTGCGAGGTTCTAACGATGGCAACTGTGTCGCATAGCGCGGCGGTGCGGCCGGCGGTTCATTTCGCCGGGCGCGGCGGCCTGGTGGACAAGTACTTCTATTTCGCGATGTCGCTTGTGCTGGCCGCCATCGTGATCGATGGATTTGGCCGAACCGTGGATCACAATCTGATTCATGCAACGCCGCCGCGGCCATTGCTGCTCTGGTTTCATGGCGCCGTGTTTTCGACCTGGGTGGCCTTCTTCATTTTTCAATCAGCGTTGGTGCGCACGCGCAACGTAAAGTTGCACCGGCTGCTTGGCTGGTTTGGCGCGGCACTGGGTACGGCGATGAT
>CAYOVE010000301.1:0-3600 GCA_964407295.1 uncultured Occallatibacter sp.
GGCTGTTTGAGCGTTTTGAATCAAACGCATCAATATTAGGAAGTATAGCAGCAGGACAAAAAACGCTCCCACAAAGCCGTGCTCCTCGCTGAATGCGGCAAAGATAAAGTCCGTATAGGGAATCGGCAGGAAGTAGCCCTGAGTTTGAGTCCCTTTTTCCAAACCTTTCCCCCAAACGCCGCCCGATCCCACGGCAATCTCCGATTGCAGCACCTGGTAGCCTGACCCATGAGGATCGTTGCCAGGATTGATGAAACTTGTCAGCCGCGCCTTCTGGTAAGGCTTAAGGATTTTGCCGCTCGACCACACTCCGCCCACCAGAACCGCGCCCACCGTAATCAGGATCAGACTTTGCCGCCAGTTGATCCCGCCCAGAAACAATCCGGCGACCAGAATTGGCGCATAGGTCAGCGTCGTGCCCAGGTCCGGCTGGACGAGCACCAGGATCATCGGAACTCCCACCAGCCCAAAGGCTTTGAAGATCTCCGTCCAGGTCAGGTTGCGGCCTCCAATATTGGCGATGTAGCGTGCCACGGCCAGGATCAGCACCAGCTTGACCCATTCTGAAGGTTGGAATTGGATGGGCCCGACGCTGATCCAGCGCCGCGCGCCAAGGGCTTTATGGCCCACCGCCTTTACGGCGATCAGCGAGACGACAAAAATGCCGTAGAGCCACGGCGACAAGTCGATCAAGCGGTGATAGTCGATCTTGGCCAGGACAAACATGCCCACAAGGCCTGCTGCGATAAACAGGATTTGCTTGTCGCCAAAGCTCGCAAACTTCGTATGCACCGTGGCAGAGTGAACCTCCAGCACCGACAGGCTGCAAAGCAGAAGCACCAGGCCCAGCAAAGCCCAGTCAAAATCGCGAAAACTGAGGAAGCGGCGTAAGGGCATGGCGGCTAGAGCCCCGTCTCTGAAGTTCGCATTACAAATTCGCTGTCATCCTGAGCGGAGTTTGGCCGATTTTTCGGCCAAACGCAGTCAAAGGATCTGCGGTTGCTTTTCGGGATTTCTGCTAAGAACTTTGGAGACACGTTCCTAAACTCCTCCCTCAATTCCGGCGCTGGGAAAGATATCCCAGCTTGCCGAATGATGATCTGTGGGGCACGAAGTGTCAGGGCACGACTTTAGTCGTGCCTCTGAGACTGCGTAAAGGAAAGGGGCTTTAGCCCCTGAGGGGTATCTCACCGATTTCCACTCGCTCCATCTGTCTTATTCGGTGCGCTCCTCAACCACGGTCTGCGCTCGGGTAGTGCCGCAACCAACTCGGCAGGTCTTGCGCTGGCGTTTACTGAGGGCCGAGATCGAGGCTTGCTCGTCTCCGGTGCAACCGGGTTTTCCCGCGGTCTCGGGATCGATTGCCGGGGAACTTGGCCGTCCGCCACAATTCCATTGCCATCAACCAGGAAATGACCGCTATGGATCCGCCCACCCAACGCGTCGTTGGCAGTCGGTTTGGCGTCGGGCGTCGTCCACATCGCGCCAACCTCCACCGGCGCCGGCGCCTTATCCGCTGGCAAGTTGCCCGCGAGGCGTCGCTTCTTGTTGACGTACGCTTCCACCACTTTGGAGCCGATCCGCGCCGGAAACCAGCTCTTATTACCGTTCTGCCAGAGCACCGCAACCACAAGTTCGGGATTCTTGGTCGGCGTTACGCCCACGAACCAGACGTTGGGATTCGTATTTCCGCCTTTCGCGGTCTTGTCCAAAGCTTCGTGGCTCATCACCTGCGCGGTTCCGGTCTTGCCGCCGAAATCGATTCCATCCAAATGTTCTCCGCCTGCGGTGTGGTACAACCCGGGCTGGGTTACTTGGTACATCCCGTCCGTGATGATGTCCCAGTTCCCTGGATCGATGGGAACGTACGCTTCGCCTGTTCCCGGAAAACTATCCTCGAGCGATTTATAAAAATCGCTGGAAAGTTCGTTGGGGAAAACCACATGCGGCCGAACCAGGTGACCGCCAGACGCGATGCCGCCGATAATGCGCGCAAGTTGGATCGGCGTTGCCTCAACCGCGCCTTGTCCGATCGATACGTCCAGCGTCTCGTCCGGGTACCAGCGGTGATGAAAGTTCTTGATCAGCCAATCCGGTGAGGGCATCAATCCACTCTGCTCGCCCGGCAGATCGATTCCGGTCTTCTGTCCGTATCCGAATTCCGTCGCATACTTTACGATCCGGTCGATGCCCAGCTTGTCACCCAGCATGTAATAGAACGTGTCGCAGGAGTAAGGAATCGCGTTGTAAATGTCGACTTGTCCATGATGTTCGTCGCAGTGATGGAAGTAGCCATACGGGCCCCAGCCGCCGCTGCACACGATATGCATGTTCTGTGCAATGCCCTCCTGAAGCCCCGCGACCGACATCATGATCTTGAACGTCGAACCCGGCGCAAGCTGCGCCTGGATGGCCTTGTTCATTAACGGATGGTCGGGATCCGTGATCAGCTTGTTCCAGGCATTCCGATCGATCTTTACCGCAAAGTCGTTCGGGTCGAAACTGGGCCGCGACACCATCGCCAGAATCTCGCCGTTGCGCGGGTCCATGGCGACGATTGCCCCGTTGCGGTCGCCCAGGGCCAGTTCGGCTGCGCGCTGAAGATCGTTGTCGATTGTGAGCCGCAGATCCTGTCCGGGCACGGCGTGCTGGATCCCGAAGTAGCCCACCTCGCGTCCGCGGCTATCGACGACCACCTCTCGCGAGCCGTCCTGTCCGCGCAAAAGTTCGTCGTAGGTTTCTTCCACACCCGCTTTGCCAACCACGTCCCCCGGCTCATAGTACGCAAAGCGCGGATTATTTAAATCATCCTCGCTCACCTCGCCTACGTATCCGATCAAATGCGCCGCAAAGCCGTCGCGCGGATACAGCCTGCGCTCCTCGTCGATGGTTTCAAGCTCCGGCAGCTCGTTACGATGCGCCGCGATAAACGCCTGCTCATCGGCGGTCACGTCCTGTTTGATCGGTATGGGTTGATATCCGGGCTCGGTGCGGTAGCGGTGCAAGGTCGCGCGCAACTGATCCAGATCGAGATCCAGCCCATGCGCGATCAGCGGCAAATCGGCGTCAACATTGTGGCTTTGCTCGCGAACCAGAAAGCAAGTGACGGACGGGTAGTTGTCGACCACCAGCCGGTTCTCGCGATCGAAGAGTTTGCCGCGCGGCGCCAGAATCGGCTCCTTGCGAATGCGATTCTGTTCAGCCAGAACGCGGTAGCTCTCTACGTTCAGCACTTGCAGACGCCACAAGCCCGCAGCCAGGCCGAGCATCATCAAAAGAATGCCGTACTGCACAAACGTCAGTTTGATTGTCGAGAGCTTTTCGCCGCGGCTGCCGATTGAAACCATGGTTCTACCCTTCAGAATACAGCGGATTCAGTTCTCGCTTTCTGACTCCTGATCGCGCTTCCTACTCCCTACTCCCTATTCCCTATTCCCTATTCCCTATTCCCTAATCCCTATTCCCTAATCCCTATTCCCTAATCCCTAATCCCTATTCCCTATTCCCTAATCCCTAATCCCTATTCCCTATTCCCTATTCCCTAATCCCTATTCCCTATTCCCTGTCTTTCAATCCCTCACTCGCAGACGGTCGAGCAGC
>CAYOVE010000302.1:0-3591 GCA_964407295.1 uncultured Occallatibacter sp.
ACGGGCTTGGGACAAAGCACGCCCATGGACTCGATTTCATGCGCGATGCCGTTCGACATGAAGCGGATTTGCTGCCCCTTGCGCATGGTTCCCTGCATGACGCGGACCAGGACAATAACACCGCGATAGGCGTCGAACCAGGAGTCGAAGATGAGGGCCTGGAGGGGCGCATTGGGATCGCCCTTAGGAGGCGGGAGCCGGTGCACGATTGCTTCCAGCACTTCGTCCACGCCCTGGCCGGTCTTGGCGCTCACGGGAATGGCGTCGGTGGCGTCGATGCCGACGGCCTGCTCGATGTCTTCCTGGGTGCGGAGAATGTCGGCCGAGGGAAGGTCGATCTTGTTGATCACGGGAATGATCTCGAGGCCGTGATGGATGGCCAGGTAGGCATTGGCGAGGGTTTGTGCTTCCACGCCCTGGCTCGCGTCGACTACGAGCAGCGCACCCTCGCACGAGGACAGCGATCGCGAGACCTCATAACTGAAATCCACGTGGCCCGGAGTATCGATCAGATTGAGCTGGTAGATGTTGCCGTCGCGGGCTTTGTACATCATGCGCACGGCGTGGGCTTTGATGGTGATGCCACGCTCCCGCTCGAGGTCCATATCGTCAAGGATCTGGGCCTGCATCTCGCGATCGGTGACCGAACCGGTGAGCTGCAGCAGCCGGTCGCTAAGCGTCGACTTGCCGTGGTCAATGTGCGCGATGATGGCGAAGTTACGAAGGAAACGGGCGTCCATGGGAGGGCTTTCGGAGGGTTTGTTTAAGGTGTACTACGCGAAACTTGAACTAGTTGTGCAGCGATTCGCCCTCCTTGGCATAGCTTATCATCGGCATAGTGCTCACTGCGGCCACACAGTTTCTCGGTTCGTTGCGTCTGGTCATGTCTACGCATTGGAGTCGAATGCCTGCGTCGCGGGTATTTGGGGGCGCCGCCGTCCTGGCGCTGACTTTGGCCGGCTGCACGCCGACGGACTCTGCCGGAGCCAAGGCAGCGCAGGCCAAGCAGGCGACCGCACCGGCGCTACCCGCGGCCGCTCCAGCCCAGGCAGCAGCCCCAGCGCCGCCGCCGCTCACTCCGGAAGAACAGCACGTGAGGGTGCTGATCACGCAGGTTGAGGCGGCCTACGCGCGCGGCAGCGCCGACTACCAGAAAGGCGCGCTGGCCGAAGCCAAGGCGGAGTTTGACCGCGCTGTCGATCTGATGCTGTCGAGCGGCATCGACATCAAGAGCAATACAGAGTTGCAGGACGAATTCGACAAAATTGTGGACCAGGTGAACGCGCTGGAGATGGAGGCGCTGAAGCAGGGAAACGGCTTTGTGCCCAAGGAAGAGATCACTCCTTCAGAGGCCGCGAGCGACATCACGTTCGCGTCGGATCCGAACCTGGTTGCCAAGGCTACGGCCGACCTTGCGACCACCAAGTCTGACCTACCGCTGGTGGTGAACGATTATGTCGCCACGTACATCAACTTCTTTGCCAACACGCAGAAGGGCCACAATACGCTGCTGCACTCCTTCGAGCGCAGCGGCCATTACAAGGCGATGATCCAGCGCATTCTGGCTGAAGAGGGCGTGCCTCAGGATTTGATCTACCTGGCGGTCGCCGAGTCGGGATTTCAGCCGCAGGCGGTCGATCGCAAGTCGAAGGCCGGCGGCATGTGGCAGTTCATGCCCGGTCCTTACTACGGGCTTAAGCGCGACATGTACGTGGATGAGCGTTTCGATCCCGAAAAGTCCACGCGTGCCTATGCACGCTACATCAAGTTCCTTTACGGCGAGCTGGGCGACTGGTACCTGGCGATGGCCGCCTACGACCATGGCGCCGGCAACATCCAGCACGAGGTAGCCAAGACCGGCTATGCGGACTTCTGGGAGCTGTATAAGCGCAACGAGCTGCCGCGCGAGACGGCGAATTATGTTCCCGAGATCCTGGCGGCGATTATTATCGCCAACCACCCCGACCAATATGGCTTTACGGATGTGACTCTGGACCCGCCGATCCTGACCGACACGGTGACCATCAACTACTCCATTGACTTGCGGCTTGTTTCGGACCTTGTGGGCACGCCCGTCGATGAGATTGAGGCCCTGAATCCGAGCCTTCTGCGCATGGTGACTCCGCCGGATAGCCCCTTTGATCTGCACCTGCCGGCAGGCACGGCCACACTGTTTGACCAGCGCGTGGCGCTCATTCCCGAAGCCCGGCGCAACTCGTGGCGCTACCACACGGTGGTTGCCGGAGATACGCTGGCTTCCGTCGCGGACGAGTACCGGGTATCGGCAGCCGAGCTCGCGACGGCCAACCAGCTCGAGGCAGGCGACAGCATCGCCAGCGTTGAGGCCCTTGTTGTGCCAGTTCCGCCGGCTGCCGAGCCCCTGGCCCACACACGGCTATACACCGTCCGCCGGGGAGATACGCTGGTGACGATTGCGGATCGATTTGGGGTCTCCCTGAGCCAATTGCGGCGCTGGAACGCGATCCCTTCCGGCATTCGGGTGGCGGCGGGCCGACGGCTTCGGGTGGCCGAGCCCGCGCCTGTCAGCACGGGCAGCAGGCATCGGCGCAGGACTACGGCAGAGGGGTCGAGAACGGGGCCGGGGACTCAATCAGCGGCTCATACAGGGGACCGAGCGCCCCGGCCGAGCGGGACATCTTCAGCCCATCGAAGCCCCAGCCGGGAGACCGGCAAGGCCAGCAGGCCGGCCCCCCCAAGAGGCTCGCCGCGCACCGCGAAAACGGGGTCGGGGAGCAGAGCGAGCGCCGCCCACAGGGCGAGGCGAAAGCCGGGCGGCACGGCCAAGTCTTCGCAATAAAAACGGCCGGGACCCGTATTTCACTCTTGTGTTTATCTTGTATTTAAGGGCAAGCTAAGGCTACAATCGCTTGCGCGAGCAAAACCGTTTTGTCTGCTCTGCGAATGATTGAACAGACTTTTGAGCAGCGGCAATCCGCTGGAGGCAATCGGATGGATGATGTGTTCAAGATGTATGCAATGAGTGACGGCGACCCGTTTGGGAAGCCGGGTGACCTGGACCCCGGTCAGGTCGAAGATTTTGCCGAAGAGGAAGACGAGTTGGAAACAGCCGGCATTCTTACCTCCTCAGATGACGACGAAGTGATTGCCGAAGAAACGGTGATCGCGATTGTCGCGAAGCCCGCCGCCCCGGCCAAGAAGCCCGCGGCAAAGAAGGCAGCCAAGAAAGCTCCGGCCAAGAAGGCGCCGGCCAAGAAGGCGGCGAAGAAGGCTCCAGCCAAGAAAGCGGCCAAGAAAGTAGCCAAGAAGGCAGCGAAGAAGAAGGCTCCGGCCAAGAAAGCTGCCAAAAAGGTAGCCAAGAAGAAGGCTGCGAAGAAGGTCGCGAAGAAGAAGGCTCCGAGTAAGAAAGCAGCGAAAAAGGCTGCGAAGAAAGCCAAGAAGGCCGCGAAGAAGAAGAACAAGAAGTAGGGCGAAGCCGCCTGTTCCGATGCTGGCGTGAAGGCAGGCGGTATCGTCGAGCGCAGTGAAGGAAATGCAACCGCAGATCCCCGTTCGGCTCCTCCGCACGGCGGACTCGCTCAGGGCAGGCTTTCGCTCCGCTCAGGATGACAA
>CAYOVE010000303.1:0-3563 GCA_964407295.1 uncultured Occallatibacter sp.
TCGATGCCGAAGGCGCCGAAATCATCCTTCGCCGCGAGATTCTTTCCAATGGCAAGGGCCGCGTCTTCGTCAACAACCAGCCCGCCACCGTCCAGGTTCTCAAGCAGCTCGCGCCCGAGCTCGCACTAGTCCACGCGCAGACTGAAAGCCTCTCCAGCTTTGACCAGTCGCAGCAACGCCTGCTTCTCGACCGTTTCGCCGGTATTTCCTTGGATGCAGTCTCTGAGGCTCACGCTTGCTGGCATCACGCCAGCGCTAAACTCAACGATCTCCTGCACGGCGAGCAGGACCGCCTGCGCATGGTCGATCTCTGGAGCTATCAAAGCAGGGAGATCGAACAGGCTCACCTCGAGCCCGGAGAGGATGAAGCTCTCGAAACCGAAAAGCGCGTCCTCGCCAATGCCGAAAAGCTCTACGCAGCCGCCATGAGCGCCTTTGACCAGCTTTACGAGGGCAGCGCCAGCGCCGAAGCCGCCCTCCGCGACGCCGTCCGCAACGTCGACGAGCTTGCTCGCTATGATGGCCGCTTCACCGAATCCGCGCAGCAGCTCGCCTCTGCCCGCGCCACCATCTCCGATATCGCTTCCGCTCTGCGCGACTATGCCGAAGGCATCAACGCCTCGCCCGAGCGCCTCGCCGAAATTGAAGACCGCCTCGCTCTCATCGACCGGCTCAAGAGGAAATACGGCAAGACCGTCGCCGAGATCATCGCGTTTGGAGAAGACGTCGCCGGCAAGCTCGCCGAGGTCGAAGACCGGGATGAGATCCTCAAGACCCTTCGCTCCGAGCTCGAACAAAGCGCCGCGGCCTACCGCAAAGCGGCCGCCTCTCTCACCGCCGACCGCCAGGCCGCCGCAGTCAAGCTTGGCAAGCTCGCAGAAGCGCAGATCAATTCGCTCGCCATGAAGGTCAAGTTCCAGGTCGCAGTCACGTCAAGCGAATCTTCCGCCCCGGCCGCTTCGGGTAGGCACGAAGTGTCAGGGCACGACTTAAGTCGTGCCGATGCCGCCGAAAGAAAAGAGGGGGCTTTAGCCCCCGAGGGAAGTTCATCCGACAACGCGCATTGGTCCGCTTCCGGCTGGGACTCGGTCGAATATCGCATCTCGACCAACCCCGGCGAGCCTCTCAAGCCTCTCGTCGAGATCGCCTCCGGTGGCGAGCTCTCCCGCGTGCTCCTCGCGCTCAAAGCTGCAGTCGAAGAAGGCTCCTCGTCCAAGACCAAAAAGAAAACCACGCCGCGGACTCTTGTTTTTGATGAGATCGACATCGGCATCGGAGGTCGCGCAGCCGAAGCCGTCGGCCAAAAACTCAAGGCGCTTGCCCGCGCACAGCAGGTCCTCTGCGTCACCCACCTCCCGCAGATCGCCGCCTTTGCCGATCAGCACCTGGCCGTCGAAAAGCGCGAGAAAGACGGCCGCACGCAAACCCGCATCCGCGTCCTCGACGACCGCTCCCGCACCCACGAAGTCGCCCGCATGTTAAGCGGCGCAAAAGTCACCGACACCAGCCTGCAGCACGCCGCCCAAATGATCGCCGGCAGCAGGTGACTAGCCGGTAGCCGAAATCGGCGGACGAGAGGGGATCCTGAATGGCCGTCTCGAGAATACCGATACCGATTGGGCGCAGCCAGTTCTTGCTGCGATTTTCGCTGATTACTGCCCTCTCCTATTTGCTCGACTCTCTGCCGCGCATCATTACACCCCTCAATTTGCCGCTTGGGCACTACGATGCGAGATTGCTGAGCGGAATCGTAGTATGCCTATTGGCCGCGTCCATGATTAGGACCATCAATGGCAGGTGCCTGGACGCTGTGCTTCCACGGTGGCCTGCGCCCATGGCCTTCGCAGCCTGGATCCTAGCCACGCTCCTTCTTCCTTGGAGCCGCACCTGGCCGATCGGCGCAGCCCTAATCGGAATTCTATTGATCGCCGGTGGATCAATCCCAGGCAAGGCGGAGCATGTAAAGCAAGCCGCGATTGTCGCGCAAGGTCAGGCGGTGGGGGCACTCTCCGGGACTACGATTCCGCTAGGCCTATTCAATGGTCCTGTATCTTTCCTGCGCACCTTGCTCACGTTTGCCTGCCTCGGACTCCCGCTGATCTGGGTTGGGGAATCGGTTGCTCAACCCGTCGGACCCGTGATCGCCGACTTTGGTTTCGGCATTCTCTATTTTGTATGGTTGACCAAGACGCTCGGCCGCTTTGCAGACTCCGGCCATGCGTCGAATTGGTATTGGGGCCCGTTCTGCATTGGCGTGACCGCAATCTCTTTTCTGCCGCTCCAGCATCACGTGATCAACCAGTATGAAGCGCTGGGTCTGTTCCTGCTCATTCAGACCCCTTTGGCGCTTTTGCCAAGCCAACACCAGGCTGACAAATTCAATGAGGACCGCCTGAGAAAAAGAAGAGAGCGGGCCCGGAGAAAGAGGGAAGAGAGGATTCAGCGATGGGGGAGGAAAGAGGTTAAGCAACCCCTTCTCCGCCCACTGGTGTTTCTGATCGCAAATTTGGTGATCGGCTGTCTTTCGGCTCTCCTGATCTATGTTGGGAGTGTGTCCAAAGGCGGGGTCGGTAAGTGGTTCGCCCTCTCGGGCCTGTTTGTTTTGGTCGTTGTCTGGATGGCCAACGTGAACGCACGCTTTAACGATGCGGGCCTCATCGAGGGCTGGTATGGGTCGCAGTTCGTCCTTGTCGTATCGGTAGCATCTCTAATGCCGCTCG
The DNA here is from genome assembly GCA_964407295.1 of uncultured Occallatibacter sp. Taxonomy (GTDB): domain Bacteria; phylum Acidobacteriota; class Terriglobia; order Terriglobales; family Acidobacteriaceae; genus Telmatobacter. The sequence goes on from CAYOVE010000303.1 coordinate 2,721, forward strand.
CATTCCATTGGGTCAATGCTTATGGGGCCCTCGCGATCCTCGTTCTGATTCAAACCCCAACCGTATTCCTGCGCAGCAAACCGCCATCAGAAGCGGTTGCGCCCAAATGATCGCCGGCAGCCGGTGAGAGCACGTTGACAAGCAGCAAATATGTAGATACAATATTGTAGATACAGAGGGTCGGATGCGCTGGACGTGGGACCCCGCCAAAGCGAAAGCGAATCTCGACAAGCACAAGGTCAGCTTCGAACTCGCCGAGCGAGCCCTGGGAGATCCGTTGTGCATCTCTCTTCCTGACCCGTACCCAAATGAAGAGCGCTGGAGGACTCTGGGCTCGCCAACTGCCGATGGAATCGTGGTTCTCTACATCGTCCACACTTGGCCCGAAGACGAATCGGGAACCGGAAGAATCATCAGCGCGCGAAAGGCAACGAGCCATGAGAAGCTGGAGTATGAAGAGAGGCAATCCTAAGCCGTTAACCCCTAGGCTGCGTGCCGAGCTCAAAGCGTTGGCCGCAATGCCGGATAGCGAAATCGACACCGCCGAAATGCCGCCTATCGCCGATTGGAGCCGCGCGGTTCGGGGGCCGTTCTACCGGCCGATCAAACGCCCGCTCTCGCTGCGCGTGGACGCCGACATCGTTGACTGGTTCCAGCGCCAGGGCCAAGGCTATCAAACCCGGATGAACCTGGCCCTGCGCGAATACGTCGAGCGTCGCCGCAAGCGCGCCTGACGTGACTGTCGCGCTCTCGATTCTGAAACACTGAAAAGCAAGATTCCCCCTCAAGCCGCCGTCCGCTTCCGTTTCTTCGGCTCGGCATCGGGCACAACGGCGCGGTCCG
>CAYOVE010000304.1:0-3538 GCA_964407295.1 uncultured Occallatibacter sp.
GGCTGGTAGCTAGGAGCTAACAAATCATGGCTGAGCAACAATCTCACAAGGTTACGCTGATCCCCGGCGACGGCATCGGTCCTGAAGTCACGCACGCAGTGGCCCGAATCCTTGAGGCCGCCGGCGCAAAGTTCGAGTGGGAGCGGTTCGCAGCCGGCGCCGAGGCCTTCGAGATTCACGGCGAGTACATTCCCGCGGCGCTCTACGCGTCGATCGAGCGCAATCGCGTGGCGCTGAAAGGGCCGGTGACGACGCCCATCGGCGGCGGCTTCAAAAGCATCAACGTCACACTGCGCAAAAAGTTCGATCTCTTCGCCAATCTGCGGCCCATTCGTAACTTGCCCGGTCTCGACACCAAGTATCCCGGTGTGGATCTGGTGATCGTGCGCGAAAACACCGAGGGCGAATATGTTGGCCTGGAGCACGAGGTGGTTCCGGGCGTAGTTGAGAGTATCAAGGTGATCACGGAGAAGGGGTCGACGCGCATCGCGCGGTTTGCGTTCGAGTATGCGCGCAAGCATGGACGCAAAAAGGTTCACTCGATTCACAAAGCGAACATCATGAAGCTCTCGGACGGGCTCTTTCTGCGTTGTGCACGGCAGGTGGCCGAGGGATTTCCCGACATTGTCTACGGCGAGCACCTCATCGACAACACCTGCATGCAGTTGGTCATGAATCCATACCAGTACGACACGCTGCTGCTCGAGAATTTGTACGGCGACATCGTGAGCGACCTCTGCGCGGGCCTTGTGGGCGGGCTTGGTTTGGCTCCGGGCGCCAACCTGGGTGTGGATTGCGCGATCTTTGAAGCGGTGCACGGTTCGGCGCCCGACATTGCGGGTAAGGACGTGGCCAATCCTACAGCGCTCCTGCAATCGGCAATCCTGATGCTGCGGCACCTGGATGAGACGGCCGCTGCGGACAAGGCGCAGAAGGCGCTCGAAAAGGTGTATGGCGAGCGCAAGACGCTGACCCGCGACGTGGGCGGAACGGCGGGGACGACGCAGTTTACCGACGCAATACTGGCGGCGATGGCGTAGCGCATCGCTTCTGCGGCCAGACTCTGCCTCTAGTACACTGGATAGAGTCAAGGCCATGAAAAACAAGTACCCAATCGGCATTTTGGGCGCGACCGGAATGGTCGGCCAACGCTACATTCAACTGCTCGCAGACCATCCCTGGTTCGAGATCGCATGGCTTGCGGCCAGCGACCGCTCGAGCGGCAAGCCCTATGGAGAAGCCGCCAAGTGGCGGCTCGATACGGCTCTTCCGGAGCACATCGCGAAGATGACGGTCTCCGCGGCGGAGCCTGAGGGCGCGCCGAAGGTCATTTTTGCCAGCGTGGACACGGCCATAGCCCGCGAGATGGAGCCGAAGTTTGCCGCGGCCGGTTGCGCCGTGATCTCGAATTCGAGCGCCTTCCGCATGGCTCCCAACGTTCCTCTGGTGCTGCCTGAGGTGAACGCCAGCCATTTGGAGATGATTGAAGAGCAGCCATCGCGCAAGGAGTCTGGCGGCTACATCGTCACCAATTCCAATTGCTCCGCGATGGGTTTGGTGCTGGCGCTCAAGCCGATCGAGGAGCGCTTCGGCATCGAGCAGATTTTTGTGACCACGATGCAGGCTGTTTCGGGCGCAGGCTATCCCGGCGTTGCGTCGATGGACATTCTGGACAACGTGATTCCGTTTATCGGCAGTGAAGAAGAAAAGATGGAGACCGAGACGCTCAAGCTTCTGGGTAAGCTCGAGGGCCGTGCGGTTACGCCGCTCAACGCCAAGATGACGGCGCACTGCAACCGGGTTGCGGTCGTCGATGGGCACACGGAGTGCGTGTCAATCAAGCTGGGGACGAAACTCGGACGCGAGGCGACGCGCGAAGACATTCTGGCAGCATGGGCAGAGTTCCGGCCGCTTGCAGGTTTGGATCTTCCGTCCGCGCCTGATCAGCCGATCGAGTGGACCGAGCAGAACGATCGCCCGCAGCCACGCCTCGATCGCGGCCGCGGCAAGGGCATGACGGTCACCGTTGGGCGGCTGCGCCCGTGCAACCTGCTGGATTGGAAATTCGTGCTGCTCTCGCATAACACCGTGCGCGGCGCGGCAGGCGCAACAATTCTGAATGCCGAGATGCTGGCCAGCCTGGGCAAGCTTGAACCTGCGCCTGTGGCAGCAGCGCGCGCGTAGGAAAAGATGGCCGTGGCGCCAACGGGCAAGACGCAAACGAAGAGTGGGAAGCAGGAAATGAATCTGGTCGTGATGAAGTTTGGCGGCACGTCGGTTGAGGATCCGGCGGCGATTGGGCGTACCGCGGCAATTGTGGCCGGGCGCGCGGCTAACGGCAAGAGCCCCGTGGTGGTGGTGAGCGCCATGGCCAAGGTGACCGACCAGTTGCTGCGCGCGGCGGCGGCGGCGGCGGAAGGCGACCGCACCGGCGCTCTGGCCATCAACTCGCGGCTCAGAGCGCGCCATCGCGACACGGCATGCGCGCTGGTGAAGGAACAAGCGACAATCGCCAGGCTGATTCAGGTCATCGACGAAGAATTCGATGCTTTGGACGAAGTGTTGCGCGGCGTTTCCGCGATTCTCGAACTGACTCCGCGCATCTCCGATCTGATTGTGAGCCACGGCGAGCGCCTCTCCAGCCGCATCGTGACCGCAGCCTTCCGCGAGCGCGGCGTCAACGCCGAGCATGTGGATGCGCGCGAGATCATTGTCACCGATTCCGAATTCCAAAAAGCTGCGCCGCTCGACGATGTCATCGAAAAACGCGCTCCGGAAAAACTGCTGCCGCTCATCGCGCAGGGCAAGGTTCCGGTGATGGGCGGATTCATTGCTTCGAACGAGGCGGGATTGACGACGACACTGGGCCGCGGCGGCTCCGACTATACGGGCGCTCTCGTCGGTGGTGCGCTCAACGCCGAAACCATCGAAATCTGGACCGACGTGGACGGAATCATGACCGCCGATCCGCGCGTGTGCCCCGATGCGCTTCGCGTCAGAGTCATCAGCTTTGAGGAGGCTGCGGAGCTTGCCTACTTTGGCGCCAAGGTCCTGCATCCGGCCACAATTTTGCCGGCGGTAAAGAAAAATATTCCAGTGCTGGTCCTGAACAGCCGCAATCCGGGCTGCGAGGGCACGCGCATCATTTCGGTCGCGCCGCACTGCAAAAGCCCCTTCAAATCGATTGCGGTGAAGAGGAAGCTGACCATTATCGACATTGTGGCCAGCCGCATGCTGATGACGCACGGCTACCTGAGCAAGATGTTTGCGGTTTTCGACAAGCACAAGTGCCCGGTGGATATGGTTTCAACCAGTGAGGTGAGCATTTCGCTCACCGTGGATTCGAACGCCAGCCTGCCCGCGATCTCTGCCGACCTGGGCAAGATGGCCGACGTGAAACTCGAGGGGAAAAAAGCCCTGGTGTGCATGGTGGGCGAGGACATTCGCGGCCAGAACGGGATTGCCGCGCAGGTGTTCAACGCCATCCGCCATGTGAACGTGCGCATGATCTCGCAGGGGGCGAGCGAAATCAACATGA
>CAYOVE010000305.1:0-3537 GCA_964407295.1 uncultured Occallatibacter sp.
CTTCGAGTGAGAGGATAACGCCGATGGCGGCGCCTGCCATGGCAACCAGCGGCAGGGACTTCGAACCAACTTCGTCAAGCTGCCGAATCAGCTCGCGCCATTCATACGGCGGAGTCACCGCGGCCTGTATGACTCGCCAGGAGAAAATGCCCAGGCTGCCGAACCACTCGAAAAAACCGTTGAACAGCTTTGGCGCATTGCCCGCAACAGCAGACAGCGGTTCGATCCGCCCCGACGATGGCGCAGAGTTTGCCGCCGCAGTGGCTTCGAGCCCGCGACTGCTCATCAGCTTTGTCCCGGAATCGCCGAGCCTTGCGGATTGTTCAGATGCGGGCACGAAATCGGGGTATGGATCCGGCGATGGAGGAACTCGGCGGCGATGGTGAGACTCATGATTGCCGGAACGCCTTTGGCCATATGGACCCACCCCTTCGCCTTGATAAAGCTCTACCTGACAACGAGATGTTTGCAGAGTGGACGCCTCAAAAGATGGTCACATTTGCACGCAATCGCAAGCAGACTGCGTCCAGAACGATCTAACCGGTCATTCAAAGAGACGTTGGAGTTGGTTCCCGGCGCGGCGCCAATGACCAAAACAGCACACTCTTTGCTGATCCATCAGAAGACAATGGACGAAACCAGTTGTTTCTTCGGTCCCCCGGGAGCCTGTCATGCCTGATGTTCGTGCTTTCTCTTCTATTCCGACAAAGATCTTGTTGCCCATCGACTTTAGCGCATCTTCAAAGGCGGCTCTGGAGATGGCCGCTGATCTTGCGAAGCACTTTCACGCAGTACTCCACCTTGTGAACGTAATCCCGATCTTTCCCACGACTACGCTGCCTGACGTGGTCCCCGAGGCCGAGTTCATCCGGGAGGCGAGAACATTTGCGGAACAACATCTCGCAAAATGCCACGCAGCTCTGGCTGCCAGGGGAGTGAAGTCAACTTCCGCTGTCGAAGTCGGAAATGACGTCGCCGGGAATATCATGGAGGTGGTGGAACGCGAGCATATTGACATGGTGGTGATCTCCACGCACGGCATCTCTGGCTGGCGTCCACTGGTCTTCGGATCGATTGCCGAAAAGGTTGTAAAGCTCGTCCAATGCCCGCTCCTGCTTCTTCGCTCGGCCCAGGCTGACTCAGAAGGGAAGATTCCGGCAGGACATTCCACGGAATGGTGGTAAGGAAAAACAGCGCGCCGCATCTCGCGGCACGAAATCGCGAATGGCTTCTGTCTCTCTTTCAGAGATGAGCAATATTGACCAGACGGCCGCTTTGAATGCGGGCGATGATGGACAGAGACTGATCGTAATTGCGGTTGATCGCGCCGCGCTTTCCGCCTTTTGCACATGGAACCAGGGGTTGTATCGAGCCGGCATCGGCGGTGTCAGGTCGCAATGAGAGACGGCTCCTATTTCCGTGAGCAAGCCATTCGCAGCCTTTGATCGATGAGCCGCAGCCGAAAACCGGAAGGGCCGCGTCCTTGGCCTGAGTCGTCCAGCCAAAGAGTCAGCCTGCTACGAGGGAACATCTTGACGAGCGATCACAGCATTACATTCGATTCCGCGGCATTTCTTGCAAACGCAGGGCTGGGCAGAACCATCATCGAGTTGCAGCCAAAGCAGACGTTCTTTTGCCAGGGAGACACAGCGGACTCCGTGTTCTATCTGCAAAAAGGCCGCGCCAGGGTCACAGTTGTCTCGCAGACGGGCAAAGAAGCCACAATCACGCTGTTATCCACGGGTGATTTTGTCGGAGAGGAGTCTCTGGCGGCGATCACGGGGCTTCATATGGCCACTGCCACTGCAGTGAACACCTGCACGGCACTCAGGATCGCCAGAGACGAAATGATCCGGGTGATGCATGATGAACCCGCATTCGCAGATCTGTTTCTCAAGTTCCTGCTGATCCGCAGCATGCGAACCCAGGCCGACCTCGTCGATCAGTTGTTTAACTCAAGCGAGAAGCGTTTGGCGCGAATTCTGCTCTTGATGGCGGAATTCGGCAAGCCCGGTGAACCGGAAACCTTCATTCCTCCCATTACGCAGGAAACACTTGCGGATATGATCGGCACCACGCGATCCCGTGTCAGCTTCTTTATGAATCGCTTTCGCAAGCTTGGATTCATCAGTTACAACGGCCGCATCCAGGTTCATAAGTCGCTGCTGAATGTAGTTCTGCTCGATCAGCTACCTGACCACAACGCGCAGAAACCCTCGATTCTTCCGATCACCTAGCTAATTCGGCTCGGCAACTGCTCCCGCACAACACGTCGCTCCGTGGGTGTGCTCCGTGAATGACCGGTTGCGATGCAAATCCAATTCTCGTCATTGTTGCGATCGGTTTTCAGGGTGTGTCTCACTCTCTTCCTCGGGGACGACGAAGCATCTCTGTAAGTTCGCCTGTCAGAACGACGCGGTCATTGCCGCTTCGGTGGCATCCCGTAGCGAATGCACCTGATCCGTCTTTGCATTGCGATCATCTACGCGCTTTCATAGCTCCGCGGGGAACTCGACGATCGAACTCCTCTCGCAGGTTGCATCTTGCCAAGTTGGAGAGCGCTTTATCACTGATTCCGGGCCCTTCGTACCAGTTCCAGAACGGTGTAGGCCAGATTCCAGCCGATGCAGAGATATTGAGCATTCTCGTCCCTTGAGATCCCCTCTTCTGCGGCCAAAGCGAATTGGAGCTCCGTTCGCCCCACAATTCCGCACTGCCATCACATAAATTTCAGAAACTCCGCAAGAGGAATGGTGCGTGCTTTCACCAATGTGGCAGGTCATCCGCAATCGCTGCGAACGGAATCTGCTGCGAGGTCGATTGATTATCCCTGAAGGCAATCAGAGCTTGAAATCGTGCCACTCGAGAGATGGCAATGCGACCGCTGGCCTGTGTCACGCCGCACCTACTCATTCAAACACGGTTGAGGACTGATCTCGCTTATGGGACGGCTCAACGGAAATGCTGACGAGGGAATCTACATGCGAATTGTGAAAAAGTTTGTTCTGGGTTGGGCCGCGCTTTGCTTTTCGATGCCCGCGTTCGGCCAAGGCATCACCACCGGCACCATTACGGGAACGGTTACCGACCCTTCCGGGGCTGTTGTTCCCGGCGCACAGATTCAAATCACCGATCTGGCGACTGGCGTCAAGCTTGACGTGAAGTCCGGCGGCGATGGCTCCTTCAAGTTTTTTGCCGTTCCGATCGGCACCTATCGTGCGCTCATCACCGCGGGCGGATTCGCCAATGAGAACGTCGATAACGTTCAGGTTGTGGCGGGAGCTACCACAAATCTGGCAGAAGTGAAGCTCCATGTCGCGGCCGGCCAGGCTCAAGAGGTTGAGGTCAACGGCTCCGCCGCAGCCTTGCTTGAGACAACCGATTCGCAGGTGACTACTACGTTCGACACACAGGCCGTGCAGAACCTTCCTCTCAACAATGGCTTCGACACCGTAGTGGAGCTCATTCCAGGCGTGACCGGCGTTGGCGATGACAATTTTTCCAACTCCAACGGCGACGACTATTCCGTGAACGGTC
>CAYOVE010000306.1:0-3503 GCA_964407295.1 uncultured Occallatibacter sp.
CGTAGTCCTGATTTTCGCCGCCCATGCCCCAGCAAAAGCTGTAGGCGCGCGTGCCCACGCCACAATGAATGGACCAGCCGGGAGAGACGACGATGCCCTTGTCGGCCATGACGATGTGGCGGGATTCGGCGGGCGGCCCCATGAAGTGCATCACACGCGCGTCTGGGGCGAGATTGAAATACATGTAGATTTCGCTGCGGCGCATATGCGTGTGGGGCGGCATGGTGTTCCAGTTGCTGCCGGGGGCGAGATGCGTGACGCCCATGACGAGCTGACAACTGCGCGCGCCCTGGAGATGAATGTATTTGCAGATCGTTCGCTTGTTGCAGGTTTCAAAGCTGCCGAGTTCGGTGGGACTTGCGTCGGCCTTGCGGACGAGGGTTGTTGGATATTCCGCGTGGGCGGGGTAGCTCAAAAGGTAGTAGACGGCGGGCGCGGACTTGTTTTTTGAGGCGAAGGTGACCTGCTTATTGCCGCGGCCGATGTAGAGCACATCGAGATTGTCGAGGTCATAGCTTTTGCCTTCGACGGTGATGACGCCGGCGCCGCCGATGTTGAGTACGCCCAGCTCGCGGCGCTCGGTAAAGTAAGTCGCGCGCAGATCGGGATCGGTGGGCAGCGCGATGGGAGCTTCAAGCAGGGAGGCGAAACCGACGACAGCGCGATCGAGATCAATGTAATTGAGATGGATTTTGCCGGGCTCGCAAAGCGCAGCGAGGAGGAATGTGTCGCGAAGCTCATCGGTGTTCATGCGCGGGTAACGCACGGGGTCAGCCATCAGCACAGTCTTCATTTTCACTTTCCTTGAACTCAATTCTACTGCTGTGGAAGTTGGAGCGGATTCCAATTGTCGGCGCCGCGGAGAAAGATCGAAGGCTCGTATTGTTTGGCTTCGTCGAGGGTAAGGAAGTGGGTGTGCGGATCGCGCTGATCGTGGTGCGCGCCGGGACCGGAGGAGTCGAACTCGGCGTAGTAGGTGGTGTCGAGCATATGCGTTTGTTCGGCGTGCCATTCGCTCCAACCGGCAGGGGCGATCTTGTCGTCCATCCAAGTGTGCATGAAGATGACTGTTGAATAAGCGCGCCAGGGGCGGCCGAGGAAAACGTTGCCGACGACGCCGGGGTCGGCAGTGAGCTTCGAGTGGTCGATGACGAAGCCGGAATCCTCCTCCGGATAGTGTTTTGAATGCGCGGTGATGTAGCCGTCGTTGTGCGGCGTGGAGTGAATTTCGCAATTCTCGAAGACGGCCTTCGAGTCACCGAAGATGAAATCGACGTTGCCTTCAACGTAGCAGTCAGAGAAGTACTGGCGCGTGGGCGTGCAGCCTGGAGTGTTCTGCGTGCAGCCGCGGCTGCCGAGATAGACCGTGTCCTGATTGCCGAGAAGATGGACGTTGTGGAAGATGGCGCGGTCGCCGGTAACAAGGAGCGCGAGCGCCTGTGCGCCCTGGGGAGTTTGCTCGTGAGTGCGATTGAAGTCGTTCTGGAAGGTGATGTTTTCAGCGAAGAAATTGTCGGCGGTGACATTGACGGTGGCGGAGTGGAGGGTGCCTCCGTTCTGGCCGGCGCTGCGATCGTTGACGATGACGGTTTTGCCGGCGTCGGGATTTGCGCTGCGGATGGTGATGCTGGGCTTGTCGATAGTGAGCATTTCGCGATAGACGCCGGGCGAGACCGATAAGACTGCGCCGCCGGTTTTGGGGGCCATGTCGAGAGCGCGCTGGATGGAGTAGTAGTCGCCGGTACCGTCTGCGGCGACGTAAAACGTTTTGTCTTCGGGCGGGATTTTGCCGGCCATTTCAGGGGCCGTTTTGTCTTCAGGGAAGGGAACGAAGCGAGCGTCGCAGGAAAGAGGCTGGCCGGGAGAGGAGCCGGGTGCTTGCGTGATTGCGACGTCGTCGCCCTTGGGCTCCAGGTTGCCGAGGCTGGGGCCGACGGTGATGTCGGCGTCCTTGTCGTAGAAAAGCGAGTCTTTCTGGTCGTCGGAGAAGACATTGTCGAGTTTGATCTGGAGCTTGTGATCCGCGTCGAGGCCAAGAAACGTGAAGGCGCCTGGAGTGAGCACGTGGACGTTTTGAAGCGTGATGTCCTGATAGATGGGAAGCCGATCGCCTGTGAAGTTGGTGTAGTGCGGTGTGAAGACGAGCGGGTTAGGCACGTTGCGGATGCACACGTTGCGATAGAGGACCTGATGGACGAGGCCGCCGCGGCTGGGATCGGATTTGATGCGGAGACCGTTGTCGGCGCCGTCGATGGTGAGGTCGTCGACCAGAAGGTGATCGACGCCGCCGAAGGTGCCGCTGCCGATGGACATGCCGTGGCCTGAGTAGAAGTGGTTGTGGAGGACAGACATGTTCGAGACGGGGCCGGCGGCGCTGGGCTTGAGGCAAACGTCGTCGTCGCCGGTGTGGATGTAGCTGCAGGCGATGGTGATGTTGCGCGAGGAGCCGGGATCGATGCCGTCGGTGTTGCGCGCAGTTTTGGGAGTCATGATTTTGACTCCCCATGCGGTGAAGCCGTCGGTCTGGTTGACGGAGACGTGGAAGCCGGGCGAGTTGCGCAGAGTGATCTTGTAGAGGATGAAGTTGTCGACGTGGCGGAGAGCGATCATTGCCGGGACGCTCTGTTGCTGGTCAATGACTTTGGCCTGATGCGCGAGATCCCACCAAGTGACGTTCTGGCCGAGGAGATTCGCGCCGCCGCGCGCGTCGATGGATCCCTCACCCATGATGCCAGCGTTGGCAGCGCCGTCGCCGCTGATGAGCGGCTTGCAACCGCCATGCTGTTTAGAGACGATGCCGCAGGATCCGGGCGAGAGATCGTAGACGCGCGGATCGCGCGAGGCGACGAGGGCGGTGTTTTTGCTAACGACTAGAGTGACGCCGGGACGAAGAGTGAGCGGGCCGGTGAGGAAGACATTCCTTTTGCCTTTGGAGCGAAGAACGACCGAGCGCGAGAACGGAGACGAAGATTGGATATCGGGCGCGGCGGCGCACTGGTTGAGGGCGTCCTGAATGCGAGTCGTGGAGAGCTTTTGCTCGTCGGCTAAGGCGATCGCACCGTTCGCGGCGGTGATGTTGGCATGCAGAGTGAGGCAGGCGGGAGGGATCCTGGGCTCGGTGACTGTGCGGGTGTCCTGGGCGTGGAGGGCCAACGCGACGAGAAGTGAAAATGCAAGGAGCGGAAGACGGATTGATACAGGACGCATTTGGGTTTCTCCGATGAACGCAGTTTTATTCAGCGCGGAATCTGGTCGAGGACCCAGCGGACGAGCTCATTGCCGGCGGCGAAGTTGTCATAGACAGTGGGAAGCTTGCGGCCGTCGGTGTACTCGTTGTAGAGCCACGGATCAACCATGGCGAAGACAGTTCCCCTGCCGTATTTTGCTGTTGCGATAAAAATGTCGGGGCCTTCGGCGAGCACCGGATGGGCAGGGCCGCTGACCGAGATGGTGCAAACATCCTTGACGTAGATGGTGTGCGGGCGGTGGAAGATGGGGCCGGT
>CAYOVE010000307.1:0-3496 GCA_964407295.1 uncultured Occallatibacter sp.
TCGCCGATCTCCACCGGCCCACTCGCCGTCAGCGTCACATCCTGCCAGATGCCCGTGTCGCGATCGCGAATCCCGGGAATCCAATCCCATCCCTCTGCGGCGGCAAACGTCGGCCCGTCCAGCAATTCCATCCCGCCGTTTTCTCCAGGTCCACCTTTGAGCGACTGCTCGTTCGGAATCCCTGGATGCGGCGGCGGAGAAACCCGCACGGCCAGCGCATTCTCGCCTCCGGCCGCGACGTCCGTCACGTCGAACGTTCCGCGCAAGAAAGCACCCGTAAATCCGCCGAGCTTTTTCCCGTTCATCCAGACTTCGGCGGCGTAATTCACGCCCTCAAAAGTCAGCGTGAGCCTCTGCCCGCGCGTCGCGGCCGTCGTCTTGAACTCCACGCGGTACCAATAGTCCTGGTGAGCCAGGCTTTCGGGGATAACGAGATTATTCAGCCCGTAATCGGGATCTGGATAAATTCCACGGTCGATCATCGTCGTCAGCACAGTGCCCGGCACCGTGGCTACCATCCAGTCCTTGTCGGCAAAACCGGCCTTGGAAATCTCTTCGCCGGTTGCCGCCACTTCCGGCGCCGCCTTTAGTTTCCAACCGCCTTTGAGCGTCCACGGATTGTCGCCCTTCAACGCGCAATGCAAGTCCGCCGCAGTAAGCTTTTTCTCCACCGGTTTTTGCATTTCGCCCTTGCCATGCGGCATTGTGGAGGGATCTTGCGGCGCGCTGTATCCGGCCTGCGAGCGAGTCTGCACCGGCCAGTGTTGCGACGCCTCCTCATACGTGGGCTCGCTAAAGTCCGGCGGCGCGTCGGCCATCGCCTTCACTTGCTCCGCCGTCAGCGCCGTGCGAAAAATCTTCAGCCCAGCGATCCTGCCGCCGAAATGGCTATCGGCGACATTGGCCAACGCCGGCGGCGCCATCTCCAGAATCGCCGCCACGCTGCCTTGCGCGAGCGTGCTTGTCGCCACCTCGCGGCCATCGGCATAGAGAACTACATGTTCGCCATCGCTCGCTGCCGCGGCAAAGTGCCACTTTCCCGAGTCCAGCGCCTGATCGCCGGCCACAAATCCCGCCGAACCTTGCGCCCGCCCCAGCCACAGGTCCAGCCGGTTGTCCTTCATTCCGATGAATCGCGCATCCTCAGCGGCAGGATCGCCTATTCCGGCCAGCAGTATTGTCCCTTGCTGCAACTCCGGCAACTCGAACCAAAAGGTAAGCGTCCACTCAGCGCGCCCCGCCAATACCGGGTCTTGTACGGCCGGCTGCCCTTGTCCCTGACCATCCATCGCCACAGCCCAAACACCATCAAGCGATGTCGAGGGAGACAGCGTCTTGTTCAGCCCCGGACCATCGGCAAGAAAAACCGCATTGAAGGGGCCGTAGGCCGCTGCGGGCAGCGCTGTTGCTTGCCCATGCATTTCCGCGGGCGCGGCGGCAACCACGGCAATCAGGAATCCGATAACCGCGCGAGCAAAAAGCCGAATGCTGGCTTCAGATCGAGATAAGAACTGTGTAGACATGGCAAACCATCCTACAAAACCTGCGAATTGAAGTGCAAAGGCCGCGGCTTCCATGATTCGCTCCTATCCTCCACACCCGCGTTGCCGATCGTCCAGGACTAAACCCATCGACCAAAAGGCGGATCAACCCTTCACGTCAGCCGTCGTACACTGGATACAACTGGCTTTCCCATGAAGAAACTCGCCATCGGCCTTTATCTTCTCGTCACCGCGGCCTTGCTTGCCTGGGCTTACAATCAGGCCATTTACGTCGCTCCCAACGACGCCGCGCAGGGCGAGATGTTCCGCATCATTTATTACCATGTGCCGTCGTTTTCCGTTTGTTTTGTTTTTTTCGCGCTGAGTCTTCTCGGCTCCATCGGTTTCCTCGCCTTCCGGCACAATCATCCCGACCGCGCGCAGATCTCCGACGCCTTGGCCTTGGCGGGCGCGGAAGTGGGCGTGGTGTTTTGCACGGTGGGCCTGGTTACCGGCCCGCTATGGGCCCGTCGTGCCTGGGGTATGTGGTGGACTTGGGATGCGCGGCTCACCACTACACTTGTCCTTTGGCTCATCTACGTCAGCTATCTTCTCCTGCGCCGCTTCGCCGCCGGGCCTCAGATGCAGACCCTCGCCGCCGTGCTGGGAATCTTCGGCGCGCTCGATGTGCCCATTGTCTACATGGCCAACCGCTGGTGGCGCACGCAGCATCCTGCGCCTGTTTTCGGTGGCGACTCGAATTCCGGCATGGACCCGACGATGGTCGGCGCGCTCCTTTGGAACATGCTCGCCTGGTTCCTCTGGGGCGTGCTCATACTGGCCCTCCGCTACCGTGTGGAGCGGAAACAGCAGAAGATCGCCGCGGATGAAGCCGAGCAGGCGTTGAATTGGTGATTGTGGCCGGACCCCGCGGAGAGGAGTGGTGAGCGCAATGAAGAAACTTGGTACCGCATTGATCGTTGCCGTCCCCATCGCGATCTTTGCCCGTGCGTGCTGGCTCGTTTTCGCCGCGCCGGCGGAGCCGCCGTTCGATTGGCGTATGCACATGTCCCAGGCCGACCACGATGCGATTGTGGCCACGCTCAATCATCTCTATACGCGAGCTGCATACACAATCACGTGGGCTATCCAGCTCGGCTACGCGGCATGGCTCTTTGTTAAGTGGCAGTCGCAGCAAAGCAAATCGACGCGATAACAAACCGGATAGCTTAGCCTCAGCCTCAGCTTGTCACACTCCGTTGTGCCCCCCATCACGGGTCAACGCGGATTCCACGCCGCGCTGCGCCTTCCCATGCCTTTCGTTACTCTCCAAGAGGCCACGCCCACTACCACTTCCGCGCATCCCGTCAACTTTTCGTGGTATTTCAAGATTCCTCTCACACCGCCGATGATCAAGAGGTAGATCGGTTGCAAAACGGTTGATTGGCATCGGCTTCAGCCTTGGACTCTCGCGTTGCGGCGTCTCATTTTCATAGAACCGAGCGCGCCAAACAGGCTTGCGCCTGCCGAGCATCCTGAACCGCCGAGCGCCGAATGGGGACCTATATTATGCATGACTTCTTGATTGCTCTTGCCTTTATCGGTATGGTCATTGCTCCCGCCATCGTGGCCGCCAACTGCTCAACAGAAGTAACCGACGAATCCAAGTCAAAATAATCACCGCCGCTCTTGCTCCGAAGGTTTTTAATCCCGATCTGCGTTGTTAACACTTCTGCCGCCTCTGCTTTCCAATAAATTCTCCCGATCTGCGTTGTAATTTTCTTTCTTCAACTGGCACGAAGTTTTTTCAGTTCCAGCCGATCGCTATCTTATTCACCGTCTGCTGTCCGCTGTTTTCTATTCCCTATTCCCTATTCCCTGTTCCCTGTCCCCCAATCCCTGATCCCTGCCCTTCGAACATTGCCCTTCGCTCTTTCACCCGGTAGACTGATGAGTCGAGGGGCAGCTCATGTTAGTCGTCATGAAAGCGCAGGCTACGCCGGAAGAGATTCAGG
>CAYOVE010000308.1:0-3371 GCA_964407295.1 uncultured Occallatibacter sp.
GAATCGCCGGCCTCCGCAGCAGCGCGCGTGCAATCGCCGAGCGCTGCTTCTGGCCGCCCGACAGTGTCACTCCGCGCTCGCCGACCATGGTTTCAAAGCCCTGCGGGAACTCCTCGAACTCCCGGCGAATATGCGCTGCCTCAGCCGCTTCGAGCAGTTCCTCTGCGCTTGCGTTCGGAGCGCCGAAGGCCAGGTTCTCGCGGATCGTTTCGCTGAACAGAAATGTTTCCTGCGGCACCATGCCAATGTTGCGCCGCAGCGCCGCCAGTGGATACTCGCGTATGGGCCGGCCGTCGATGAAGAGCGTGCCTTCCGGCGCATCGTAGATGCGTGGAATCAGATTTGCAAGTGTCGACTTGCCGCAACCCGTTGGCCCCACGATCGCCAGGCTCGAACCCGCCGGAATCTTCAGCGTAATGTCACGGAGCACGGGCGTCTCGCCGTAGCTGAAGGTCAAATGCCGAAATTCGATCTCTCCATTGAGCACCGTCTCCGATCCAACGCCTGGAACCGCGGAGCGGTCATCAATGACGGGCTCAGCTTTGAGGATTTCATCGATACGCTTCACTGAAGCCGTCCCGCGCTGGAAGATGTTGATCACCCAGCCCACGGCGATGATCGGCCAGATCAGCATGATCATGTACGTGCTGAACGCGACGAACTGGCCCACATTGATACGGTGCGCCAGGACCAGGTGACCGCCGGCCAGCAGCGTAATGACCATGGAGATGCCGAGAATAAACTCCAGCGTCGGCCAAAGCATGCCCATCAACTGCACCAGCCTGAGCGCGCGGCCGATGTACTGGCGGTTGAGCCGCTCGAAGAGTCCGATCTGCGACTCCTCGCGTGCGAACGCCCGAATGAGCCGCACGCCGGAGTAGTTCTCCTGCGCCTGCGCTGAGATGTCGGAGAAGCTGGCCTGGATGCGCTCGAAGCGCTCGTGGATCCTGCGTCCGAGATACTGCACCAGTATGCTCGCCAGCGGCATTGGCGCCAGCGCCACCAGCGTCAGGTAAGGGCTGATGCGCAGCATGAAGAACAGCGCAAACACGCTGAGGAAGATTGTATTGGCGCTGTACATCAGCGCCGGCCCCAGCAGCATGCGCACTGCATTCAGATCGTTCGTCATGCGCGCCATGATGTCGCCGGTGCGGTAGCGCTGGTAAAAACCTGAATCCTGGATTTCAAGCTTGCGGAACAGATCGTTACGCAGGTCGAATTCGATCTCCCGTGAGATCCCGATCAGGACCCAGCGTTGCGCGTACAGGAACACGCCTTTCACCAGGCTGATTGCCACCAGAATCAACGCGAAGATCAGAATCAGCTCTCGCGTGGTCCCCTGCTGAATCCGGTTGATCGCCATCCCCAGCACGCGCGGAAACTGCACGGCGACAATATTCGTGGCCACGCACGCCAGCGTCCCCTGCACGTACTGCCAGCGGTAGCGGCGCATATAGCTGTAAAGGGGACCGAGGTCGCCAAGCATAGTTCTATTTTACGATTGATGCCGCAGTAGTTGAATTCGACGCAAAGAGTCGCCCACTTCTCAAAGAGGCTGCTCCACCTATTCCCTATTCCCTATTCCCTATTCCCTATTCCCTATTCCCTATTCCCCATTCCCTGTTCCCTGTTCCCTATTCCCTGTTCCCTGTTCCCTGCATTTCTCACGTTGGCGTCTTCAGCAGCAGGTACCCGCCGACCAGCGCAAACAGAACATCGGCGGACCATGCTGCCACCGATGCAGGCAGGTAGTTCACATTGCCCATGGCGCCAAACAGCGTGTCGATCACCCTGTACGCCAGCGCCACGCCGATGGCCACTGCAATTCCCGTGATCGACCCGCGCCGTCCCATGGAGAGCGCAAACGGAACGGCCAGAACAGCCATGACCACCGCCACCAGCGGGTAGGAGAGTTTTTGCCACAGCGCAACGCTCAGCCGCTTGGTATCGAATCCGCTCTGCCGCAGGTCGCGAATATAGCGGTCAAGTTGCCCAAAGTTCATCTCCTGCGACTCCAGGGCCTCTTTCTTGAAGTAGTCCGGCGCCGCGCGCATCTCCGGGAACGACGTCTCAAGAAACGTGCGGTAGCCCGTCACATTCGAGCCTTGTATGTCGCGCACCCATCCGTTCTCAAAGTGCCATGCGGCAGAATTCTCATCCCATGCAGCCCGCTTGGCAAAAATCCGTCGCGTCAGTTGGAAGGTCGAGGGTTCAAACTCGAAGACCGAGAGATTGGCGAACTCGTTGGTGTCCGGATCGAAAAACTCGTAGTAGAAAATGCAGCCAGGTTCGCCGGCGGCTGCCCTCGGTCCGAAGATCCAATGCTCCTCGGGATTGAAGTAGGTCTGCGGCGGCCGGCCCTTGATCACATTGCGCAGCGACTCCTGCCTCCGGTTTGCCTGCGGCAGGTAGTACTGGTCAAACAGAAACAGGCAGACGGCCAGGCAAGCCGCAAGGCTGACGACGGGAATCACCAGCCGGTAGAGGCTGATGCCCGTCGCCTTCATGGCGATGATCTCGCTGTTCCGATTGAGCACGCTGAAGGTCACCAGCACGGCAATCAGCACCGCCAGCGGCGCGGTCAGGTAGAGCATGCTCGGCGTCAGGTTCAACAGGTATTCGCCCACGATCGCCAGCGCGATGTGGTTGCGCAATATGTCGCCCAGCAGATCGAAAAACGTAAAGACAATCAGCAGCAAAACAAAGCCCGCCAGCACCAGCACGAAGAGTGTCGCAAATTCGCGCACGATGTACTCATCGATAATCCGTGGGATGATGCCCCGCGGCCTCCTCTTCGCCCCATTCGTTCCGCGCGGCCATAACTTGTCAAGAAACTCAGTGAGCGCGAATCCCCCGCGTCTCGCCGCGGCCACTGGTTTCGGTGTCCGCGCAATCCATGCCGCGACAGCGCTCAGAATCCGCCCGCCGGTCGCCATCTGCCACAGCAGAAACGTGCCCGCCACGGCAAAGATTAAATTCGCCGCCCACACCGCCAGGAATGCCGGCAATCTGTTCTGGTGCCCCAGCGCGATCCCGGTCGACGAGAGAAAGTAATAAACAAACACCAGCAATATTGTGAACACGAACCCCGAGCTCTTGCCGCCTCGCCGCGAAGCCACGCCAAGCGGCACGCCCACCAGCATCAGAACCAAACAGGCCGCGGGAAACGCAAACCGGTTGTGCAACTCAATCTTGTACTGCTCTGCGTCTGCCGCATTCTTGCTCTCGCGGATTCGTTCAAGCAGTACCGGAAGCGGCGTGGCATACAGCTTCGTATCCAGCCGGCCCAGGTGCACTTCGCTCTGCTGGCCCAGCATCAGCGGCAAATCGGTCGTCGTAAACGTTGAAATGTTTGATTGCTCCGGCTGGTC
>CAYOVE010000309.1:0-3370 GCA_964407295.1 uncultured Occallatibacter sp.
AGTCTTTGAGAAAGCCGCCGGTCCAGTCGACGTCGGAACCATAAAGCGGCCCGAGATTGCCGGCGTACTTGGCGCGGTTTTCGCCCGTGAGGTACCAATCCTCAAGCATCAGGCCGGAGGCGATGAGCGTGATGGATGGATCGACCGCGCGCATGGCTTTGGCAAACTCATTGTGCTTGATCACGTAGTACTTGAGATCGGTGCGGCCGATCTGCCAGGATCCCCAGGGCTCGTTGCCGATGTTCCAGAACTTGATGTGGTACGGCTCGGGATGGCCGTTTTTCGCACGCTGCGCGCCCATGTAGGTGTTGACCGAGCCATTCATGTATTCAACTTGCTGAGCGGCGGAGTGCGAATCGCCGAGGCCGGCGTTGACGCTGATATAGGGCACGACGCCAATCAGCTTGCAAAGCGTCATAAACTCATCCATGCCGAGATCGTTGGTCTGCATGGCGCTCCATGCGTTGTCCCAATCGGGCGGGCGCTTATCGCGATCGCCGATGGTGTGGTACCAGATGAGGTTCGAGGTGTAGTTGCCGCCATAACGCCAGAAGCCCGACTTGATCTGGCGGATCAGCGGAATGGTGTCGGCGCGGAAGCCTTCAATGTTGTCAGCAGGCATGAGCGAAAGCGTGCCGATGTGAAAGTTGCCTGTGCCGGTTCCCGTGATTTCAAGCGCGGCGTCGGTAGAGTCGGCTCCGGCAGTGAAGGCAAGAGGATACTTCTTGTACTCGCTGGTAAGCGCCGGGACGGAGATGGCCTGACGATCATTCGGCCCAGTGCCCCAGACGAGAGTGACGTGGATCCTGGCGCCGGGAGTTCCGCGCAGATAGATGCGGCCGGTATATTTTTTCCCGCTGACAAGGGCGAGGCCCGCCTGGCGGATTCCATGCGGAGTTGAGGCGTCGAGCGCGATGCGAGGGCTCTGGTCGCCGACAAAGGGGTTGTCCTTGTCCATCACGACAACCTCGTCAGGGCCGACGGGGCGCCACTTGCGCATCTGCATGCGCATGGGATTGCCTTGCCGCGGCGCCTGGGATTCCGGGTCTTTGGAGACGATGGGGAAGTAGAACTTGCGGTCGTCAAGCATCTCAGCCCAGAGGCTGCCATACATGGTGCCGCCGATGTGCTCGATGAACATTCCGTACTCGTATGGAGAGACGGGCACACCGGTCTGCGTGGCGTCGATTGTCGCCACGATCTTGTCGGGCGCTGCCGCCGTTTGTTGAGCCGAAACTTGCGCCGCGCCTGCGAGGCACAGCACTGCCACCGCCAAACCTGCGATTTGTATCTTCATGGAGCTCCCTGGTCGTCCCGTCGTGGGGATTGTGGTTCAGTATTAGGGTTCTTGCGTTAAGCCGATTAACAATGCGCCTGCCCTGCGATTGGGCGAGCGAGACGAGTATACGCTTCCGGGGCGGGGAAGAGAATCGATTTACCGCGCTGCGAATTCGGGGCTCATGTCTAATTTGGCGCGCCCTTCGGAAATCGCTTGTGGAAACCGGCGGCGAACCTGTTTGATGGAGAATGAAAGGATGTCCCGGCCTGATAGCGGGACATGGGATCAGCGTTCGCGCAGGATTCGATTTTGCGCGCGGTTCAATGCAGGCAAACCCGAATGAAGACACCCGAAGATCAAATTGGTTCATCGTCCTCCGGCTCCGGCACGCAGATGGTGCAGAGCCTGGGGTTGTTCAGCGCCACGACGCTCGTTGTTGGCTCGATGATCGGCAGCGGCATCTTTATCGTGGACTGCGATATTGCGCGGCTGACCGATTCGCCGGCGCTGTTTCTGGCGGCGTGGGTGGTGACCGGAACGATGACGCTGATTTGCGCGCTCAGCTACGGCGAGCTTGCGGCGATGATGCCGAAAGCTGGCGGCCAGTACGTTTACCTGCGCGAATCGCTGGGGCCGCTGTGGGGATTTCTCTACGGCTGGACACTTTTTCTCGTGATCCAGACGGGAACGATTGCCGCGGTCTGTGTGGCCTTCGGCAAGTTCCTCGGCGTGTTTTTCCCGGCGGTTTCAAGCACGCATTGGCTGTGGCACATTGCGCATGTTCCGGCGATCCCTGTGGGACCGATGGTACTGGGCAACATGGACATCGGCGTGAACACCGCAAATCTGGCCGGGATTTGCGTGGTGGCGTTTGTTGCGTTCGTGAATATTCGCGGCGTGCGATTCGGCGCGGGATTGCAGAATGTGTTCACAGTCGCGAAGGCGCTGGCGCTGGCGGGGCTGATTCTTCTGGGGTTCACCATCGGCCGGAATGGCGCGGCGCTGGCGGCGAACTTTGGCGCGCACTGGAGCGAGTTCTGGCGCAATGCAAGCTGGCACGCGCTGCACCCGGTGCAGGTGGGCGTGCAGGGGCCGATTGCGCTGGTCGGTTCGATCGTGGTGCTGGCGGTGGTGCAGGTGGGATCGCTTTTCTCCTGCGATGCATGGAACAACGTGACCTTTACGGCGGGCGAGATCAAGCACCCGAGGCGCAACGTTCCACTTTCGCTGGGGCTGGGCGTGGGCTTTGTTGTGATCACGTACTTCCTGGCCAGCACGGCGTACATGATGGTGCTGCCGCTGCACGGCGATCCGCACGGCGCGACGGTTCTGGCGCGGGGCATTCAATTCGCAAGCGAGGACCGGATCGGCGCCGCGGTGCTGCAACAGATCTTTCCGCACTTTGGCGGGTACCTGATGGCGGCGGCGATCATGGTGTCGACGTTCGGATGCGCCAACGGAATGACGCTGGCCGGCGCGCGCGTTTACTACGCGATGGCGCAGGACGGGCTGTTCTTCAAATCGGTGGGCAAGCTGCATCCGCAGTTCAAGACGCCGGCTGCGGGGCTGATTGTGCAGGCGATCTGGACCGTAGTGCTCTGCGTGTCGGGATCGTATGGACAACTGCTCGACTACATCATCTTCGCGGCGCTGGTGTTCTACATCCTGACGATCGTCGGGCTCTTTGTGCTGCGGGTGAAGCAGCCTGACACGCCAAGGCCTTACAAGGCGATCGGCTATCCGGTGCTGCCGGTGATTTATATCCTGATGGCTTCCGGCATCTGCCTGGCGCTCCTGCGTTACAAGCCGCAGTACACGTGGCCGGGGATGATCGTGGTGCTGCTGGGGGTTCCGGTTTATATGATCTGGTCGCGGAAGGCAGTTCGGAGTTCTTAGTTCACAGACTCAGATTTGCGGTTGATCGTCCGTCGGCCGCAGGTTCGGAGCTCGTCGGTCGAGGGGAAAATAGTTCTCGAGTTTTCGGGGTTAAGAGGTTTGTTTTCAGTTACTTATATCCTTAAGGACTTGCTGCAACTCGTTGATTTCAAATGGTTTAGATACTAAAATACCGCGAATCAGCGGTTTAGCTGC
>CAYOVE010000310.1:0-3367 GCA_964407295.1 uncultured Occallatibacter sp.
TGGCGCGGTTCGAGCCCGAGCGCACGGCCGTGCCCATCACGGCGTGGCCCATGCCGGCCATGGTCGTCTTCACGTCGGCGAAGTCGCGGTTGATGATGCCGGGAATGGTGATGATGTCGCTGATGCCCTGCACGCCCTGGCGCAGCACGTCGTCGGCAATGCGGAAGCTCTCAAAGAAGCCCGCGTCCTTGGCCACGGCGAGCAGCTTCTCGTTGGGAATCACGATCATCGTATCCACGCTGTCGATAAGTTCCTTGAGCCCGCGCTCGGCCTGCATCAGGCGGCGCTTGCCCTCAAAGGCGAATGGCTTGGTGACGACAGCGACGGTGAGGATGCCCATCTCGCTGGCCAGCGAAGCAATCACCGGAGCCGCACCAGTGCCCGTGCCGCCACCGAGACCCGCGGTAACGAACACCATGTCGGCGCCTTCGAGCGCCTCAATGATTTTTTCGGAATCTTCGAGCGCCGCACGACGGCCAACGTCGGGATTGGAGCCCGCGCCGAGGCCCGATGTGAGCCGCACGCCCAGTTGCAGCTTGACCGAAGCCTCCGACAGTTTGAGCGCCTGCACGTCGGTGTTGGCGGCCACAAACTCCACACCCTCCATGCGGGCCTGGATCATGCGGTTCACGGCGTTCGAGCCGCCTCCACCCACTCCGACAACCTTGATGCGCGCTCCGCGCACAACCTCGTCGTGAAATTGGATACGCATCTCGCCGGCTTCACTCATTGACTGGTCCATGGGGGCCACGCTCTCCTCGATTTTTATCTGCTTCTTCATCGTGATCGACCTCGCTCCGTCGCCGATTTTCTGATCTCTGAAACCCGAATCTCGTTCCTTGTATTTAGAAGCTTGCTGCAAACATGGCGCGCAACCGGTCGCGCAAACTGCTGTTGTTGCCTTCGGCCGCACGCGTGGTTCGCGTACGATGCGCGTAAAGAACCATTCCAATGCCCACGGCCCAGGAAGGATGATTCAGCTCCTGCGGCATGTGCGACAGCCTTACCGGCAAACCCGCGCGGGCCGGCGCGCGCAACTGGCTTTCGGCCACGTCGAGCATGCCTGGCAACATCGATCCCCCACCCGTCAGCACGCATCCGGCGCCCAGCGCATCCACCACGCCGCCGCAGCGCAGGCTTTCTTTTACGTAGTACATCAACTCGCGCGCGCGCGGCTCCAGAATTTCGGCCATGGTGCGCAAGGGCAACGTGGCAGGTGCGCCCTGTGGCGTGGTGATTTCCACCTCTGCCAGTTGCGGAACCGCCGTGACCACCGCGTTGCCATATTGCCGTTTGAGTTCTTCGGCCTGCGCCAGCGGTAATTGCAATCCAACCGCAAGATCGTTTGTAAAGTGCGCTCCGCCGATGGCCACCGACGCGGTGTAGGCCACGGCGCCCTCAAAGAACACCGCGAGATCGGTGGAGTGCGCGCCGATATCCATGACGCATACGCCCAGCTCGCGCTCGTCGGCCGAAAGCGTGCATTCAGCAGCGGCCAGCGACTCGAGTACCGCCTCTGAAACCTCAAGCCCTGCGCGGTTGGCGCACGTGACCGTGCTCTGCAGCGCGCTGCCGCCGCAGGTGGCGATGTGCAGCTCCACTTCAAGCCGCGCGCCCACCATGCCAACGGGATCGAAGATGCCGGCTTGCTCGTCGAGGATGAACTGCCGCGGAAGCAGGTGCAGAATCTCACGGTCGGCGGGCAGCTCGATGGCGCGGGCACGGCCAATCGCGGAACGGACGTCCTCACCTGTGATCTCGCGCATGCCACGGCTCAACTGGAATCCGCCGTTGGTGTTCACGCCGCGAACGTGCGGACCGCCTACACCCACCACGCACTCGTCAATGTTGGCGCGGGCTACGCGCTCAGCCTGCTCGTTGGCTCCGCGAACCACTTTGGCCGCCGGCGCAAGCTCGGCGATCAATCCCTTGCGCATTCCCGCTGAAGGCACTACGCCGTGCCCGCGATAGCGCAACACGTTCTCATTCACATCGGCTGCCAGAACGCGCGTCGACGCGCTGCCGATGTCGAGCACCACAATCAGGTTGTCCTGCTTCTGGCCCATTGCCGCTCACCCGCCCTGCGCCACGGCACCTGGCGACGTCCGCGGGGAGTGCGTACTGCCTCCCGCGGTGGTCGCGGCCGGATGGGTTGTGGAAGCGCGCCTCTGTGCATCTTCAAGAGTCGTCCGCTTCGGTGTTTTCTCGGTAGCCGCGCGCTTCGGCGGGGCCGCATGCTTTTTGTTCGGAGCGGGCTTGCTCTTTTTTGCCGCGGAGTCTCTCGCAACCGAACTCTTCGCGGGCAATTTTTTCGCCGCCGGCTTTGCCGCTGATGGCGCAGATGCGGCAGCAGGCGCGTTGGTCGGCGTTCCCGCGTCGCCGTTGGAGTTCTCGGCGGTCTGCTTGCCCGAGGCCATCTCCAGCACCACCTGATTGTCGTAGCGCAGATCGACCGCCGCAAGGTGCGGATACTGCTGGCGCCACTCGGCAATGTGCGCCTGATAACGCTCGTAGCGCTCCAGGAAATGATCTTCGCCAAAGTGCGCCAGAATGTCTGCGCTCTGTTCCGGCATCAGCACGCGCGCATCTTCAGGATCGGTGAGGTCGATCTCCGAAATCTGTTCGGAGTTGTGTTTGCCGTCGGCATCCAGCTCCGCCATCATGCGCATGTACACGTCCATGCGCTTCTTGCGCGAGTCCGCCGGATCGCCGGCATCGATGCCCGTCAAAACAGGAAACGAGTAATGATGCTTGGCCATGGTTTCCGGCGCCATGTTCAGCAGAACACCGTTGGCATCGACGAGTCCGATTTCCTCGCGATGGCGCGTAAACGCAACCGGCTGCCGTTCGACCACCGCAACTCGAATCTGGTCGGGCAGCACGCGCATCACCGTGGCCCGCTCGATCCACGGAATCTGCTCAAGCTGTTTGCGGCGCGCATCGACGGGAACGAAGAAGATGTTGCGGCCCATGTCTTCGCCGAAGACGGGCATCATCTCCGCGCGGCTGACCTCGGTGAGGCCCGTAGCCTGAATGTCTTCGCTGCCCGCAATGCGAAATCGCGGATCGCGCTCCAGCGTGTGGCGAATCAAAAGAATTGAGGTGGTAAATACGCCCAGCACGGCGAACGCGCCGGCGGAAAGCAGCACACGGCCCACCGTGCCATCCGGCCGCCACCAGGGGCGTTTGGATTTTCCGAATCGATCCGCCGCGGGTCGGAGAACGCCATCGCCATCCGGATCGTCGAACTCCAGTGGCATGCCTGGTCCTCGCCTGCCTGCCGCGCCCGGCCGAAAACGGCCCTCTAAGGACGAGTCGTCCCGCGTGCGCCGCGATCGAATCTCGGCGGGCGGGTCGTCCTCCCACA
>CAYOVE010000311.1:0-3359 GCA_964407295.1 uncultured Occallatibacter sp.
AAGACAACCGACCGCTCGAAGACAACGAAGCACTAACCAACGCAATCGTGCACGCAACACAATCAAGTTCGTCAACCGTAGGTGAACAACCATCTTTTTAATCGGGGGAAAGAGATGTCGTTGGGAAAAGCCATGATTCACGCGCGCAAGCAGAAAGCGATTGCCAAAGCTGTCGTACTGGCCGCCGAGCACGGCCCCGCGCCCTACGCTCACGCGCACATTTTGCAGATGCCGGTTCTTGTGCTCAATGCCTCCTATGAGCCCATCAACATCTGCGGCGCGCGCCGCGCACTCGTGCTGGTGCTCAAGGGAATCGCGCGCACTGAGGAGGAGCACGGCCTCTCCCTCCACGCGCAGCGCACCATCATCGCCATGCCCTCGGTCATTCGCCTGCTTGAGTATCGCCGCATCCCCCACCAGACCCGTGCCCTCTCGCGCAAAAACATTTTGCTCCGCGATCGCAACACCTGCCAATACTGTGGCGAAGCCTATCCTCCCAGCGAGCTCACTCTCGATCACGTGATCCCGCGTTCGCGCGGCGGCAACTCCACATGGGAGAATCTCGTCGCCTGCTGCCACGAGTGCAACCGCAAAAAAGGCAATCGCCTGCTCGATGAGATCGACGACATGATCCTTCTCCGCGAGCCGCGTCCCTTCTCCCTTCACACCAGCCGCCAGATCATGCGCATGCTCGGCCGCAGCGACGACCGCTGGCGCAAGTACCTTTTCTACTAATGAAACGGCGGAAGGAAGCTGCCGCTAATTCTATGAATCAGCACGAGGAAGATATGGCCGAGAATCACAGCCCCTTTAAACCGGTTGGTTATAACGACCTTAATGCTAAGCAAAAGGAATTATTCAACTTTCAGAAGATTGCGGCTAGGCTTGCCGACTACGGATTTAATTGCATCAAGCTAGCCGACGATTGGCAGGGGGCGGATTTTCTCGCTTATCACATTAACGGCACAACCACATTGAAGGTGCAGCTGAAGTCGAGAGTGACAATCAAGCACAAGTACCGAGGCAAGGACATTTGGATTGCGTTTCCACATAAAGGTGATTGGTATCTGATAGAGCATGATCGTTTAGTTAAGAAGGTTGGAGAGTGTACGCGCTGGCTCGACAGCGACTCGTGGAATGTGAGGATGGATGGGTATTCTTCAGCGAGCATTAACTCAAAACTGCTGGAGAGTATCAGTGGGAATAAGCTCGGACCCATCTACGACTCGATCCCTGACGACAAGGAAACCGTTGAGCCAAACATACTGGAGTGATAAAGAAAAGACAACGACAAGAGCAGCGCAGGTCTGCCGATTCCGCGAGCCGCGCCCTTTCTCGATCCACACCAGCCGCCAGATCATGCGCAGGCTCGGCCGCAGCGACGACCGCTTGCGCAAGTACCTGTTCTATTAAGCGCCGCGCCTTCGTCTTTTCTCGGCGTCTTTTCGTTGACTCCGCCCGTCGATTCCAGTATGTTCACTCTGCGCGGATTGTCATGAAGTCCAGTTTGCCCGGCCCCCCAGTCGCGGCTTCCCGTCATTCGCATTCATCGCCGTCAATCGCGCACTATTGAGCATCCATTGGGATGCTGCATGCTCCGATCAACAACCGGATCAGAAACTTCGCAGCTTCGGCCACTTGGGGAATTCGCAGATGAAGACTCGACTGAGAATCGCAGCTTTCGCCGTGGCGGCGGGATTGCTTGCCGCGCCCGCGCTTCAACTCGCCGCCCAGAATCCCTTTACCGCCCTTGCTGACGCCGCCAAGGAAAAACTCGCCGAGCAAGCCATTGAGAAGCTGCTCAATGACCAGCTCCCGCTCACGCTGAATGCCAACGATGTGTATCCAACCGTCGCGAATCTTCCCGGCGGTCCCTTTAGCCCCACGCCGCTCAAGCTCACCGCCGACGAGCTCAATCAGCCGCTCGCTCCCGGCGACTACACCATCAACACACTCGACTTCTGTTCCGAGTATTCGGTCCACGTGCCCGGTGCTGGTGTCGCCTACGTGCTCGGCCCCTATGAAGGCAAAGCCGCCGGCGCCATCGGCGCCCTCATCTGGCGCGGTACCGTGCAATACAGCATCAATCCCAACTCGCTGCAGGCCATCTCCTGGGCTATCCAATCCGGACTTACTTATTCCCAGATGCCGAAGTCGTATCAGGCCATCGTCGATCAGGTCATCCCCGACTTCAAAAGCGAAATCGCTAGCGACTTCTTCGTCAACCTTGAAGCCACCTATAACAACTCCGCCAAATCCGCCAAGCTGCCGCCGCTCGATACGATCCTCGCCAAAATGGGCGAGCCTGGCCAGCTCGCACTCAGCGCGGAGCGTCAGCGCGCCATCCTCATGCGCCAGGGCACAAACGATCAAATCAGGGATCAAACCCTGTTTCAAGGCCAGGAGAGCGGTCTCTATACGCCGGTCAAAGCCGAAAACGGACCATGGACCGAGCGCGTCAAGGGCCAGGTCTACATGAAGCTGCTCATCGCCGGCGGCAACATGGCCACCAACAACATCATGCAGATTCGCGTGATGCCGTCGCCGACCGCCAACGCAACCAACATTCCGGGCAGCGCGCGCCTCATCCGCGCCTCGTACGGCGAACCCCAAACCGCCCCCGCCGGCGAAAATTCCGACACAAGCGTCACAGGCCTGATGCAGGGCATGATCGGTTACTCGCAAGGCCGTGGCGCGCAAGCGCTCGGCCAGGTTCCCGTCGTCGGGCCTCCACAGGGACCTCCGGCGCCGGCGGCAGCGGGCACCGTGAAGGACATCGACGGCACTGCCTACGTGAAGCGCGCGGGATCCGATACCTGGACCAAGTTGAACCCCGGCGATTCTTTCAATACCAATGACATTCTTCAAGCCACGTGGCGTAGTGATATTGATATCGTGATGGCCGACGGAACCAAGTGGACGATTGGGTCGAACAGCGAATGGAATGTCCAAAATTACCAATACAATCCTGCAAGTCTGATGGACGACATCGCCAATTACCAGGTACTCCAGGGCACGTTCATGTACGTAGGTGGATTGATCGAAAAAGCTAGCCCGCCCAACGTGATATTGGAGGGCTGCGAAGTTTATGGGGGTGACTACTATGGATGCGGCAGTATTGGGATTCGCGGTACCGAGTTCATTTGGAAAGTTGACCCTACAGCCAAAACGATGGAAATCGACCTGATCAAGGGATCGGTCGCGGTAACGCCCGCCGGTGGCACTACGGCAGGTCCAGCCATCAACGCCCCGATGCAGATCGAAGTAACTCCGCAAGGCGTAACGACGCTGCCACTGACGCAAGACCAGTACAACTCCATCAAAACGCAACTGATTTCGGGTCCGCCCACTTCATAGGC
>CAYOVE010000312.1:0-3312 GCA_964407295.1 uncultured Occallatibacter sp.
AAGAGATCAGCCGGTTCCATTGCGTGTACTGGCCGGCGTTTTTGATGGCGGCGGGGATTCCGACGCCGCGCTCGGTGCGCGCGAATGGCTGGCTGCTCTTCGACCAGGGCAAGATGTCCAAGTCGCGCGGAAACATTGTGCGCGCTGAGACGGTTCAAGAAGTGCTGGGCGCCGATGCGCTTCGGTACTTCCTGCTCCGCGAAATTCCCTTCGGCCAAGACGGAAATTTTTCGTTCGACGCCCTCGTTCAGCGGTACAACGGCGACCTGGCCAACGGTTACGGCAACCTGGTGAGCCGCGTAGTGAACATGGTGCACAAGTACTTCGGCGGCGTCTTGCCAGAGGCCGGCGCGGAGACTCAGGCGGAAACTGCGCTGCGCACGAACGCACAGGCGGCGATTGCGGCGTTTGGGCCTGCGTTTGACGAATTGAGTTTCTCTGAAGCGCTCAAAAGCCTGTGGCTTCTGGTGGCGGAGACGGACGGCTACTTGACGGCCAACGCGCCTTGGAAGAAACTGCCCGAGCGTTCGGATGCGGAGCACGCGAAGCTCCAGGCATGCGTGCTGGCGACGGCGGCGGAGGCGATTCGTGTGATTACGGCGCTGGCGTATCCGATCGTGCCGGACGCGGCGGCTAAAGTGTGGGAGCAGCTTGGGCAGGGCAAGTTGGCCGAGGCAGTGAAGCAAGGATTTTTGAAGGATCTTGCGTGGGGCGGATTGAAGGCGGGAACGAAATTTGGCGAGCCTTCGCCGCTGTTTCCGCGCGCAGAAAAGGAAGCGATTGAACGTATGCAAAGTCTTGAAGACGAAAACAGCCGGACGGCGGCGGGAGCGGCGAGTGGCGGCAGTGTGGCGGATGAAGCGAAGATGCCGGTTGCGGCGCAGAAACAAGAGCCGGCTGTGACGCCCGTGAAGACATCTGCGCCTAAAGTGCCCGCGATGGCGGCGACACCGGCAGCGCCGGTGCCTGCGAGGGTTGAATCGCCGGCAGTTCCGGTTGCGGCAACGCCTGCGGTGCCGCAGGCAGCAGCGGAGGCCGCCGCACAAGCATCGCAGCACATCACGATTGACGACTTTGCCAAGGTGGAACTGCGTGTGGCACAGATCCTGGTGGCCGAGCGCGTGCCCAAGGCGGACAAGCTGTTGCGCCTCGAGGTCGATCTTGGAACCGAGAAGCGGCAGATTCTGGCCGGGATCGCGGAATACTACGAGCCGGAAAAGCTGATTGGGCGCAAGATCGTGATCGTCGCAAACCTGGCTCCGAGAAAGATGCGCGGCCTGGAGTCGAACGGAATGCTGCTCGCGGCTTCGCTCGAGGGCGGAGCACCGGTGCTGGCGGGATTCCTGGAGGATGTGCCGCTGGGCGCGCGGCTGAAGTGAGGTGTTCCGCGGCGTCTGTTGGTTTTGTCGAGAAGTTTCTGTCGCCCCTATGGGGCTGACGTTTTCTATTGCATCTGTTCCCAGGACTGCCCCTTCGACTTCGCTCAGGGTTGTCCTGGGCTATTATCCGTCGCTCCCTACGGGAGCTTGACGTGCGGTAAATCGGGCGAGTTCGCGGGACATTGTGAATCCATTTGGGATATCCCTTAACCAATGGATGATTGGAAGCATGTCGGCGGTGCGACGCGGATGCAGGGTTCGACGGGGTTCAGCCTTGGAAGAATAATTGGTGCGGAAGGCGGGACTTGAACCCGCAAGCCTTTTGGGCGCTAGCTCCTAAGGCTAGTGTGTTTGCCATTTCACCACTTCCGCACGGTTGGGTGTGGCCTATCCAAGTCTAGTGTGAAATCGGCGCGGGTGGCAATGCGGCTGGTGCGAAACCGTATCCTCGGGTTCAACTCTGAAAGAAATTACGGAACTACTGGTTCGCCGCGCGCGTAAATTGCTGCCATGAGACTCCGTTTGTTGTGCCTACTTCTGGTCCTTTGGACCGTGGTTGCTGTCGGTCGAGCGCATGCCTCTGATGTTGCCCTGGTTGGGGCCAGAATTTATCCCTCGCCCACAGAGTCGGCAATCGAAAATGGCTCGATACTGATACGCAACGGCCGCATTGTTGCCGTAGGGCCTGCCGCAGCCGTCAGAATCCCGCACCGTACGACTGTGATCGACTGCAAGGGCCTCGTTGTGACTGCGGGTTTCTGGAACAGCCATGTGCATATTCTTCTGCCGGGGTTGCTTCATGCGGAAAATCTCTCGTCAGAGCAGATCGACTCACAACTTCAAGGGATGCTTACTCGATGGGGATTCACTACTGTTTTTGACATTGCTTCTGTGCTTCAGAACACGAATTTAATTCGCGATCGTATAAAGAGCGGCGACGTGAAAGGGCCGCGGATCCTCACAACGGGCGAGCCATTCTGGGGGAAAGGTGGAACGCCGATTTACGTTCAGGGTTTCCTCGAAGCGAATCACATCAACATTCCGGAGGTGGAATCAACTGCGCAGGCGAGGGAGCGAGTGCGACAGCAGATCCGCGACGGCGCGGATGGCATTAAGATTTTTGCGAATTCAGCGGAGAGCGATGGGATGCTTACCATGCCTTTGGATCTTGCCAAGGCGATCGTCGCCGAAGCCCACCGTGCCGGCAAACCTGTGTTTGCACATGTTTCAAATAATCAAGGAACCGAGATAGCAATTAAGAGCGGGGTCGATATCCTGGCCCACACCACTCCGACTGATGACGCGTGGAGTCCGTCTTTTGTTCACCGGCTGACGGCAGCGCATATGGCGCTGACTCCCACTCTTACTCTATGGGAAGTCGAGAGCCCGAACGCATCGGCTGACGAACTCGAAAAGGGCATGAACAGGGCGGCTCAGCAACTGGGGGACTTTTATCGAGCAGGAGGACAGGTTCTCTTCGGCACCGACATTGGTTTCATGGAGCAGTTCGACACTTCAGAAGAATTCAAGTGGATGTCCCGCGCCGGAATGAATTACCAGGGGATTCTTGCTTCGCTGACCACGAATCCCGCTCAACGATTCGGCTACTCGACTCATAGCGGACGGATCGCGAAAGGATTTGATGCCGACCTGGTGGTGCTAAGTGCTGACCCGGCGCAGGACACTTCGGCATTTTCGAAAGTTCGCTTTACGATTCGAAATGGGGAAGTCATCTACGCAGCGAAATGAAAATTTGATCCCGGATCAAATCGTGTAGAGTCGCGAGACCATCTCTAATCTTCGGTTGATTGCTGGTGGCTCACGAGCAAATTATTTTGATTTGCGTGAGAAATCTCCGCTCTTGCCGCCGGATTTCGTTTCGAGGCGAAGGTCGCGAATGACGATGGCTTTGTCGAGCGCTTTGGTCATGTCG
>CAYOVE010000313.1:0-3198 GCA_964407295.1 uncultured Occallatibacter sp.
GCGGCTTCAAATGCCCCTGCAAGGGCCGCACCAAAAACAGCCTGCGAAAGATCTCAAATCCAGCATCGCGGAAGATGTGGCCGAACGTGCCGGAGGGATGCAGAAGCAACTGCGCCTCAATGCGCTCGACGTGCGGTGAATTGAGCAGCAATTCAAACAGATGACGAAGCAGAGTCTCCCCTGTCGTCGATGCGTCTCCTTCACCTGGCAGCGCGAACACGTCGCCGATGACGGCCTTGGTTTCCTCGTAGACACAGAACACGTAGCCGATCACGCGGCCGGAAGAAAGCGCCGCGTAGCCGGGCAGCATGTGGTTGTCAAGATATTGCATGAGGAGACGCGCCGAGGCCTGGTAGTCCCAGTGGAGGCGAGCCACCCACAACTCGCCCTCCGCCTCCAGCACCGGCCGAAGGACCGGGGCTGCGAAGTGCCGAAGATCGAGTATCTCGATGGAACCACCCGAGTTCAGCATTTGTCCTCTACTCGGCGCCGGCTTGGTTAGCTCAAGAACGATGAGCGCGCCGGCGGCCTTGGTTTCCGGAATCCTGTTCGAATTGCAGGGTGCGCCGGCTTTCGACGATTGGAAAACAAGAAGACTTCGAACAAGTTAGATCGCTTTCAAAGGCCGGCGTGCGCGGAAAGGCCCTCCCGGCAACTTTGACACGAGTTCGCGTTCCCCCGCAAGTTGACGAGCGACTATTTTCCGCCTACGAGATAAACTTCAAGCCCCTGCTCAGGCCATGTGAAGAGCGGCTCATACTGGCGGCCTTCAAGAAGCTCGCTCAGTACGAGTTGCGTATCGGGATCCACACCGCGGCCCTGGATGCGGGCCACGAGGATATGCTGCTCGTCGGGCACGCCGTTCTCGTCGTAATTCACCACCTCATGATTGCGATAAAACGAGAGCCCATACTCGGCGTCACGGCGAACGCGGAACACGGCGATCGTCTCATTTGCGGGAACCAAATCCGCAATTCGCTGGGCCAGCGGGCGCGCCGAGTAGGTGCGGTCGAGGAGATGGATGACGCGCTTGGTGGAGTCAACTCCGGGAATACCGCAGAACGGGCCGACGCCATAGACAAAGAGAACAAGGACCACGAGAATCCAGCAGGTAGCCGGCCGAAGCCGGGCCACACCATAGCCCTTGGTGACAACCAGGATCAGGAGCGCCGCACCGATTGCGGCCAGACCGGCCGCGACAAGCGCATGAGCGGGCGGAATAGCCGCGCCATCGGCGAGCGGCATGGCCGCACCATGAACCACAAACCAAGGCAAGAGCAAAGCCACCATGGTCATGGCGCCGCATAGCAGAGCATGACCAAGGAGTATCCATCGATTGAGACCGGGTTGCCTGCGCCGAAAGAGGTAGTCTCCGGTGAGAATGGTGATGGGCGGGAGAGCGGGCAGAATATAGCCGGGCAGCTTGGATTGCGAGAAGGAAAAGAAGACGACGGGAATGAGCGCCCATAGCACAAGAAACTCGGGGAATGCGTCGCCGGGACGCTTGGGCAATGGCTTTCCTGCGCGGGAACGGCGGAGTCTCCACTCCGCGACGGAGGTGAGAATGCCGTCAATCAGCGCGCGAACTGCAATGACGGCCCATGGCATGAGGCCAAGGAGCACAACGACGAAGTAGTACCAGAATGGCTGATTGTGCTGGTAGCGGTCGGTAGCGAAGCGCTGCAAGTTGTGTTCGAGAAAGAATTCCCGGAAGAACGTGGGGTTTTGATGCTGCACGGCAATGAACCAGGGCAGCACCATGGCAAAGTAGAGCACGACGCCCGGCCACCAGAATGAGCGGCGAATGATGCTCCACTCGCGGCGCAAGAAAGCAAATGCGGCGATGATGAGGAACGCGAGAAGTGGCGCCACGGGCCCTTTAGCGAGCGTCGCCAGACCGGTAAAGAAGTAGATGTCATAGAGCCAGAACTTGGAGTTGGTTTCATACCAGGCATACCAACCGAGCAACCCGATGGCCAGCGGAGCGGCCATCTGCATATCAGTGGACGCACCGCGCGAAAAGGCCAGCATACCCGCACAAGACACGGTGATGAGCGCCGCATCGAGGTGCCCGCCGGGGCGAAAGCGCCTCATGTGGAGGTAGATGAGCGCCGTCATGATGAAGGCGAAGGTGGCTGAGGGCAGACGAGCGGCCCAGTCGTGGACTCCGAAGTCCTGGAAGATGAACATCGCGCGCCAGTAGTAAAGCGCGGGCTTCTCAAGCCATGGGTGCCCATAGAGATAGGGCGTGACACAGGCACTTAACCGGTCCTTGATCGTGGGTGCGGCGTCGAAGCGCACCAGCATCTCGTGCGCGATCTGCGCATAGCGCGGTTCGTCAGCGCCCACCAGACCGAGGCCGTCGCCCCCCAGGAGGGGCGTGACGCCATAGACGATGAAAAAGACGCTGAACGCGAGAAAAACCGCCGCTTCGATTACGATGGCCCGACGCGGCATCCGCCAAGGCCGGCGCGCAGCTTGATCCGGAACCGACGGTTCCACGGGGTTCTCCATCTCCGGCAATACTCCAAAGCGCAGCAGCCTGCATTGCGCAGGACAAAGGTCGTGGTTACCTACGAGGCGGAGGGGAATTCAGGCCAAGCCTGCTCGCCTTCCGCACTCAACAAGAAGAAGCGCGGAGATCGTTCAGTGGTCAAGGCTAACAGATTCCGGCGGAATCTCAAGACTGCTCAGGCAGCAGCTCGCCCTGCGGCGGCTCAGCAGGCTTGCTTGGTGCTTTGGTTTTGCGGCCCCGGCTCATCAACTGTTCGATGCGCGCCTGGAAGCGCCCTGACCGGTCGGCCAGGAAACTCAGCTCAGGCACATGACGCACGCCCATGCGATCTTTCAACTCGCGCCGGATGTAGCCCTTTGCAGCTTCAAGGCCGGCGATGGTCTCCTCCTCGGCCTTGGCAATGTCTTTCGAGTTGGTGTCGAGGGCAACGTACACGCGAGCCGACTTGCCGCCCGGATTCAGGGCAACTTCGCTGACGTGACAAAAGTCGATGCGCGGGTCAGAGAGCTCGCCCTCAATCATGGCGCCGATTTCATCTTTCAGCGCCTCCGCCACCCGGTCCTGATGATGCTTTCTTGCTCGATGCTCCGGCATGGCTGCTTCCTCCATTCCCACCGGCGAAGACCTGTCCGCGGGACCCCTACGGGCTCAACCAAACCCCTCAGGATAACAGAGGCGAAAGT
>CAYOVE010000314.1:0-3198 GCA_964407295.1 uncultured Occallatibacter sp.
GTGGGAGTGGGCGATGAGCTGGACGATGATTTCGGAGTCGGAAGTCGTCTGGAAGTAGGCGCCGTCGCGCTCCAGGCTGGCGCGCAGATTGCCGAGATTCACCAGGTTGCCGTTGTGCGCAATGGCAATGAGGCCCTTGGTGGAGTCGACGCGGATGGGCTGCGCGTTGAGGAGCGCCGAGTCGCCGGTGGTGGAGTAGCGCGTGTGGCCGATCGCCAGGTGGCCAGGGAGCTTGGCAAGCACGTCGTCGGTGAAGATTTCTGAAACCAGGCCCATGCCCTTGATGTTGGCCAGATGCGTGCCGTCGGCGGTGGCGATGCCGGCTGACTCCTGCCCGCGATGCTGGAGAGCGTAGAGCGCGAGATAAGCTTCGCGCGCGGCATGCGCGTGACCGTGGATTGCGACGACGCCGCATTCTTCGTGAAGCTTGTCGGCTGCGCCGACGGTGGACAGTGACCGGCGGACGGTGAACGGTGGGCAGGGAACACGGGACGATAGGTTTGCGCGGAGGGATTCGGAACGATCGGAGACGCCGGTGATGCCCTGGTAGAGGCGATGCGTCATACGAAGACCTCGCCGTGGAGATTGGCTTCCAGGGCGGAGGCCCAGAGGGTCTTAAGTTCGGCGAGCGGCGCGGAGATGAAGGAGTCGCCATCGACGGAGATTTCAAGACGGTTGCCGCCGGTCGTGCCGATCCGGGCGGAGAAGAAGTTATGCTGGCCCGCCATGGCGTCAATCTCCGAAAGATCGCCGGGATCGGCGGTGAGGAGAATGGTAGAGGCCGGCTCGGCGAAAAGGCCAAAGAGCGGATGAGCGAGAAGCGACGGGTCCTGCTCGACTTTTGCGCCGATGCCCTTGGTGAACGCGGCTTGCGCAAGGGCGACAGCAATTCCGCCGTCGGAGATGTCGCGCGCAGAATGGATGAGCTTGCGCCATGCAAGCGTGGCGAGCAGATCGTGCAGGCTCGCCTCGGCGTCGAGGTCGAGCGCGGGCGGAGTGCCCCACAGGCTGCCGAGAATGGCTTTGGCAAATTCGGAGCTGCCGAATGCGGTCAGGTTCGCCGCGACTTCCGCGTCGGATGCATCGGGCTGCTCGCGATCTCTGGGCTCGCGCTCCAGCGCAGGCATTGGATACTGGCTGATGGGCGGGGAATTGAGCGGAACCTTGAGCCCCGGGTTCGGCTCTTCGCCGCGCGGAATGGGCCAGAGGAGAACGATGGCGTCTTTCTCGCGATGAAAATGCGCGGGAACTGCCTTGGTCACGTCGTCGAGAATGCCAACGATGCCGAGGACCGGCGTGGGGTAGATGCCTTCGCCGCGCGTCTCGTTATAGAGAGAAACGTTGCCGCCGGTGATCGGAGTGCCGAGAGCGGTGCAGGCTTCGGCGATGCCGTCGATGGCTGCGGAAAGCTGCGCCATGATTTCCGGCTTCTCGGGATTGCCGAAGTTGAGACAGTTGGTGGCGGCCACGGGCGTTGCGCCGGTCATCGCCACTTTGCGCGCGGCCTCAGCCACGGCATGCATGGCGCCAAGTTTTGGATCGAGATACGCCCAGCGGCCGTTGCCGTCGAGCGCCATCGCGAGGCCGATCTCTCCCAACGGACCGTCAGGTGAGTTTGGTCTTGCGGTGCCCTTGATCCGCATCACGCCGGCTTCGCCGCCCGGGCCTTGCGCGGTATTCGTTTGAACCATGCTGTCGTATTGCTCGTGGACCCAGCGTTTGGAGCAGACATTGGAACTGGCGAGCAATTTTCTGAGGTCGGCTGTGTAATCGCGGTCTTTGTCTAACTCGGCGAGCGCCGCATCGGAAGGCTCGAGCGGTACGGGAGCTTTCCACGTGCCGACGGGCCGATGGTAGAGCGGCGCATCGTCGGTGAGCGATTGGTTGGGAATGTCGGCGACGAGCTGGCCGTGATGGCGAATGCGCAGGCGCGGCTCCGGCTCGACGGTGCCGACGATGACCGCGTCGAGTCCCCACTTTGCGAAGACGCGCAGCACTTCATCTTCGCGGCCTTTTTCGGCGACGAGCAGCATGCGCTCCTGGCTTTCAGAAAGCATGATTTCGTAAGCCGACATACCGGTTTCGCGCTGCGGCACGCGGTCAAGCTCCACATCGAGGCCAACGCCGCCACGCCCGCCCATCTCGCAGGTGGAGCAGGTGAGGCCGGCAGCACCCATATCCTGAATGCCGACGATGGCGCCGGTCTTCATGGCCTCAATGCAGGCTTCAAGCAGAAGCTTTTCCATGAATGGGTCGCCGACCTGGACGTTGGGGCGCTTGGCCTCAGTGCCTTCGTGGAATTCCTCGCTGGCCATGGTGGCGCCGTGGATACCGTCGCGGCCGGTTTTGGCTCCTACATATATGACGGGGTTGCCGGTGCCGCTTGCCTTGGCGTAGAAGATCTCGTCTTTGCGCACGAGGCCGAGAGCGAACGCGTTCACGAGTGGGTTGCCCGAGTAGCACGCCTCAAACTTGGTTTCGCCGCCCAGATTGGGCACGCCAAAACAGTTGCCGTAGCTGGCGACGCCGCTAACCACGCCCTCAAGGATGGAGTGATTCTTGTGGACGGTCTCGCGGTCGGCTTCTCCGGGCTCAATCGGCCCGAAGCGGAGCGAGTCCATCACCGCGAGCGGGCGCGCGCCCATGGTAAAGATGTCGCGCAGGATGCCGCCCACGCCGGTGGCCGCGCCCTGATGAGGCTCAATGTAGCTGGGGTGGTTATGCGATTCAATCTTGAAGGCGCAGGCCCAGCCGTTGCCCACGTCGATGATGCCCGCGTTTTCGCCTGGCCCCTGGACTACGCGATCGCTTTTGGTGGGCAGGCGCTTGAGGTGCACGCGGCTGGATTTGTAGGAACAGTGCTCGCTCCACATCACGCTGTAGATGCCAAGCTCAGTGAGCGAGGGAGTGCGGCCGAGTGCCGCGAGAATGCGCTCGTACTCCTCCGCGGTGATGCTGTGTGTGGCGAGCATCTGCGGAGTGATGTTGACTGGTTCGGGAACGACGGCGGCGGAGGAGCTGAGCATCGTTGATGCTTTCATTTTCGCATAGAGGTTGCAGGCGAACCTGGCAGCGATGCGGAAAGGATGTGGAAACGAGGGACGGAACAGAACGCCGGCGCGGTATGTGGCGGATAAGCCAAAGGCTATGCGATACTTTGGAAGCAGATCCCCACCCGAGGCCGGGATGGCGGAATTG
>CAYOVE010000315.1:0-3192 GCA_964407295.1 uncultured Occallatibacter sp.
GATCGCGCCTGGCGCGGCATCGGCGTCATTCCCAAAAGCGGCTGGCGTCTCAGCGCGGACTATCGTGACTTCGACGCCGAGGAGCGCTTCCACATCACCGGCATTCACACCGAAGAATCGGCGCTCTGCCGCGCCGGCGACGTCTTGCGCGGAGCGATCAAGCCCGCCCAGTGCCCCGCCTTCGGAAAAGAATGCACTCCTCGCCACCCGCTCGGCGCAACCATGGTCTCAAGCGAAGGCGCATGCGCCGCCTACTACAACTACGGCCGCTTCCTCTCCGCCGATGATCTCGCCTCCGCCGGCTCCGCTCTCTCGGGAGCCGCCAATGGCTAACGACCTCAAAGTCGCTGCGCCACGCACAGAAAAGACCGCGCCCGACTTCTCCAACTGGACGTGCCCTCTGCCTCTCGCCGACTACCCCACCATCGTGATGGGCCACGGCGGTGGCGGCAAACTCGGCTCGGAGCTCGTCGAGCATCTTTTTCTTCCCGCCTTCCGCAATCCCGCCCTCGAAAATCTCGGCGACGCAGCCGTGCTCGAAGCCGGCGGCGCGCGCCTCGCGCTCTCCACAGATTCCTTCGTCGTGCAGCCGCTCTTCTTTCCTGGCGGCTCCATCGGCGAGCTCGCCGTCAACGGCACCGTCAATGATCTCGCCGTCTCGGGAGCCGATCCGAAATTCTTGAGCGCAAGCTTCATCCTCGAGGAAGGATTCTCGCTCGCCCAACTCGCCGCCATCGTCGACGCCATGGCTAAATCCGCCGAGACAGCCGGCGTCCAAATCGTCACCGGCGACACAAAAGTCGTAGAGCGTGGTCACGGCGACGGCTGCTACATCACCACAGCCGGTGTCGGTATTCTTCGCGCGGGAATTCAAGTTGGCCCGCATCATGTCCAGCCCGATGACGCCATCATCGTCTCTGGAACCATGGGCGACCACGGCATGGCCATCATGAGTGTCCGCGAAGGTCTCGAATTCGAGAGCCCCATCCGCTCTGACTGCGCCGCGCTCAACGGCATGATCGCTCAGGTCCTCGATGCCGTGGGTGTTTCTGTTCACGCCATGCGCGATCCAACACGCGGCGGCCTTGCTTCAACGCTCAATGAAATCGCGCAGTCTTCCAATGTCGGCATCGTCATCGGCGAGGCAAGCGTTCCCATTCGCGATGAGGTGCATTCGGCCTGTGAACTGCTCGGCCTCGATCCCGTCTACGTGGCCAACGAGGGCAAAGCCGTCTTTTTCGTCGCGCCCGAAGCCGCGGACCGCGTGCTCTCGATTCTCCGCGCTCATCCTCTCGGCAAAGACGCCGCGCACATCGGCCACGCCACTGCGGAGCACAAGCGCATGCTGGTCGCGCGCACCCTTCTCGGTGCCAATCGCGTCATCCCCGTCATGATCGGCGAGCAGTTGCCGCGCATCTGCTAGCTCGTCTGCCGCCCGAATCAAACCTGTGAGCGGGACATCTTCGCAAGTTGAATAGAATCCTGCCACGCATCGGCACAGGGGCTGAAGAAGCTACTCGAAAAGCGCGAAAGCTTTCTCGATCTGCGCCGGCAGCTCCGCATGAGGTTCAGCAAGCGTGTAGTTGATTTCCAGCACGGTTGCAGGCGGGGGTTCAAGCGCCTTAAGCGCCTTCACTGTGTCCGGCCAATCAATCGTTCCATTTCCGGGCCACAGGTGCTCGTCCTTCAAGCCATGATTGTCATGAACGTGAACGGAGGCGATGCGCCCGCCCAGAGTGGCGATCGCGGCCGCGGTTCCGGTCGTGATGTTGGCATGACCAAGATCCAGGCATACGCCAACGTTGTTCAGGTGCCCCATCTCGAGAATCAGCACCAGATGTTCGGGCGTGGTGGCTTCGCTCAGCAAATTCTCTACCAGCAGGCGAACGCCAAGCGGGCGAGCAAACGCGCCCAAATGCTCGAGCGCCGTAAGCGCGAGCTCAATGGTGCGTTGCGACCACGTATCGTCCCGCTCGCCCAGGTGCACAACCATATTGCGGATGGGGATGTGTTCGGCCGATTCGAGCGCTCTCTTGATCTCGTCCATGGCATCGATACGGCGAGTCTTGTCGGGGTGCAGCACATTGACGCCCGGCGCGCCTGCGCGGCCCATCTCGCGGTCGGGATACATCGGAGCGTGCATGGAGAACGGCTGCAGCGCGTTCGACCGGAACCATTCAGCCAGCTCAGCAACATCCTCCCGGCTGGTGTAGTCGAAGTGCTGGCGCGCGGCAAAGATCTCCACTGCCTGCGCTCCTGAGCGATCGGCGAGCTCAAGCAGACCCGGATGCAGGCGATGGTTCAGGAACAAGTGAGTCGAAAGGACGCGCAGCATAGTCGAGAAATCCATGACGCGGGAGGAGTCTGTCTCCAGGACCCGGCTGGTTCTATTCTCGCATCCTTGTGAGCGCCAACCAGCTATCATCGATCCGGAGAACATGTTGTCGAAACGGTTTCCGGGCAATTGCGATGAGCTCTTAAGGACAAGATGAACCATGACAGCGACAGCGCCAAAGCCGATCCTAAATTCGATCGTCGACTTCAGCTTTCTGCATCGCTGGCAGGCTCAGGTACTGGCCGCGCGGCCGCTCATTCTGCCCCCGCGTCACTTCGTTTACCCGCAAGCGGCCGAAGAAGTCGAGCGCGGCGCCCTTGAAGTGCTCATCCGGCCCGGTGGAATCGCCCCTGATTCTGATCCAAAACCTTCGCCCGCGCAACCCTTCCTCGCCACCTGCGCGCTCGGCTTTCGCGATCCAGTGGTCCCTACCGGCCTATGGTCTACTCCAAAACCAGAAGAACTCTGTGCCGTCGCGGGAGGATACGCGTACCTCATCGACACCGCGGCGCCGGAGCGCTTCACCATGATTCCCTACCGGCCGGTGCTCGAGATCCGCTCGCTTGTGCAGGATGATCTGCTGCTTTTCATCGGCCATCATTCGATTCTTGCCTGGGGTCGCGACGGCAAGGCGTGGGAGTCAGAAAAGCTCTCGGACGAAGGCGTCACGATCACCGGCATCGAATGCGGCGTCTTGCGCGGAACGGGTTGGGAGATGAAGACGGACCGCGAAAGGCCATTCGCGATTGATTTGAGGAGCGGGAGGCTCATGGCGGCCCGCTCCTGAGTCGGATTGCGACTTAGTACTTCCTGAAGTCTATTTCGATGTTTATCTCAACGGCGACGGGCTTGCCGTC
>CAYOVE010000316.1:0-3165 GCA_964407295.1 uncultured Occallatibacter sp.
CTCGATCATCACGATGCCGTCCTTGTGGCCGACAACCATGATGTTCACCGTCGTTGCTGCGCGTTCAGAGTACGTGGGATTCACCACGAACTCGCCGTTCACGCGTCCTACGCGGACCGCGCCAACCGTCGCGCCGAAGGGAATATCGGACAGGGCCACCGCGGCTGCCGCTCCGTTGATTGCGACCACATCGGGATCGTTCTCCTTGTCCGCGGAGAGCACCAATGCGATCAGTTGCGTTTCATTGCGAAATCCATCGGGGAATAAGGGGCGGAGCGGCCGATCAATCTGACGGCAGGTCAGAATCTCTTTTTCGCTGGGGCGGCCTTCGCGCTTGATGAACCCGCCGGGAATCCTTCCGCCGGCATACGTGTACTCGCGGTAATCCACCGTGAGCGGAAAGAAATCAATCCCTTCCCTCGGTGTTTGGGAAGCCACAGCGGTGGCCAGGACTACGCTTTCGCCCGTCGTCACTAGCGCGGCGCCGGAGGCTTGCTTGGCCATGCGGCCGGTCTCAAAGACCAGCCGTTTGCCGCCAGCCAGCTCGACGGCTACTTCATGCTTCGTAGACATAGTGTCCTCGTTTCGTTTTGTTCGCTTGGGAAACTTGTGGGGGAAACGCGCGAATTCGCGCGCAAGAAAGACCGATGCGCAAGCTCAGGCGTCCCTCTCGGGCCGCCCGGCGCGCCGTGGTCAGGTATTCCATGTTGTATGGGGACCGTGACCAGTGAACGGTCTGAATACTTCCGGTTCAATGTCGGCTTTCTTCTTGTTACTTCCGGATCCCGAGTTTGCCGATTACGTCGCGATAGCGGTCCGTATCGTGCGTCTTCAGGTAATCCAGCAGGCGGCGTCGCTTGCTCACCAGCATCAACAAACCACGGCGGGATGCATGATCCTTTTTGTGGGTCTTGAAATGCTCGGTCAGTTCGGTGATCCGCTCGCTCAGAATCGCGATCTGGACTTCCGGCGATCCGGTGTCCGTTTCGTGGGTTCGGAAGCGTTTGATCAGGTCGGTCTTTTTTTCAATCGCCAGCACGGCGTTAGGTACTCCTCATTCTTTTCGTATCCACTCTTCAGTGTCTACTGAAAGATTAACATGAACCCGCTCAACCACAAAGCCCACGACAGAGGCTCGCAGCGCCGAGGTCCTTGCCCAAAGCTGCGCACGTTTTGAAAGGGCACGGCTTAGCCCTGGAAGGACTTCCTTCGCAGACTGCGCCGCGACCGAACGCTTCAATGGCGACCCCCGCATCGTATATAGTGTTCCTCTCGCCCGGGGTGATCGATTTCCCCACTCAAAAAGAGCGTGTCCGGCACGACCACCGCTCAATTCCATAAGCGAAACAAAACCTCAAAGGAGAAGAAAATGTCTGACTCATCTCCCCTCGGAATCGCAAGACTATCCGCTGGCTGGGCAATCGCGCTCAGTGTTCTTTTGATCCTCGCTGGCATTGCGGCAATCGTCCTTCCGCCGGTCGCGGGGATCGGAGTCGCGATTCTTGTCGCATGGCTGGTCCTGCTCGGCGGTGTGGCGCACCTGGCCATCGCCTGGCATATTCGTTCAACCGGAGGCCTCGTCTGGGAGCTTCTGGTTGGTCTGCTGTATCTCGCGGTCGCGGTCTACATGCTGGTTTGGCCGGTTGCCGGGCTCGCCTCGCTCACGCTTCTTCTCGCGGGCTATCTCTTCGCCAAGGGCATCATCGTGCTGATTCTGGCCTATCGCATCCGCCACCACGCGGGCTCCGGCTGGCTTTTCTTTGATGGAGTCATCGCCCTGATCCTCGGCGGAATGATCGGCCTGAACTGGCCTTGGAGCACGGAGTGGGCCATCGGAACCCTGATCGGGATCAGCATGTTCTTCGCCGGTATCACGCGACTTCCCTTGGCTATGGCGGCGCGAAAGCTGCTCGCGAAACCCGCATAATCATCCGCACGGCTGAGTCTTGCGCCAGAGCGTGGCTCGGTCCCTGCCTTCCCGCCGTCGTTCC
The DNA here is from genome assembly GCA_964407295.1 of uncultured Occallatibacter sp. Classification (GTDB taxonomy): domain Bacteria; phylum Acidobacteriota; class Terriglobia; order Terriglobales; family Acidobacteriaceae; genus Telmatobacter. The sequence goes on from CAYOVE010000316.1 coordinate 1,992, forward strand.
CTTGTTCCTTTAATCTCCGCCCTGCTCCCTACTGGCTACTTCCCGCATCCCGCCAGTAGTTCGCCCGCGCCACAATCCTTGCGCCGTAATCCTCGACCGTCCTTACGCGAATTGTGTGTAACCCCGGCGTTGGGTCCGACGGGCTGAAGGTGATCAAATACCGGTTGCGCGCATCCCGCGCCGCACGCATGATCTCCCCCTCGAACGCCTTGTCGCTGAAGAAAGTTGTGTACTCGCCGCCGCTCATCTCGGCCACTTCCTTGGTCACATTCTTTTTCGCAGCATTAATCGCCATGAGCAGAGGCGCCAGCAAATTGCCCGCTGCCGTCTGCTCCGGCAATCCCGGCGTCGGCGTATGGGCCGCCGTCGTCTGGCCGTAGTAGGGCCCCTTCATCCCGCCTGCCAGCTCCGCCAGCCCCGGCGAAAAGCTCACGCTCAGCACCAGCACATCCGATTCGCCAATCTTCCTGATCAACTGCACCGGCTTGGTGTGCTTGCTGCCATGGTCCCGCTCCTCGCTGATCAGGAGCAGTACCCTCCGGTATTCCTTGGGCTGCGATTCCAGCAGTGTCACCGCGTAATTCACGGTATCCAGAATCGCCGCGCCGCCATTGCCCGGCATGAGCTCGGTCAACTGCTTGTTCACCTCGTCGCCCGAGTGCGTAAAGTCAGTAATCAGGTGCGGGACAGAATCGAACCCCACCAGGGCCACCTGGCTCCGCTGATCGAAGAGAAACACATCGAGGAGCGGGCCCAGCCTCGCCAGCTTGCCAAACTCCAGCGCGCTCGCACCGCCCCGCTCCACCGCAACCACAAGGGCCACCGGAGCGGTATCCATCTCCTCCTGCACTTTGATCTTCTGCGGAGCGCCGTTGTCCTCAAGCACAAAATCGCTCGGCTTCAGCCCATAGACAATCGCGCCGTCTTTCTCCACCAGCGTAGGCACCAGAACTTCGGTCGTGGTCACGCGCAGGCTCGGCGCAGAGCCCGCCGCGACAGGCATCGGCCTGGGCGGCTCGATGGGAGGCAACTGGGGCGCCGGCGCCTGCTGCCCCCACGCTGCCGAGCCTGCCGCCAAAGCCATACACGCAAGAAACGCAACTGGGTAAAATCGAAGGCTCATTCTCACTTAGACTTGATCCTAAGCGATGCGGCTTCCTCATCCGTGCCGGTC
>CAYOVE010000317.1:0-1269 GCA_964407295.1 uncultured Occallatibacter sp.
CCTGACCGTTGTCAGGAGAAGGCCCCTGTTCAGACTGGGGCTGCGTCGGTTCTGTTGTCATAATGCTTATGCTTCCTGGCACTTTGCTTTCGGTTGTATTGAATTGCGCTTTACTCTTGGCTGAGCCGTTGAATGAACCTGCGCAAATCCCCTCCGGTTTCCTCCGGAATGTTGCGCAGAAAAATCAATTCACCGCTCAATTCTTATACTGGTGCAGAGCGTTTCATTCCCCGCGAGATCTATTCCTCGATGAGGAACAAGAGGCTCAACTGCTGAGCGACTCGATGCCGCGCGAATGGTCCTGAAACTGGCCCCGCGCCCCAGATTCTCTGGTTCAACCCCTTGAGCGTCTTGGAGAATGCTCTTGCTGCTTCATACGCGGGAGTCGTCAATCAACTCCATCCGACCGCCGGAACTTTCCCAGCGCAGCTTCTGCTTTTCTCGGAGAATGCCCTTTTCCTATGTGAGCCTTCATCGCACACAGCTTGAAAGCAATCAGACTGGCGGACGATGAATTTGCTTGCTCCGCGGCGAGCTTGCTCTACCCATACCCAGGGTGGCCTGCGTCAGCCGCTTGATAGGCAACTCCGATAGTACAGGGAAGGCCATCGTGTGGCAAGAGGGGGTCTGGGGAGGAACCGCCTTAAGTAATAAGCCCGGCAAAATTATAGTTTCCAAGGGGGAAGTATCTGAACCGTGGCTGGAAATGAGCCCTGATGCGCGAAACGCCACCCTTTTGAGAGTGGCGTTTAAATAGCGGCTTCGTAGCCCTGCGCTGGTCACTGGCCTCCCAGCGAGTTAAAGAGCGAGCTCGTTTTGCTCGGCTCCGTTATCAGGCTTCCCGGCTGGCTTATCCCCTGTTTGGGCCGCTCATTGGCGGTTGCTCTGCCGGGTACCCGGTGCTGATCAGGCGCTCGCTCCTTTGAGCGGGCCCACATCACTGGCACCCATACATTAGCAATCGATGTGCCGTTCACAACTTTCTTTGTTTGCAATGGTTTATGCAACCCTTAAGCGCGCGATTGTCTGGATTCTGGAAGGAAAAAGGCGAATATTATTCAAAAAAGCATAGCTACGCGGGCGCGAAGGCCGGCGGTCTGAGGGCTAGTGCTGGCACTTGGGGCAGTAATGAGTGCCGCGACCGGCCAGGACAACCCGGCGAATCGGCGTTTGGCAGCGGCGGCAAGGCTCGCCGGTCCGCAGGTAAACACAGTGCTCAAGCTGGAAAAAGCCGCGCTCTCCGTCGGCGTCGACGTAATCAGAGACCGA
>CAYOVE010000317.1:1369-3150 GCA_964407295.1 uncultured Occallatibacter sp.
CCGCGGATCGACAAAGCGCAGCTCGCGGCCGCTTTCGAGCAAGAGCCGTGCGTGAGTATGCGTTGCGACGGGATCTTCAGGTGAGGTGACCAGCAGCCGTCCCGTCATGCCAAGATGCACGATCCACTGAGCGCAAGACGTGAGCGCATCGGGCTTGGACTCCGATGGACCTAATTCAAAGACAATGTGCTTGCCTGTGCGTTGAACCGCCAGAATGGCGCGGCCTGAAAGCCCTCTGATCTGGCGCGCGCGCGGCGTTTTGAAAGGTTGTGAATGACGGCTAAACCAGACCTGAACAATTCGATCGCCGCGAATGCGCTTGTCAACGCCGCGAGCAATCGTCTCCACCTCGGGCAGTTCTGGCATCGGCTTATTGTAGAGGATCGCGAATGGAGCGCTGCACGATTCAGCCGGTTCCTATCGAGGATTGTCAGCCAGTTCAGATTCTTCTTGCGCCATGCGGCTTTGCAGCGCCCCCCACTGCTCAAGATACACAACCCCAAGCACAAGACCTACCAGGAAGACCCCGACTGAAGCGCCTTCAATCAGGTTCAGATCGCGGTCTTCGGCAGGGGTTTGATACACCGTGGTCCCATGAATGCCGCGCGGCACAACGCGATTGACCTCCGGCGCCGGCCACCTGGGCATGGTGTCAAGGTAATGCGTGGAGATCATGGCGGAGACGATGAGGCCAGCCAGGCCGGGCAAGAGAAACAGCAGCGCAAAGAACTTGAGTGCGACTAACCTTGCTTTTGTCATCGCTTTCACCTCAAGGCCATTCAGAGCTCGGCCGGAACTGCAGGCCTGAACGAGAGTGAGCACCAGGGAGTTGCAGTTCCTGCCTGAAGTTTAGAACGGATTTTGGGGCGTTTGCCACAAACATCTGCAATGTTAGGCGTGGAAAACTTTCGCGGCTTGAAGAAAGCATCAATGCAAGCCAACTCGACCTGCATGTTGCGATACACCCCAACGCGCGGAACACTACACTGAGTGAAGCCTATGGCCGCGCCTGACGCAGTAACCGATACGATCGCCGCTATCTCAACGCCACCTGGGCGCGGCGGCATCGGAATTGTGCGCCTGAGCGGGCCGCAAGCTGCGTCGATCGCGGCTCAACTCGTCCGCCCGCATCAACCCCTTGAACAAGCTCATGCGCGGCTGGCCGATGTACTGGACCCGGCAGACGCAGACGGACCGCACATCGACGAAGCACTTGTCACTTTCTTCGGCGCGCCAAATTCATACACGGCGGAGGATTTAATTGAGATTGCGGCGCACGGTTCGCCGGTGGTGCTGGAGCTTCTGCTTCGACGAGCATTGGAGCTTGGCGCGCGACTGGCCGAGCCAGGCGAGTTTACCCAACGCGCTTTCTTGGCGGGCCGACTCGATCTGACGCAGGCCGAAGGGGTTCGCGACCTGATTGATGCGCAGACCCTGACGCAGGCGCGGCAGGCCGCCAGCCAAATGGGTGGCGCGCTCAGCCGCCGCGCCGCACCCGCCAAGCAATCACTTGTGGAATTGATCGCCCTGCTTGAAGCGGGCATCGACTTTGCCGAAGACGACATCGACGTGACGCCGCAGGTGGAGATCGCGCGACGCATCGAAGAGATTACGCCACCGCTCGCAGCTCTTGAGGCCTCATTCGCGCGCGGCCGCATTGTCCATGACGGCTTGACGATGGCGATTGTCGGCCGGCCTAACGTGGGCAAAAGCTCGCTATTCAATCGGCTCGTGGAGCGCGACCGCGCCATCGTTACGGCGTCGCCCGGCACAACGCGCGA
>CAYOVE010000318.1:0-3097 GCA_964407295.1 uncultured Occallatibacter sp.
CGAGCTCCTTGATGCGGCCCTCCCAAAGGTGGGCGTGCTCGATCTCGGCCTGGGCGAGATGGCGCAGCACTTGCGCACGGACGGGGTCGGCGTCGCGGTCGGCAAGGGTCAGGTAGGTGTGGTAGCCCTCCATCTCGGCTTGCCAGTTGCCTTCGAGGGCAGCAAGGATCTTTTTGTTTCGTGCGCCGCTCAGAATGGCAATGGGCATGGGTCGTATCTCACCTTGAAATGAGGATAACGGATGGCACGGCTCCTCTGTTTGAGAAACACAGGTTGACGCATCGGACCGATGAGAAAGCGGATCGGCCAGGAAAGGATGAGCAATCAAGGGGGCAGTCAAACCGAACTACGGCCGGAACCGTCGTTGATCTGTTCGGATGAGTCGGGCGTGTGCGGACGAGGACGTCCGCACGACAGCCGGTCTCGACCCCAGCGAGCCAAAGGCGGGCTTGCTGGGGACCCCGGTCTGGAGACGGGCGCTACAATCCCGGTTGCTCGGCCAGCCTGTTGCCGTCTCCCGTATAGTGTTGTGTGGGCTGGGGAAGGCCGGTTGCGGATCTGTTGAACGCCGGCCCACAGAAGATCTTGGCCCATTGGTTTGGTTGGCGGGCCCTGAAGCGGGCTTTGGGCAAGAGAAGCACCGGTCTCCAACGAGAGAAACGTCAATATTGGGAAGGCGGGAAACAGCATTTATGGCAGAAAACTCAAAACCGTCGGCGCCGCTTACCTCGCCGGGATACTTTGTTCCGTTTGTCACCCTCACGGCGCTATTCCTGACGTTCGGATTCGTTACCACGCTGAACATGTCACTGGTGCCGCACCTGCGGTTGATCTTCAACGTCGGCTACAAGGCAGCGATGCTGGCGGAGTCGGCGTTCTTTCTCGCCTACTTTGTCTTTTCAGCGCCAACGTCAAAGTTGATCGAGTGGATGGGCTACAAGAAGACGATGGTGGTCTCGCTGTTCATTCAGGTGGTGGGCTGCCTGTTGTTCATTCCGGCCGCACGGCTGGTGAATTTTCCGCTGTTCCTGACCGCATGCTTTGTTGTGGGCGCGGGTGTGACAGCGCTGCAGACTTCAGCGAATCCGTATGCCGCGATTCTTGGTCCGGAGGCGAGCGCGTCAGTGCGGCTGACGCTGGCGCAGGCCTTTAATTCGATTGGCACGACGGTGGCGCCGATCTTCGCCGGCGCATTCATCCTGACCGATCCCACGAAGTTTGCCACACCGGCGGCCATTGCGAACACGGTTCGCGCACCGTATATCGCCATCGCTGGCGCGCTGCTCGTGCTCGGGATCGCGGTGGCGTTTTCTCATTTGCCGCACATTGACCAGCCACCGTCGTCGCATGTGAAAGAAGGCGGAGCGAGCCGCAGTATTTGGAGCTACAGGCACACCGTGCTGGGGGCGCTGGGAATTTTCTTTTACGTAGGCGTTGAAGTTGGCCTGGCGTCAATCGCGGTGAACTACTTCAAGTCGCAGGGCGTGAGCTCGTTCAAGACGGCGTCGGACCTGGCGTCGCTCTATTGGTTTGGAGCGCTGGTGGGGCGTTTGGCAGGTTCCTGGATCTTGACCAAGGTCAAGTCGGGCAAGCTGCTGGGGATTTTCGGATTCGCGGCGTCCGCGCTTCTGATTGTGTCGATGGCGACTTCAGGCAACGTGGCCATTTGGAGCCTGGTGTTGTGCGGCTTGTTCAACTCCATCATGTTCCCGAACATCTTTACCCTGGGCATCGCGGGGCTGGGTCCGATGACAAGCAAAGGATCGGGATTGATCATGACGGCGGTTGTGGGAGGAGCTGTGATTCCGGTGCTGCTGGGCGTGGCGGCGGATCGATACGGCATCCAGCACGCGTTCGTGATCCCACTGTTTTGCTACCTCTATATTGCGTGGTACGGGCTGTGGGGATCGAAGCCGGTAAAAACAGCTGCCAGCTTCTAGCCGCTAGCTTCTAGCTGGATCTCGCGGGGCCCTTCGGCTTGCGCCGAAGGGCTTTTGCGTTTCAGGGTTCGAGATTGGGCATAGGATGAGGTCGATTCCGAGCGGAGCGGCGATGAAGCGCAAGGCAAAATCGGACGCGGCGAAGAGGGACGGCGGGACGTGGCTCATTGCTATTGCAGCAGTGATTTTTGTGGTGATTCTGCTGATGCGCATGCTTGTGTTTGTGACGCCACACGGGCGGCATCATTTTTAGGAGGCGCGTGGCGCGGCAGCAGCCTCCACTTCGCGCCACTCTCCGTCCGGTAGCTTGATTGCGGCTGCGGCGACGTTTTCTTCGAGGTGCGCGACCTTTGAGGTTCCCGGGATGGGCAGCAATACAGGGGAGCGGTGCAGCAGCCAGGCGAGAGAGAGCTGCGAGACAGAAACAAGATGGTAGCCGGCGATGCGAATGAGCTCCTGCGCGGCTGGGTGATCGGATCTAAGCAGCTTGCCGCCGGCGTTGGGGTACCAGGGCAGGAAGGCGATGCCGCGGCGCTCGCAGTAGTTGAGCGTTTCCTCGTGTCGGCGGTCGGCGAGCGAGTAGCGGTTTTGAACGGAGACGATGGGGACGATCTTCTCGGCGGCTTCGATTTCGGCCGGGGTGACTTCACTCAAGCCGATGTGGCGAATTTTTCCGGCTTCCTGCATGCGGCGCAGGGCACCCAAAGACTCTTCGAGCGGAGTGCGTGGATCGATTCTGTGTAATTGATAAAGATCGATGCGCTCGAGTTTGAGGCGGCGAAGGCTCATTTCTACACACTGGATTAAATATCCGGCGCGGCCCACGTACTCGGTTTTGGCGGGGCCCTGGCGTGTGATGCCGCCCTTGGTTGCGATGACCACACCGGGAGGGTAAGGCGCGAGCTTCTCGCCGATGAGGCGCTCAGCGATTTCGGGGCCATAGGCGTCGGCTGTGTCGATGAGTGTGACGCCGAGCTCGACGGCGCGGCGAAGCACGCGGCGCGCTTCGGCTTCGTCGGCAGGCTCGCCCCACGCGCCTTCGCCGACGAGGCGCATGGTGCCGTAGCCCAATCTGTGGACGGGCAGGTCGCCGCCAATGAGAAATGTGCCGCTTGAAGCGGCGGAGATGGTTTGCGGGCTCATGGCAGATTTGATGC
>CAYOVE010000319.1:0-3096 GCA_964407295.1 uncultured Occallatibacter sp.
GCTGGACCAAGCGCGTCAAGCACCCCTCTGAAATCGTGAAGAAGGGCGAGAAGGTCAAGGCTGTTGTTCTCGGCGTTGAGCCGCAAAATCGCCGCCTTTCACTCGGCATCAAGCAGTTGCAGCCCGATGTCTGGGAAAGCTTCTTCGCCACGCACCGCGTCGGCGACGTAGTTCACGGCAAGATTCTGCGCACCGCGCAATTCGGCGCATTTGTTGAAATTGCCGAGGGCGTCGAAGGTCTCTGCCACATCTCCGAGGCCGGTGATCCCGTCGATGGCCACTCCCCGCTTGAGCAGGGTCTGGAGCACGACTTCAAGATCATCAAGATCAACGTCGAGGAGAAGAAGGTGGGCCTGAGCCTGCGTACGGGCAGCAGTCACGAGTCCACACACTCCGCTGAGCCGTCCAGTTCTCGGCAAGATTCCAGGCGAGAGCAGCCGCACAAACAACCGGTCTCCAGCTCCACCACGACTCTTGGTGACCTGGTCAACTGGCGCAAGGGCGAGCGCTAACGCTCACGCGGCACCTAAAACCAAATCGGCCACCCTCCGGGGTGGCCGTTTTGCGTTTTTAGGTCGCTCGCACCCGCACGAAAACTGGGTGCCCCATCCTAAACGCGCAAACCGGGGTCCCCGCGGACAGGCCCTCGTCCGCGGGGTGGCTGGGCGTTTAGGGTGGGATAGCACGAACCAAGTCGCGCCCGCCTGGTAGCACAGCTCAACTTCGTTTATTGCGCAAATATCCTCGAAAACGCCGGTTGCACCACTTCAATTCCCCGTCGGAATAATCCCCGCATTCTCAACCATCAAAATCGTCGTCCGTCTCGGCGCGCGCGTCCGATGCAAAACTGTCTTCGGCACCACAAATCCCTGCCCCGGCTTCAACGCAACAGTCCGATCCTCAAGATCGATCAGCAGCTCTCCATCCACCACGTAGAAGAACTCGTCCTCCTCGTCGTGTTTGTGCCAGTGGTATTCGCCTTCAATCGCGGCCATGCGCACCACGGAGCCGTTCACCTTACACAGGGTTTGATTGAACCACTTATATTCGTTCGCGCCCGGAACCGCGAACACGTCAATCAGCTCAAGCGGCTTGTAGAGAACATTGAGTCGTGTCTCATAGGGGAAAGCTGCGCCTTCAGCCATGACAGAATCCTCGACGAGAGAATAGCAGGGGCTCGCATGCCTTCTTCTCCCAAATCTACCCTGTCATCCTGAGCGAAGTCCGCCGTGGCGGACGAAGTCGAAGGACCTGCATCTTGAACTCGGGCTGCGTCCGAATCTACAACCCAATCCCTACCCTCGCCGCGTCGTTGTCTTGCTCTGTTCTCTTTTCTCTTCTCTCTTCCCTCTGCTCTCTGGCTGGAGGCTAGAAGCTAGCAGCTGGAAGCTGTTTTTCTCCTTGACCCTGACCCAGCGTCATGCCCCACGATGGTCGGTGAACGATGAGCTGCGAACCGCCGCCATCTGACATCCCGGCGTACACTTCTCTCGTTCCATCGAGGCGTCTATGTCCAGCACGCAACGTTCCGTCCTTGCCGCCGTCACCCTCTTCTTTGTCGCACCCCTCGTCGCTGAATTCCTCCTCGGCGATTTTCCCGCCACGTGGCTACCTCTGCTCATCGTCCTTGCGCCCATGTACGGAGGCGGCGCGATTCTCATCCGCGAGCTCACTCGCCGCACCGGCCGCGGCTGGCCCGCCATCCTTCTTCTCGGCGCTGCCTACGCAATCGTTGAGGAAGCCTTCACTACGCAAACGCTCTTCAACCCCGATATCTACGGGATGCACATGCATCTTCTCTCCCACGGCTGGATTCCCTCGCTCGGCACCGGCGCCTGGTGGACCCTCTTCATGCTGAACGTCCATGCCTTCTGGAGCATCGGTGTCTCCATCGCACTCACCGAAGGGCTCTTTCCCTCGCGCTCCCGCACGCCCTGGCTGGGCAACATTGGCCTTTCCGTCGCCGCCGTCCTCTTCGCCGCGGGGGCCGTCTACAACACCTGGTACACATTCCATCACGACCCGTTCCGCGCCACGCCCGCGCAGTTCATTGTGTCCGCCCTCGTCGTTGTCGTTTTCGCCGCCGCTGCCTTCCTCATCCCGCCCGCTTCTCGTCGCCAGCCCGATTCAACCCGCGAACCCCTCCCCGCGCCTCCAGCTTTCATCACCGGCGTCGCTGCATTCCTTCTCGGCGCGGCCATCATGCTCTCGCCGATTCTATGGAAGTGGGACTGGGCCGCCCCCGCCTTCATGCTCGCCATCGATCTGTTTTTTCTCGTTGGGCTGGGTCTGTTTTCTCATCGCAGCGCGTGGACGCCTCTGCATACCCTAAGCGTCGGCGCCGGCGGAGCGCTGGTCTACGGTGCGCACGCCTTCATGCAGGGTCCGATCGTCCCCTGCACCAAGGTCGTCGCCCTCGCCAGCCATGTGCTCTTTATGGTCCTTGCGCTCGCCGTCGTCGCGCTGGGTGCGCAACGCACGCGCTCGGCCTCGCTCCTCAGTTCTCACCAACAATCTCCCCTCGCTTCATCCTGAGCGCGCTTGACCGGCGTGCTTCTCATCTCAAACAGCTGCTCGCCCGCCGCCAGGATGCCAAATCTCCGTGCGCACGACAATTTACTTGAAGCCCCCAACACCCCTCCCACCTTAGTTACCGCGCGCGGGTACCCGCGTAATGACGAATTCACTGTGTGGTCTTCTCAGCCCTGTCCGTGCCGCCTATAGTCCGAATACCGCGTGCCTGTGAGGGTCAGCAGGCGGTGAACGTGAGTTCCCCAACCTCCGAACGCGATCACAATTCAAAGATTAGGGAAGGAGAAACTTTGATCTCTGACTACACAGTTCTTCCCATGGGAGCAAAAGTCGAGGGCGGAGAGGTGAAAGTTTGTCCAAAGTGCCAACGACGCGGCCTGAACGTTGAGATGGATGGTCACAGCTTCTACACGCATTTCCAGATTCTCAATAAAGACAATCCGGGCAACGTCTTCATCCGGCGGGTCGAGTGTCATTTTCTTGCGGGAGAAATCGCAGCTCGAAACCCGCAACAAACACTGCCCCGGTACGCCTCGCCATCGACGTAGACCGATGGCGCAGAAA
>CAYOVE010000320.1:0-3061 GCA_964407295.1 uncultured Occallatibacter sp.
CTGGCGAATCCGCTCATCAGCGGAATGCCCATCATGCTGCCCACGCCGATCAGCCAGGATAAAGTCGTCTGCGGCATCTTCTGCGCCAGGCCGCCAAGCTGGTTCATATCGCGCGTGCCGGTTGCGTGTTGCACGCTGCCCGCCGTCAAAAACAGCCCGCCCTTGAAGAACGCGTGATTCAGGCAATGCAGCAGCGCGGCGGTAATGGCGAGCGGCGTGCCGATGCCAAGGCCCATCATCATGTAGCCGATCTGGCTCACGGTTGAGAAGGCCAGCATGCGCTTCAGGTCGGTCTGCACCATGGCATACATCACTCCGAGCGCCATGGTTACGGTTCCAACCGAAACCAAAGAAAAACCCCACGCGGCCGGCCACACGCCAAAGCTGTGCATGCGAGCGGCAAGATACACGCCGGAGGTGACATAACAAGCCGAGTGCAGCAGCGCGCTCACCGGGGTCGGCGCGGCCATCGCCTCGGGAATCCACGTGTGCAACGGAACCTGCACGCTCTTTGCGACCAGTGCGACGAGCATCAGCGCGAAGATTCCGCCCGTGAAATGGCGCGTCACATTTGGATCGGTCCATAATGCGCTGCCCGCGCGGTGATAGAGGATGAGAATCGCGGCCAGCAATCCATAGCCCGCGATGTGCGTCATCAGCAGGACCTTGCGCGCGCCGTTGACCGCCTCGCGATTGGTGTACCAGAAACCGACAAGGGTGAACGAGCACAGGCCGACCAGCTCCCAGCAGAGATAAAAGATGAACAGGTTGGCGCTGTAGACCAGCGAGACAAAGCCGCCGATGAAGACCAGCATGATGGCGTAGAAGCGCGTCGCCGACTTGTCGTGCGCCATGTAGCCGATGGAATAGAGCAGCACCAGGCCGCCGATGCACGCGCCCATGAAGGCGAAGAGCACGCTGAGCGCGTCCACATGAAGCACGAACGCGAGCGGACCATCCCATGGCAGCGGATTCAATTCGATTGCCTGGCCGCCGCGCACCCATGGCGCGATGCCGGCGACGGCGACGAGTGCAGGCAAGCAGCTCAAAAAGGCGAGGATTCCCTTGGTGCGCGCGGAGCAGAGCTTCGCCACCAAAATCTGCAGTACGGCGCCCGCGAGGAGCGAGCATGGAGCCATCAATATGAGGGTTCGCGCATCCATGCCTTCATGTTGAGCGCGCTACCGTTAGGGTTGATGTGACCGCGCACACAGGGAGGAAAATCGGACCATCGAAGTCCGGTATTTCATACCACCAGGTGGGAAATGACCGCCCCGTCGTCCCCGAGCTGATCTGTGGGTCAGCAGCTGCCTTCACCACGCACACTCGCATCCTTCACAAGCCATCTGGGGCTACAATTCTGCGGGGGCTTTTCCGCCTATGAGTTCATCGATGAATGTTCGTCGTCTCGCGATTTTTCTGGTTCTCGCCTCAGCATTGTTTGTCGCGTGCTCGGCTTCGGGCCAGGCCGTTCTCAGCGAGTCGCAACGAGCCGCCGCGCAACTACCGCAACAGGAGCGCGCGATTGTCGAACGGCTTCTGAACCTCGCCCAACTGCCTGCCGGCACGTGGAAGATGCACGCGGGCGACCTGGCGCACGGCGAAGCTGTGAGTTTGGACGAGACGGACTGGCAGCCCGTGGCGCTCATGGCGAAGGCGCCGAACGACGCGGTCTGGTTCCGGCAAACGATTCAAATTCCCGACACGCTCAACGGCTACGACCTGACTGGCGCGCGCATCTGGTTCCAGTTCCACGCCGAGGCCAACGGTCCCATGCCGCAGATGATCTATTTCAACGGCCGGCGCGCGGCCATGGGCGAAGATCTTGAGCCGATCGTGCTGCTCGATGACGCGCGGCCGGGCGACAAAGTTGTCATCGCCGTCAAGCTGTTGCACACCGTGGATGTGAAGACCTTCCGCGGCGCGACCTTGAATATCGATTTTGCGAGCGGCCGGCCGAATCCCGAGGACCTGGCGCAGGAGTTCTTGTCGGCGTCGGTGCTTCTGCCATCGCTTGCTCCCGGGGACAGCGCGAAGCTCGACACTTTGAACGCCGCAATTGCTGCTGTGGATTTGGCGGCGCTCGATGCGGCTGAGGCCACAACCGCCGGTGTACCGCGCGCTGATGGGGACGTACCGCCGGCGTCCTCGCCGGCTGTCGTGCGAGAGCCTGCCCTGAGCGGAGCCGAAGGGTCCTCGCCCGCACTCTCCCAAGCCCAGGCAAAGTTCGACGCCAGCCTGAAGTCGGCTCAGGCGAAACTCGAACCGCTCCGCCCGCTTCTCGAGACCGCAACATTTCACCTCACCGGCAACTCGCACATTGACGCGGCGTGGCTGTGGCCGTGGACCGAAACCGTCGACGTCGTCCGGCGCACGTTCTCGACCGCGCTGCAGTTGATGAACGAGTACCCCGGCTACACCTACACGCAGTCGGCCGCAGCCTACAACGAATGGATGGCCGAGAAGTATCCCTCGATGAATGCTGAGATCAAGAAACGCATTCAGGAGGGCCGCTGGGAGATCGTCGGCGGCATGTGGGTTGAGCCGGACCTGAACATGCCCGATGGCGAATCGCTGGTGCGGCAGTTGCTCGTGGGCAAGCGCTGGTACAAACAGGCTTACGGCGTGGACGTGCGTATCGGCTGGAACCCCGATTCGTTCGGATATAACTGGCAACTGCCGCAAATCTACAAGAAGTGCGGCGTCGACTACTTCGTCACGCAGAAAATGGCGTGGAACGACACCAATCAGCTGCCCTTCAAGCTGTTCTGGTGGCAGTCGCCCGATGGATCAAAGGTGCTCACGTATTTCCCGCACGACTACGGCAATGAGGACCTGCGCCCGCTGCGGCTCGCGGACGATCTCGTAGCCGCGCGCCAACGGTCCACTGGAATGATAGACATGATGGACCTCTACGGCGTAGGCGATCACGGCGGCGGGCCCACGCGGGCCATGCTGGACGAGGGCTTCCACTGGGCCGGGCCCGACCCAGCGTCACCTTTGTGCTCCGGTTCATTGCGCGACTCAAATACCGGCGGAAGTTCTGTATCAGGGCACGACT
>CAYOVE010000321.1:0-3045 GCA_964407295.1 uncultured Occallatibacter sp.
GCTCGCTCTTGTCGCCCTTCTTGAAGACGTACTTCTTCTTCTCGGTGTCATAGAACTCGCTCGACGCCGGATCGAGCGCAATGGCGATCTGCTCGCCGGGCTTGTAGCCGGCCTGCTCGATGGCTTCGAGGATCAGCTCGATGGCCTCGGCATTCGATTTGAGCGAAGGCGCAAATCCACCCTCGTCGCCCACCGCGGTGTTGTATCCCTTCTTCTTGAGCACGCTCTTCAGCGTGTGAAAGGTCTCGGCCGCCCAGCGCAATGCTTCGCTGAAGCGCTCCGCGCCCACGGGCATGATCATGAACTCCTGGAAATCGACGTTCGAATCGGCGTGCGCTCCGCCGTTCAGCACGTTGAGCATGGGCGTCGGCAGCACACTCGCATTCACTCCGCCCAGGTAGCGATAAAGCGGAATTTCCAAGGTCTGCGCAACGGCGCGCGACGTGGCCATCGAGACGGCCAAAATCGCATTCGCGCCCAGCTTGCCCTTGTTCGGCGACCCATCGAGCGCAATCATTGACTGGTCAATGAGCCGCTGATTGGCCGCGTCCATGCCTTCCAGTTCCGGCGCAATTACCGTTTCAACGTTTGCTACGGCTTGCAGCACGCCCTTGCCCTGGTAGTGGCTCTTGTCGCCATCGCGCAGCTCCACGGCCTCATGTTCGCCCGTTGAGGCGCCCGAAGGCACAATCGCGCGGCCCATCTCGCCGCTTTCCAGAATGACGTCAGCCTCCACGGTCGGGTTTCCGCGCGAGTCCAGGACTTCGCGGGCACGAATGGCAACAATCTCAGTCATATCGCTCCTCAAAATGCGGTGCTGCAGCCGGTCATTCAGTTGGGGACGGCGATCCACGGCCAGGGTTTCTCCGGCGGCGCTTTGAATGGTGTCCAAAAGCCCTGGTTCGCGCAAAAAATCCTCTCCGTCCAGCGAAGAAGTACTTGGGTAAAAGATTGCTTCTATACGTTCGAATTCTAACAAAGCGGCTGTGGATTGCCCTTGTGGCGGCGGTCACATGTCGCAGAGTCAACGATTTGGGCCGAGCGATTACCAACTTGATTCTTGCCGTCCGCGGCACGCACCGGTTATCCACCAATGCGCCATTGCGCAATACCGCGCTACGCTTACATTGGCTGGTTTTACGCCTGCGCCGGAACAAGGGCCGCAGGCGCAGAACTTTCCCGTCCCCGCAGGGTCTAAGCGACGTAAGGAGATCTTTGGTCGAGATCTTTGTCTTGGGGAGAGGAGATCGGGATGAAACGGATCGTTTTTGTTTATGTCGTTTTGGCTGCTACCGCGGCTGTATTGGGAGCGCAGCAGTCGAGCCAGTCGTCTCCGTACGCGGGGACTTCGAATCCGCCGCCCGATGACACCATTTCCACCCCGGCTCCAGAGCCGACGCCCGAAGCCAAGCCCTCCCCCAGTCGCTACACACCCGCGCAACCGCAGGCGCAGCGCTCTCTCGATGGATCGCTTTACACGGTCCCGGCGAGCGACGGTTCGGCCGGCGCTGCTCCTGCCAGCAGCGTACCGGCCAACACAAATCCGCACAACCAGGCCGACGGCACTGACGATGGCATTGTGCAGGTGGCGCCCGACGCATCCGCTGCACCCGCGTTGAATCAACGTGCGATCGCGAGCGATCCCGATGGCGACATCGTGCACCCGGCTCCGCTGCCGCCCGGCGCTCTGGGCGAAGGCGCTGTCATCCGCGTTCGCTTGATGGATCGCATCTCAACCGCTATGAACCAGAACGGCGACCCATTTCGCACGCGCGTCGTGTCCGATGTGATGCAGGATGGCCAGGTTCTTATTCCCGCGGGCGCAGAGATTGATGGCAAAGTCGATTCGGTTTCAAGCGGTCATTTTGCAGGGCATGGTTCCATGCGGCTGCATCCCGAGGTCGTGATCCTTGCGGACGGCTCGAGATTTCGTCTGTACGCCGATACCACTGGCGCGCCGGGTTCGAGCGATCGCGTCGGCGGTGAGGGCGCGATTACACCCGGTTCGCGCTTGAAGAAAGTCGGCATCGAATATGGCGCTGTGACTGGCGCAGGCATCGTGACTGGCGCCATAATCGCCGGGCCCGGTGGTGCGCTGGCCGGCGGAATTATCGGCGCAAGCGTCATCACGGTCCATTTGCTGGTCGATCATCCGCAGGCAACGCTCGATGACGGCGCGGTCCTGCTGTTTACGCTCAATGAGCCGCTCCAACTCGTCCCCGCGGCCCAAACCGGCAACTAAGTTTTGCCAGGTCAACCGGGAGCACTGCGAAAGCCGTTTTCCCGGACCCAGGAGGTAAGCAATGAACTGCAGTCAACTACTGGAACGGCGCACGGCAACGAATTGGGAAAGACCCACTCAACCCGATCGGAACTTCAGCGAGAATTCCGAGCCGCAATCGACGGATACATATCGCTGGAGTGCGGTGCGATTCTCCTCGGTTGGGCAAACGTTCGCGTCCCGGTTCACGCCGTCCTTCAAGGGATCAATCTAGCCGGCACTCGGCCGGCCAGAACCCCGCGCGCCGCGCTGAATTGAGCGCACGCAAAGTCATAAGCCTGCTCATCGCAGCGGGCTGGCGGATGATTCTCTCGCCATCGCCCGGTTGGCCGTCACAACCCTTCGTACCTCGACTCGTCTACCTTCCGCATTGACACTTTGAGCTGAGAGCTAGAAGCTGAAAGCTGCAAGTTGTCGCATGTCTAAGCGCTGAAGGCCCGCTCTTTTATGGATAAGTTTGTGATTCGCGGAGGCAATCCGCTCGTCGGCACCATTCGCGTCTCCGGCGCCAAGAACTCGGCATTGCCTTGCATGGCCGCGGCCATCCTGACAGAGGATGAAGTCACCCTCGAAAACATTCCCCAGGTGCGCGACATTGAAACCGAGCGGCGATTGCTCGCTTCGATGGGCGCCGAAGTGGAAATTCGCGAAGGGGAGTTGAAAGACCGCACCACGATCAGTTGCCGCACGCTCTCCGATCCCGTGGCCCGCTACGAAATCGTCAAGACCATGCGCGCCAGCTCGCTCGTCCTGGGTCCGCTTAT
>CAYOVE010000322.1:0-3036 GCA_964407295.1 uncultured Occallatibacter sp.
CGAGAGTGGAGGGATCGGCATCGGTGGCCAGCCACTCGCGTGCGTCGCGGCGCTGAAAGGTGCTGGCAGCGAGGGGCGATCGGCTGAAGAGATAACGCGCAAGGGTGTGCTTGCCAGTGCCATGCTCGCCCTCGATGGCGGCCACCTGAAGGTGGGGCGCGGCCATCTCCGCCTGCATCAAAAGCTTGCGCCATGCCGCGCTGACGCCGACGACATGGATAGATGCAGTGGAAGAATCGAGCTCCACGAGCGTAAGGCCGGAGGCGGAGGGCTGCGCGTGGAGTGGAGCGGAGCTATGCATGGATCCCATCCTGCCTCGCCAGCGACGCAAAGGTGAACTGCCAAGCCATCAATGGTCTCATCGGCGTTGAGGGGGAAAACATGAATGAAGCAGGGACGCAGAGACCGGGGACTGACGGACTAGAAAGCGGATTTAAGCCAGCGCGCTATACTCAAGCATCCACCCGGGACGAATACCAAAACCAGTTTTGTTTTTGAAGAATCTGAGGAAACAGGGATGCCAGCTCAGCCTGCAGCCGAGATGCGTTTGGGCCACGCCGTTCGAATGCGTGAACCGCTTGGCGAGGCGCGGGGGCCGTGGACTGGACGCGCGGAGCTGTTGCGACGCTTGGGAACAGCGGCTTGGGTGCTTGCGATTCTTGGTTTCGCGGCGCTGCATGCGTGGCGCCTGAGAGCGGATTTTCCCAACGGATCGCCGTGGATTTTCGATTGGGCCAAATACACCGACGAGGGTTGGTATGGGGCCGCGGCAGTTCGCGCGCATCTGTTTGGGAATTGGTACATGGCTGGCGATTTCAACGCGGCCGTCGCGCTCCCGGTTTGGCCATTCGTGGAGTGGGTGCTGTTTTTCTTTACGGGCGTAACGGTGGAGGCGGCACGCGGATTGGCGGTAGGCTGCTTCTTCACGAGCCTGGCGCTGACCTATTTGCTGCTGCGCAGGGGCGGACCGCGATGGATCGCTCTGCTCGGTATATCCCTGGCGGTAACCAGTCCGTATCTTTACTGCTTCAATCGACTGGCGATTCTTGAGCCTCTGGAGACGACACTCACGCTGGCCATGTTGAACGTGGCAATACGGCTGCCGAGAATGAAGCGGCCGGTGATGGGCGCGATTGCGGTGGGTGTCTTGTTTGCGCTGACGATGCTGACCAAGACGAACGCAGTTTTTTTGGCGCCGGCGGTGGGGTGGGTCATCGGTGTTCCGCTTTGGGAGCGGCGAAAAATGGTCCTGAAGTGCGGGCTGGCGGCGAGCGTGACCGCGGCCGTTGTGTACGGCGCGTGGATGGCGCTTATCGCGCGCGCGGGGCTGATGGGCGATTACAAGTACTTTTTCCTCTCCGCGAATTCCTATGTGAAGCCGCCGGAGTTTTCATGGCCAGTGGTTTCATTCTGGTGGTCGCTTCACGGATTGCTCTGGATCGATCACAGCCTGGTGCTGCTGGCAGGAGCGCTGGCGGTTGGCGCGGGGTTGGTATGGCGGTCGGAATGGGGCCGGAGGATGGGCGGCGATCCGGTTTTCGGGGCAGCCATTCTGGGCATTCTTGGATTCGTTTTGTTTATGACGGTGCAGAATCATCCGCAGCCGCGCTACTTTGCCGTGCCCGCTTTCCTTGTCTGCATCGTGGTGGCGCGGGCAACGGGAACACTAGCGGAGCAGGCGGGGTGGGAGCGGCGGCTGGGATGGATTGCGATTATGGTTGCGGTGACTGCGGCGGGCATTCATGGATCGAGAACGCTTGGCTATGCGGCGCATCCGGAGTACACGTATGTGAATGCGGCGACAGCGCTGACACAATATATTGATACGCATCCCAACGGAAAGCGCTTGATGGTCTCGACCAGCGGGGATGAGATCACTCTCATCACGGGGCTGCCCGCGATCTGCGACGAGCTGAGCACGGACGATCTGGCGGACAAGGTGGGCCGCTACGAGCCGGGATGGTTCTCATCATGGAATGGGGTTGATCCCAGCGCCCTCGCGGATCTGCATACGCGGTATTCGCTGGAGCAAGTCGCCAGCTTCAACGCCCTCGACGATCCCGACCGGAATGTTCTGGTGCTGTTCAAACTGCATCCTTTGCCGGGAGGGCAAGTGCGCGATGAGCTGGACCCGAGCCTGAGCGACGTGCTGCCGGGCGACCGGATTGATGTGCCGGTGGAGTGAAGCGGGGATCAAGGGATCAAAAGAATGGGATGCAGCGGACCGCCGGCAGCAGGTCCGAAACGGACGGCTTCACAGGGGCGACATTCATCAGACAACTGAAAAGCGAAGAAAATACGGGGCGAATGTGTGCCCCGATGGCGGATATTTGCGCTGGCGGGTCGAGTTGTCAGCACGATCCATAACGGGACCGCACCAAGTCAGGAAATGCGCAGGCAATGCCCGTGACAGCTATCACTCGACAGCGGTGTATTCGGATGATAGCCTTCCGGTGGCAATTCCCCGGTGTTTGAGATGCCCGTTCCGGGGCCGAATGTGCTTCGATTTCAAAACCTTATGGTTGGAGGGTGTGTGACTGTACTGGGTGGGGTGGACTTCTTTGCTTGCGTGGGCGTTTTGACGCTCATCGTGGCTGCGTTTTTTGCGCGGCAGGTAATCGGTTCTGAGATTGGGATGGCAAAGATGCGGAAGATATCCGCGGCCATCAAGAAGGGCGCAGAGGTGCTTTTGAATCGGCCGTATAGAACTGCTGCAGGCCTGTTGACGCTGCTGCTGCCGACGCTGGTTTACGGGCAGACGGAGCAGGCTGGCGGAGGTGAAGCCAGCCTAAAGCTTCCGGATTTGAGGACCGTGAATTTCGCGCATTTTGGCGGCTTGAACGGACATAACCTACTGTCGATCGGATTGCTGTTCTGTGTCGGCGGCCTGTTGTTCGGCCTGGCGATTTACGTGCAATTGAAGAACTTGCCGGTTCATCGCTCCATGCGTGAGATTTCCGAACTGATCTATGAGACTTGCAAGACCTACCTGGTGACGCAGGGCAAGTTCATTCTTCTGCTCTGGGCTTTCATCGC
>CAYOVE010000323.1:0-3026 GCA_964407295.1 uncultured Occallatibacter sp.
CGGCTTCGGCGTCATCCATCTCCGCCAGTTCCGCCTCCACCTTGCCGCAGATCGCCATCGCGCCCGCATTGGGCCGATTCGCAATTGCATCCAACTTGTATTTGCTGACCGCGGACTCGAGATCGGCGCCCAGCGTCGAGCTTTCGCTCACGTTTAGCACATATAGAATGGGCTTTTGCGACAAAAACATAAACCCGCGGATGAGCTTTTTCTCGTCCGCTGTCATCTCCATGGCGCGCAGGGGAATTTCCTTTTCCAGCATTTCTTTTGACCGCACCAGCAGCGCCTGTTCCCGCTCCAATTCGCTGGTACGGCCTTTCTTCATATCCTTTTCCACACGCTCCATGCGCTTTTCAACCTGGCCAAGGTCGCTGATCATCAGGTCGAATTCGACGTTTTTCGCGTCGCGCAGCGGGTCGATCGGACCCTCCTGCGGAACTGCGTCGTTCTCAAACGCGCGCAGTACATGAATCAGCGCATCCACATTGCGCAGGTTCGTCAGGTACGCAGTCTCTTTCAGCGCCTCCTGCCCGATGCCCGCAACATCGACGAACTCCACCGACGCGAAGGTTGTTTTCTTCGGCGAATAGAGCGCCGACAACTTCTCAAGGCGCTCGTCGGGTACGCGCGCCACGCCAATGTGCGCCTCGCGCGGATTTGCGCGGCCGTGTTCGTCGATCTTGGCTTTGGTCAGAATCTTGAACAGCGAAGTCTTGCCCACCTGCGGCAGGCCGATAATGCCGGTCTTCATAGTTGTTCCATGGTTGGCTTTTGCACAACAGGAGCTGCGCAATCAAGCCTTTTCGATGATACAGGATGCACTCCCGCGCCGAATCGTGGCGATGAGCGCAGGATCAGTCGTCCGGTCTAAATAGACTTCGGATTTTTGCGCTTCACGAACTTGAGACCCGTCAACTGCGGCGAAACCGACGCAACTTTTACGTCGACGATTCCGGCTGCAAGGCCTGCCGAGCGAACATCGGCTTCGTTAATTGCGTGCCCTGGGCCTTTGCGATAGACAATCCAGATCGGCACACCGGCACTCGTTTCCCTTGCCGTAGTCTTGAAAGCTCGCGCCAGCTCTGCCGCCGTATTCACACGCGCCACAATCACATCCGCGCCTTTGCGGGCCGTCGCTCTCGCTTCGCCTAAAGCAGTCTCGAGCGCCGCGTCGTCTACCGTTCCAATCACCCAGACCGCTGATTCGGGTGTGATCCCCAATTTCTTCGCGAGGCTCGGCGGCGGCGTCAGAATTGCTTTCGCCCACTTCTCCGCGGTCGCCTGGCCCAGCTTCAGAGCTACAACGTCGGAGCCAAACTCGAAGCGCAGAGCGCCATGCTCGGCGCGTACTGCGCGCAATCCAGAGAAGGGAAGTTTGCGGCGAATCTCGCCGCGCAAAATCAGTTCCGGCGGCTCAATCAGTGCCTTTACGCGCGCCGTTTCGCCATTCCAATCGCACAGGCAGTTTGCCTCGCGCCCCATTTGCGCAACCCTCCAACCGTCATTCGAGTTTCACGCGCGCGTGCTTTCCGCTCGCGCTATCAGCACCACGGTCGCCAGTCCCAGCAACAGGATCGCTTCTTCGACGAACTCGCTTCGGCTATGCAGTTTGTTGAAGTGGGCCGTCGTCGCATCGGCGGGAGCGGCTGTATCAATGCTCCCTCCCGCGGCAATGCGATCACGCTCCATCGAGGGAATGATCCCGTATTGCGAATAAACGGTAAGCGCGATCATCAAAACGACAAAGGCCATCGGAACCAGCACAGCGCGCGGCTTGTAAATTCCCCACGCGGGTGCCAACGCCATGATCGCGAGCGCCACCATGCCCGACACCAATCCCATTCCATGCAGGATGCGAATCAACTGGCCGACGATGGTTCCGGCCGTATGAGTGTCTGGTTGGAGGGTGTTAAACGTGATTGCAGCGACGATCGGGAAGAAAACCTCTGCACCCAGCCAGACGATCAGGGATAAAGAGAGCAGCGTACGAAGAAGAGTCTTCATGAGGACAGCTTACAGTGATCAGTGACCATTGATCAGTCCAGACGGGCCAAGCAGCGTCTGCCGAAGGTGCTCGGCAGCTCATTCGGACCACTGACCCCTGAACCCTAGCTTTTCTTCAGCGCCCGCCTCAGCACGGTTTCGAGTGCTGCCTTTTGCTCGGTGTACTCACTTGCGGACAAAGTTCCCGAGATCTTCTCACTCTCCAGCGCGAAGAGTTCTTCCTTGAGCACATTCAGCAACGCAGAATGTTTTTGCGCCGGTGAGGTGCCGGCAACACCCGGCGCTGCATAGGCCGAGGAAACTCGAGGAGACGCGACTGGGACCGCATCCAACGCGGCATCTGCTCCTGCAGTCGCCGGCTTGCGCAGCAGGAACGCTGCCGCTGCTGCAAGCAGCAAAGCGAGCCCGCCCAGAATCCACCATTTGTATTTCGAAAGCGGATCGGGTGTATTGATCGGTTCGCCGATCCCGCCGCCAGGCCCGGTGGGAGTCGCTCCCGGTTGTCCGCCGCTATCGCCTGACTGTCCGCCTTGACCGTTCTGGTCGTCGCGAGCAAAGGAGCCTGTGCCGGTGACCGAGAACTCCAGCGCTTTTCCGGGGGCAACGTTGCGCGCAAGGAATGTTTGCACGGTGGGATCCTGAGGCGAGGACTCGAACCCCGAACCGCTTCCGCCGGTGAATGTCATTGACTTGGGCAGCACCACCCAAACCGTATCGGCCGGCAGCGTCACCTGCGTATGAAAGCCGTATTTCCCACTGCCGTACGGCAGATTGTATTGAACCTGGAAGAGCGTGCCTTTGGCTTCCTGATCGGGTTGAATCGGAAAATCGAATGAATAATGTCCCTTGGGCCCGTCGGGATTGATCTTCACGCTGGTCGGCAGGCTGCTTGCGCCGGGCCGCTGCGCCGAGGCATCGCCCACAACCGCGTCGTCGGGCAGAATCACCTGGAAAGATTGCTTGCTCCACTGCGTGCGCGGCGGCGAGCTGGCGTTGTGAATGTCGTAGCGCTCAACGACGCG
>CAYOVE010000324.1:0-3017 GCA_964407295.1 uncultured Occallatibacter sp.
TCTATTCCTTCTGGCACGATGCCGCGGACTACGAAAAGATCCGCCTTCAGCCCACCGTCATCGGCGAGGGCGCACACATTGCCAGCCACGCCATCGTGCTTGCCGGCCAGAACGTCGCGCCCGGCGCAGCTGTTGGCAGTTTCCCCGCCGATCAGGCGTAAGGGAACCGGCGCTTGCTTCGTCGCAGCCGGAGATAGCTTTCCCATGGGCGACCGACCACCCACGACCTCACTGCAAACCGATATCGCCGCTCCTCCCCCCACGCGCTGTCATCCCGACAGAGCCCGCCGCGGCGGACGACGAGGGATCTGCGGTTGCTTTTGAGGGTTCAAGGTGGCGATACTTCCGAGCAGACGACGGCCCCGACCGTAATCAAAGTGCCGGACGAAAGTGATAGAATCCACGCCAAGTCCGTGATAAAGCTCACGAGGATCGCTAGGGAAAGAGGATGAAGAAACACCCCTATGCTGTTTTCCTCGTGGGGGTGCTTCTCGTAGGGAGCGCAGATGCTGCGCACCAAAACGGTAAGCCTAAGCCTGACCGCCTGCTGACGATCTCAACAGAAGACACAACAGTCAAAGCTCGGAGCGATATGGCCATCGGAGTGACCGTCGAGGAGAAGAACATATCGCGGCACAAGATCAATTTCACATCTCCTGATCCAGGCAGATACGAGATGACAGTTCTGCTCGACGGACATCCAGTTCCGACTACAGATTTCTATCAGCAGACTTTCAATCGCAAACTTGGTCCAAACGAACCCCGGACATGGAGCGGCGGATGGAAATGGATCAAACCGGGCAAGTCTGAGGCATCTGTGGTTCCGTTAGCCATGTACTTCCATTTGGACACTCCGGGCAAATACGAAGTCACGGTCACGTTAGGACCCATGCGTGGTCCCGATGACGTCAATATCAAGTCCAACACGATCTATATCACCGTGCTTCCAAGCGACGATCCGGCCATCAAGCAGAAATGACCAGAACGGAGCGTACCACTGCCCGGACTCGGCGGCGATAGGAGTAATCGTCTCATCGTTAGAATCGCCGAGCTCAGCCGTATGTGGCGATCGCTCCCGAATGACCGCCTATTCGGAAACTGGGCCATTTCTAAACGCAAATTCGCAAGCCAGGAGAAACCCTTGGCAGACGCGCACCTCGTGATCACGGCGCGTATCGCCCCGGCATGCCGGTGACCGCGCGTCACAGCCCTTTACTTCTGCTAAAACGTAGAGAGAGACGACCGCCAATGGAAGCCAAACTTAACAGAAAGTGCCAGGCCACGATTCCCAAGGTCGTTCGCGAACGGCTCCAGATCAGGCCCGGCGACCGGTTCAAGTTCTTCTTCCATCCCGACGGCGTGATCATTCTGCCCAGAATTCCGACCAAGCGCCTCAAAGGCAGCGTACCCAAGCTCGCGCGGCCGGTTTCGCTCAGACAGATGGACAAGGCAATTAAGGCAGGCGCCACAGCCAGGTTCTGGCGCGCCTAACCGCTGTTCACCGATCACAGACCACGGTCCCCTTTCTTCTGCTACACTCCCTCCGCAGCCCTCCTCCATGCTCTTCAAGGCTCTTAGTGCGGCCGTGTACGGAATCGACGCCAACCTCATCGAGGTTGAAGTCGACTATAGCGGCGTGGTCATGAATGAAGACCACTTTCACACCGTCGGCCTGCCCGATGCCGCCGTCCGCGAAAGCCGCGACCGCGTTCGCGCCGCCATCAAGAACTCCGGCTACACCATCCCGCCCACCTTCATCACCATCAACCTCGCCCCCGCCGATCTCAAGAAAGAAGGCTCGGGCTTCGATCTGCCCATCGCAGTCAGCATTCTCGGAGCCTACGGCGCCTTGCATTCCAACGACCTGAGCCGCTTTCTCATGGTCGGCGAGCTCGGCCTCGACGGCGGCGTTCGTCCCATCCCCGGCATGTTGCCCGTCGCCATCTTGGCCCGCGAAAAAGGGATCGCCAACCTGATTCTGCCCGCCGCCAACGCCGCCGAGGCCGCTGTCGTCGAGGGCGTCAACGTCTATCCCGTCTCTTCGCTTCTCGATGTGCTCGATCTGCTCAACACTTCAGTCGTCGGAGTCATCCAGCGCGAGCCTTTCCGCGTCGTCACCCAGGATCTCCTCGGAAAACTCGAGCAGTTCACCGTCGACTTTCACGACGTTCGCGGCCAGCAAACCGCCAAGCGCGCCCTTGAAGTGGCCGCTGCCGGCAGTCACAACATTCTCATGATTGGTCCGCCCGGCTCCGGCAAAACCATGCTCGCCAAGCGCCTGCCATCGATCCTCGCCCCGCTCACATTTGAAGAAGCGCTCGAAACCACCAAGATTCACTCCGTCGCGGGCGTCCTCGAATCCGGCGCGGGCCTGGTCACGCAGCGGCCCTTCCGCTCGCCTCACCACACCATCTCCGACGCCGGCCTCATCGGCGGCGGCATGGTGCCTCGCCCCGGCGAGGTTTCGCTTGCGCACAATGGCCTCCTCTTTCTCGACGAGCTTCCCGAATTCCCTCGCAACGTCCTCGAAGTCATGCGCCAGCCGCTTGAGGATCACACGGTCACCATCGCGCGCGCTTCCATGACTCTGAGTTTTCCCGCGCGCTTTATGCTCGCTGCCGCCATGAATCCCTGTCCCTGCGGCTATTTCAATGACAAGTCGCGCGAGTGCACATGCACTCTGCCCATGATCCAGCGTTACGTGGCGAAAATTTCCGGCCCTCTGCTTGACCGCATCGACATCCACATTGAGGTTCCGGCCGTTCAATATAAGGAGCTGCGCGGCGGCGCGGCAGCCGAAGGATCGGCCCAGATTCGCTCCCGCGTCATGGCCGCGCGCGCGCGTCAACGCGAGCGCTTTTCCAAAGCCAAAGAAAAAATCTACGCCAATGCGCAAATGACCACGCGCCAGATTCGAGCTCACTGTGAGTTGAGCCCGGACGCCGAGCGTCTCCTCGAGCGCGCCATGCAGCAGCAGGGCCTCACCGCCCGCGCCCACGATCGCATCCTCAAAGTCG
>CAYOVE010000325.1:0-3008 GCA_964407295.1 uncultured Occallatibacter sp.
GTGCAGCCCTGCATCCAGGGAAGCGGGATGAGCAGCGCGATAAACATCCATGCGCCCAGCTTGGCCTGCCGACTTGCAGACCCGTTGTTTGCGGCGGACGGGCTGGTTGCGGTGTCGGGATCCTTTGCCAAAAGCCCGAGCAGCGCCGTAGCCAAAGCGCTGGCCAGCGACACCACGGTGCCTGTTCCCACTTTGCCCAGCGAAACGCCCTGCTGCGACAACACACCGGCAACACTCGCGACCGCAATGAGCAGCCCCGCCGCCGACGTCTTCGGATGATTCCAAATGTTCTTGAAGTTCATGGTTCACACTCCTCCGTGCCGCAACACTGTGTGCGGCGTGCGGGATTTCGATTGAAGCTGTAATTCTGCGTCCCGATCTTTCATGCGCATGGCCGACTCGATTCCGTACGAATCGCCCGCCGGCCATGCGCATCAACTCGAAGCGCTCTCAAGGTCTCGAAGCAGCCGTGGTTCCGGTCTGGCATCGGGCGGAGAGCTGCTCCGCGCAGACGAGGACGGTCTCCAAGCCCCGGCGCCCATCCGCGAGCGCGGTTCTCCGGCAGCGCCCCGATTCAACTTCAGAGGCACGCGAGCCAAGAAAACCGCGCCAGGAGGGCGAACCCATTCGCCCGGCTCGGTCTGTCCGTTCTTTGTCTGATTGTTTTAAGGTTAGGCTTTTTGGGGTTAATTACCGGCAAACTTGGTGAAGTTTTATGTCGATGAAAAATAAAGTAGTTCCAACAAATTTTCGGGTTTGCCCTCTTGACAAGATTTTGGGATGGGCAAAATTGAGGGGCAATCGGGGCATTTTTCCGGGCTTCTAAGCGGTGTCGAGTTTGGGTGCAGGCGACTGTTGGTCAGGAGGCGGTTTTGGGGCCCCAAAGGTTCGTTATCGTGCACAAAATCGACGAAAATCGACGAAATTTGTCGATGATTTTGAGGTTGTTTTGTTGATTATAAAAGAGTTACGTTGCATTTGCACCACTTTTGAGGCAGGAAAATCACTCTTCTGGTATTTTGGCCTCCGGGGCGGACGGTGGAGTGGCCAGCAAACTCGACGCTCTGGCTGGTTTGCAAGTTTGCACGCTAGCAAGTTGGCCGCGCTTTTAGCGCGTGCTGGCCAGTTGGCAGGTTCGCTGCATATAAGACAATTGTAGCGATTTCGGGGAAATGATCGGCAAACTTCGCAGAGAAAAGAGATCAGGGGTTAGAGGACTGAAAACACGAGACTTAAGATGGAGTTGACAGCGCGTTGAGTTGGCCCAGGGGCTTGACAGCTTTTGGGGGGTGCAGTCCAGGCAAGGGGGTGCGGCAGGCGCAGGACGTCCAGAGGCACCTGGGCCGGATGCTTATTCCCGCGGTGACTGTTTTTTGACGTATTTCCGGCCGCGGATCTCGTAGTCGCCGCTGACGACGCGGGCGATGGCTTCAGTGTAGGCGAGGTGTTCTTCGGCGAGGATCCGCTCGGCGAGGGAATGGGCATCGTCGGTATCGAGAACGGGAATCGCGCGCTGGACGACGATGGCGCCGTGATCGAGCTCTTCGTCCACGAAGTGAACGGTGCAGCCCGTGGCTTTGACGCCGTAGTTGAAGGCCTGCTCCTGCGCGTCGAGGCCCGGGAAGGCCGGCAATAGTGAGGGATGAATGTTGAGAATGCGGCGGGGAAAGGCGGCGACGAATTGCGGCGACAGGAGGCGCATGTAGCCGGCGAGGCAAACCAGATCGACGCGATTTTCGCGCAGGCAGGCGATGACATCGGCGTCGTGCTCTTCGCGCTTGCGGCCGCGGGAAACGAGGACCTTAGTATGAAGGCCCATTTCGCGCGCTTTGGCGAGGCCGGGTGCGTCGACGATGTTTGAGATGACAACGGCGATTTCTGCGCCGGGCAGGCGGCCGGCCCGAATGGATTCAGCGATGGCGAGGAAGTTGGAGCCGCGGCCGGAGAGGAGAATGCCGAGGCGCATCTCCTTGCGCGCGGCCGCCGATTCAGAGCTCACGTGTACTGTACCCGGCGCTCGCCCTTGACCACGCGGCCGATGACGTAGAACTTTTCTTCGGAGCGGTCAAGGAGATTCTTGGCGCGCGTAAACTTTGCCGCCGGGATGGCGGCGATGAGCCCGATGCCCATGTTGAATGTGCGCATCATCTCTTCCTGCGGAATGTTGCCGAGCTCGCGGAGGTGCTCGAAGATGGGCAGGACGGGCCACGAGCCGATTTCGACCTGCGCCGTGACGCCCTTGGGCAGGATACGGGGAAGATTTTCTGTGATGCCGCCGCCGGTGATGTGCGCCATGCCCACGGTCAGCCCGCCACTCACAAGCTTCTGGATGACGTGGAGATAGCTGCGGTGCGTACGCAGGAGCGAAGCGCCGGCTTTCTCCTTGATCGCGGTTACGTATTGCGTGGCCTTGTAGCCAGCCACTTCAAAGAGGAGCTTGCGCGCGAGCGAGTAGCCGTTTGTGTGCAGGCCCGTTGAGGGCAGACCGATGAGCACGTCGCCGGCCTTAATGCCGGCGCCGGTAATCATCTTGTCGCGGTCGACGGCACCGACGATGAAGCCGGCCAGGTCGTATTCGCCGTCGGCGTAGAAGCCGGGCATCTGCGCCGTCTCGCCGCCGATGAGCACACAGCCGTTGGCTTTGCAGGCGTCGGCGAGTCCGCTGACGACGCTCTCGACCACATCCTCGTCGAGCTTGCCGGTGGCCAGGTAGTCGAGAAAGAAGAGCGGGGTTGCGCCCTGCACGGCGATGTCGTTGACGCAGTGGTTTACCAGGTCAACGCCCACGGTCTGGTGCAGGCCCAGCTGAAAGGCCACCTTCAGCTTGGTTCCGACGCCGTCTGCCGAACTGACCAGGATGGGGTTCTTCCACCGCTGCATATCGAGCCGGTAGAGGGCGCCGAAGCTACCGATGCCGCCTAATACGCTGCGATTAAAGGTCTTTTGCGCCAGGTACTTGATGCGCTCCTTGGCGTGGTCGCCGCTGCGCAGGTCGACCCCGGCATCGG
>CAYOVE010000326.1:0-3004 GCA_964407295.1 uncultured Occallatibacter sp.
GGACCTGTTGATGGTCCATTTTGGCACTGATGAAGCGAATCAGGCGGCGCCACTCGTGGATGCTGGCAGCCGAGATGGCTGCGCCCGTCGCGAACATGGCCGCATCGCGCCAGCCAGAGGCCTTCCACAGCACCAGTGCGGCCAGCGTGCCCACGACCAAGGTAATTCGGATCGCTCGCTTCAGCAGGGCCTGCAGGCCTTCGTCGGTCAGTCCGGCGAGCGCGTGCGTTTCGCCGGTCATGAATCCGATCCCCCACTGCCTTTGCCGGGGCCCCCGCCGTCCTGACCGGGAATAGACGTGTCTTCGTCCTGCAATTTGGGATCTTCGTTCGCAGCCAGGGCCACGCGAATGGCGTAAACCAGCCCGGAGACCCCGCCAAAGACGATTCCGACGATCGCGATCCAGGATTGATGGAGGTGGTGGTCAAGCCACGCTCCGATGAGCCAGCCGATAAAAGCGGCGCAGGGCAGAACCAGCGCAATCTGCATCAGCTTTTCGGCCTCGATCCAGGCGCTGAAAAGGCCGGGGTCTTTGCCCGTCGGCTTCGGATCGGGAATGGGGCGATGGAAGGGCATCCACCGTGATTATCAACGATGGATACCCCTCAACGCGAAACGGACGCGGCTACTCAATGGCATAAACCGCACAGACGGTGACTGTGAACTCCACGTGGCGCGAGTTGATTGCCAATTGCTGTCCGCCCGGCTGCATGGGGCCGGCCGTGAATACGGCACTCATCGCTCCAACGCTAGCAAAGCCGCTCCCCGAAGCCCCGTAGGGTGCCAGCCCCTGGCTCTGGGAGACGCTTACGAGCTTTCCGATATGGACATTCGACTTCTCGGCAATCTGATCGGCGATCATGCGCGCGTTGACAACTGCCTTTGCCGCGGCCTGCGCCTGCAGATCGCTTGGGTTGTTCACGATCCATTGAATCCAACCGCTCTCGTTGGCCCCGGCATTGACTGCGGCGTTCAGGGTGCTGCTGGCTTGGTCCGGCGCGACGCGAATGGTCCAGCTTTGCATGACCGTGAACTGGCGGCGCTGCCGCTCCTCGTCCTTCATCGGAAACGGCTGCATATCGTATGGCTGAGTGTGCTGCAGAACCTGGCTGGAGCTCTCGATCGCAGCCTTGGGAATGCCCGACGCGGTCAATGCCTGCATGACGGCGTTCGACGTGTCGAGGGCGCTGTCGTAGGCGCTCTTCGCGTCAGGCGCGAACAGTTTGAAGCCGACATGGATGACCGCAACGTCGGCGTCGGCTGTTACCTGCCCGGTGCCGGCAACAGAAATCGTGGGCCGCTCCGGGCAGTTCTGATTGCACTGTGCTCCGGCAATGGAACAGAGGCCGACCAATGCAAACAACAAGACGGACCAATGTGTCACTTTGCGCATGATTCACTCCGATCCTAAGAGATGGTTCTGATGACTTCTACTTTAGACAGAAAGTGCGACAGATTGGACCTGGTTTTCCGCGCTTTTTCTTCAATGTGAGCTGGAACACGACGATCCATACAGCGGCTATACTGGCGGTTGGACCTACCATCCATTTTGGAAAAGGAAGCATGGAGTTCGAATCGGAATTCGAGCGCAAGCTCTTTGACGAGCGGCGCGAAAAGCTAAAGAAGATTGCCGACCTAGGCCAGACGGCGTATCCCAATCGCTTCCCTGCCGCGCAGGATCAAACGGCGATCACGCTGGCCGAGGTGCGCGCCAAGTGGGACGCGGCGACGGGCGAAGAACTTGAGGCCAAGCGCGAAAACGTCATCGTGGCGGGGCGCATCATGGCCATTCGCCAGCAGGGAAAGGCCGGATTCGCGACGCTGCAGCAGGAGGGCGCGCGGCTGCAGATTTACGTGCGGCTCGACGCCGTTGGCGAGCAGGGCTTCGCGCTCTACAAGCTGCTCGACCTGGGCGACCACATTGGCGTGACGGGCTATTTGTTCAGAACCCGTACCGGTGAGCTGACGGTGCACGTGGAGACGCTGACGTTTCTGGCCAAAGCCATGCTCACGCTGCCGGAAAAGTATCACGGCCTGGCCGACGTGGAGCTGCGCTACCGCCAGCGCTATGTGGATCTGTTCGCGAATCTCGACGCCCGCGAAGTCTTCGTGAAGCGAGCCAGGGTGTTGAAGGCGCTGCGAACGTTCTTTGACAGCCGTGGCTATCTCGAAGTGGAAACGCCGATGATGCAGCCTATCGCTGGCGGCGCTGCGGCGCGGCCGTTCAAGACGCACCACAACGCGCTGGATATGGATTTGTATCTGCGCATCGCGCCGGAGCTGTATCTGAAGCGGCTGGTCGTCGGCGGATTGGACCGCGTGTACGAGATCAACCGCAACTTCCGCAACGAGGGCGTGAGCACGCAGCACAATCCCGAGTTCACCATGCTCGAGTTCTACCAGGCCTACGCGAACTACCACGACCTGATGGATTTGACGGAGGAACTCATCAAGTTCGTCGCGATGGAAGTGAACGGGACGACGGTCACCGAGTTCAACGGACACACAATCGACCTCGGCAAGTGGGAACGGCTGACGATGGTCGAGGCGATTGTGAAGTATTGGGATCAAGGGGCCGGACCAAGCCCGGCGGTCGAAGACTTCGAGAGCACGTCCTCCTTGATTTCATGGCTCGACCGGGTCTATCCAGGAACTTTAACCGCTCCAAGTCCCATCCACGAAGACGACACTGAGGACTTCAAATGGCGCAAGAGATTCGCCGATCTTCACGCTAAACTTGCCCTCACACAACGTTGGCTGAACGAGGACAAGATCGCATCCGGGAAGGCAACCTATGAGCTATTCGAGACGCTCGCCGAGCCTCACCTCGTCCAGCCAACGATCATCTACGACTACCCGACCGTCGTCTCTCCACTCTCAAAGCAAAAGCCCGACGACCCCGACCACGTGGAGCGCTTCGAAATCTTTGCCGGAGGGTTTGAGCTCGGCAACGCCTTCAGCGAGCTCAACGATCCGGTCGAACAGGATCGGCGTTTTCAAGACC
>CAYOVE010000327.1:0-2989 GCA_964407295.1 uncultured Occallatibacter sp.
GGCGATCTGCGCCTCCGGACCATGACCGGAGGGATGGCCATTTACAGAGTCGAGGAAGATACGGACACTCACCTGGTGGCGTTAATGAAGGAGAATCGCGGCGTCTACTCCGAATCCACATTGGATCTGGCGTCAGTCGATCCTCCCGTGATCGCAGGCATGATGGGGCACCCGGTGCCGCCGCCGGAGGGCTCGGGAAATCCCGCTGCCAGTGACGACCAGCTTGCCGGTCTGGTGCGGGATCATGTGGCTGCGATGAATGGGCCAGACGCCTTTTCCGGGGCGATCCTCATCGCCCATAACGGCAAAATCGTGCTCGATCAGGCATGGGGCATGGCGGATGAGTCCACCCACATCGAGAACACGGTCGACACGCAGTTCTGTATCGGCTCCATGAACAAAATGTTCACCGCAGTGGCTATCCTTCAGCTCGTGGAGCGCGGAAAACTCTCACTCGATAAGCCGATTGCCAACTGGTGGCCCGATTATCCGAACCGCGACCTCGCCTCACGTGTCACGATTCGAGAGCTCCTCAACCATTCCGGCGGCACGGGAGACATCTTTACTCCGGAGTATGAGGCGCATCGTCAGGACACGCGCTCGCTTGCCGATTACGTAAAACTCTTCGGAAGCCGCCCTGTTGCCTTCGAACCAGGCTCCCGCATGGAGTACTCCAACTACGGCTTCATCCTTCTGGGGCGAATCATCGAGCTTGTGAGCGGCGAACCATATCAGAAATACGTTGAGGAGCATGTCTACCGGCCGGCGGGGATGATGCACACCGACTCGCGTCCTGAGGCCGACCATGCAAGCGGACGCGCGATCGGCTACACGTCTGGCCGGAATGGGCTGGCGCCCAACACAGACGGGATGCCCTGGTCGGGCACTTCAGCCGGCGGGGGATATTCCACGGTTGGCGACCTCTTTCTTTTCGCTGAAGCTCTGCAGGCAGGCAAGCTGTTGGATCTCAAGCTTCTGCACGAGGCAACGCAAGCGAGTCCCAGGCGTCCGGATTATGGCATGGGTTTCTACGTCCTGCCAGCTGGAGGATACGGTCACGGCGGCGGCGCACCTGGAATCAATGGCGAACTGCACATCTTGCCCCAGGACGGTTATGTGCTTGTCGCCCTCGCCAACCGGGACCCGTGGATGGCCTCCAATATGGTCGATTTCCTTACCTCGGTTCTGCCCACCCACGCTGTCGACTCAAGTAACCCCGCCTTGTAGGCTTCAGGAAACCCGAAGGCTCGCTCCAAATTATTCTTAAAAAATGACTTAGCCACCATCGGGAACTAAAAGCGGGGCCGTTCCAAAATGGCACCCTTCTGCCGCCTCCCACCATTGCGGGATACCAAAACAATTCATGGGTAGGCTAAGCTCAGTCGATTAACGCAGGAGAACCATGAGCACCAGCGCGCCCCTCCTCGATTACTACGAGTTTCTCCAAATCAGCCCCAACGCCGATGCTGAGACGATCCATCGCGTCTATCGATTCCTGGCAGCGCGGCTGCACCCCGATAACAGCGAAACCGGCGACGAAGAAAATTTCCGCCTGCTCAAGGCGGCCTATGACGTTTTGGCGGATCCGCGTCGGCGCTCGGAATACGATACAGCCCGCTCAAAAACCCAGCCCGCCCCGGAACCGCTCGCCGCGACCATCGATTTCATGGATGTGATGGAAGGCGAGCTCAACCGCCGGCTGGCGGTGCTGGCGGTTCTTTACTATCGCCGGCGCACGAACCCCACCTTTCCCGAAGTTCCTCTCCAGGAGATTGAAGACCGCATGGGTTTTCCGCGCGACTACCTGGACTTTACGCTGTGGTATCTGCAGAGGAAGGGATACGTCACCAAGGCGGACAACGCGCAATACACGCTTTCGGTTGACGGCGTTGACTTTGTTGAGACGCAACGATCGAATATTCCCACCCTGCACAAGCTGCTCACCAGCGGTTCAGGATCGTCTGTCGAAGATCTTGCGCGCGCGCCACGCAAAGAGGCGCCGGCGCCCGAGCCTCCCGCCGCTCCGCAAAGGCCGGTCTATGCGAGGCCCGAAACCAGGCCTGAATCCAGGCCCAACGGGAGATACCAGCCAGTGCGCGCTGCTTCCGGCCCCATCATTCTGCCTTCGTCCATGAGCCAGGCGAGCCAGCCCGAAGACCGGCGTCGCCTGAACAGACCCGACCGCCGCGTCGGCAAACCCGACTTGCGCGATAAGAAAGTGGAACGCCGTTTTCACTTCACGGATCGGCGAGAGGAATTGCCGGTCACCACCCTGACGCCCGGCACTCCCCTACTCGCGAGCGGCGATTCCTAAGGCCTTCATCTTGCGGTAAAGGTGACTGCGCTCCAGGCCCAGCAACTCGGCGGCATGGCTGATGTTGTTGTGCGCCTCTTCAATCTTCTTCAGAATGTATTCGCGCTCATACGCGTCGCGCGCCTGCTGCAGGCTTGAGAACTCCTCCGTGGCACGCGAGCCTGCCTTGTGCGTAAGCGGCGGCAGATGCTTGCGCTCGATGCGCTGGACGCGCGGATTGAGAATCAGAACTCGCTCGATCAGGTTCTTAAGCTCGCGCACATTGCCCGGCCAGTGATATTGCGCCAGGGCTTCCAGTGCCTCGTCGCCGATTTCAACGCGCGGCCGTCCGTACTGGCGGCCAAACTCCAGAAGAAACTCCCGCGCCAGAAGAGAAATATCCTGTTTGCGCTCGCGTAGCGGCGGAACGAAAAACGGCACCACGTTCAGGCGGTAGAAAAGATCTTCGCGAAAGTTGCCTTTGGCAATTTCGTCTTCCAGATCCTTGTTGGTTGAAGCAATGACGCGCACGTCCACGCGCAGCGGCTGCGTTCCGCCCACCGGCGTGAACATCTGGTCGTCGAGCGCGCTCAGGACTTTGGCTTGCGTCTTCAGGCTCATGTCGCCCACTTCATCCAGATAGAGCGTCCCGCCGTCGGCGCGCTCCAGAGTGCCGCGCTGCTCGGGAGGGCCGCC
>CAYOVE010000328.1:0-2980 GCA_964407295.1 uncultured Occallatibacter sp.
TCTATCCATACGTCAAGGCGCCCGAAGATCTGATTCTCGGCAAGCCGATGTACTTTGCCACCGCGCATCCGTTCACCACAGGCGCTGTGCCGCTGCTAGTTAAGAGCGACGAGTTTCGGCCCATCAAGATTGACGGCAACCCCGAGCACGCATACAACCATGGCGGCTCCGATCCGTATTCGCAGGGCACGCTGCTCGACTTATATGATCCTGACCGCTCGCAGCACGCGACCTATCGCGGCGAAGGCCGCGAGTGGGGAGAGTTTGCCGAGGCGCTGATCGACAAGGTCAGCTCGACCAAGGATGGAACCGGCGTCTACTTCCTGAGCGCGACTATCACCTCGCCAACGCTGGCGCGGCAGTGGAAAGAAGTGCAGACCGCGTGGCCCAAGGCCAAGCTTGTACAGTACGATCCGGCGCTGGCGGGAACGTTTCTTGCGCAGGGCGTGAACATTCAATACGACTTGAGCAGCGCCGATGTCATCGTCTCGCTTGACGCGGATTTCATTTCGAGCGCGAGCTATCCTGGCTTTCATAAACTCGTCCGCGACTACGCCGCGCGTCGCAAGCAGCCTGAAAACGGCATGAACCGCCTCTATGCGGTCGAAAGTTCAACCACGACGACCGGCATGAAGGCCGAGCACCGGTTGGGACTGCGAGCGAGCGAGATACCGGCGTTCACGGCGGCACTGGCGCAGGCGGTGGGCGCATCGGGCGTGACCGCTCCGGCCTACGCGTGGACCGGGGAGCAGCAGAGTTTTCTTGCGGCGCTTGCCAAGGACCTGAAGGCCAACGCCGGCAAGAGCGCGGTGCTGCCGGGACTCTATCAGGATCCCTCGGTGGCGGCACTTGCAATCGCCATCAACAACGCACTCGGCAACATCGGCAAAACAGTGACTGTCGCATCCGAACCGGCGATTCCCATACCCAGCGACCAGCTTGGCGACTTCAAGGCGCTCGTCGCCGACTTGAATGCGGGCAAGGTGGATTGGCTGGTGATTTTAAACTCCAATCCGATTTACGATGCGCCCGCCGATCTGAACTTTGCCGACGCCTTCAACAAGGCCAATATTGTTGCGCACCTCGGCTCGCACTACGACGAAACGGGACAGTTGTCTCACTGGCACGTTCCTGCCGCTCACTATCTTGAATCATGGTCCGATGCGCGCGCCTATGACGGCACGGTTTCGATCGTGCAGCCCATGATCGATCCGCTGTATGGCGGACGCACGGCGCATCACGTCTTCCAGGCGCTGCTCAGCGATCCGTTGGTGAGCCCCTACGATGCGGTGCGCGAGACGTGGAAGACAACGATCAAGGGCGATTTTGAGACGGGCTGGCGCAAAGCGCTGCACGACGGCTGGATTGCGGATACCGTGCCAGGCGGCTCCGCAAAGTCCGGCGCCGGCGCCACGTTCAAGGGCGCAGTTCCCACGCCTACATCGAAGGATTCTCTCGAAATCATCTTCCGCCCCGACCCCAACATCTACGACGGCCGCTGGAACAACGTGGGCTGGCTGCAGGAACTGCCCAAGCCGGTCACGAATCTGAGCTGGGACAACGCGGCGATCGTTTCCGGCGGTACGCTGACCAAGCTGGGCCTCGAAGAAGACGACATCGTTGAAATCACCGTAGGCAACGGTCGCGTCAAAGCGCCGGTGATTGTTGCTCCCGGCCATCCCGACAATTCGGTCACGGTTTATCTCGGTTACGGCCGCGAGGCCGCCGGGCGCGTGGGTTCCGGCCAGGGCTTCAACGCCTATCTCATTCGCAATACATGGGCGCCTCTCTACGCCACCGGATCTCTGCGCAAGCTCGAAGGCAAGTGGGGTGTCGCGATCACCAAGAGCCATTATCAGGATCAGCGCGGCACGACGTTCGGTGAGCAGGGACATGGCAACAACTCCCTTGAAGCCGACGAAGCGCTCGGCCCGCGCGGCATTATCCGCTACGCCACGCTCGACGAATTCAAGGCCCACCCCAACTTTGCGCACGAGGGCGAGGGCCACGACACGCCTACACGGGATACCTCGCTCTTCCCCAACTGGGAATACAACGAGGCCAACGCCTGGGCCATGTCCATCGACATGAACAGTTGCACGGGATGCAATGCGTGCATCGTAAGCTGTTATGCCGAAAACAACATCGCTGTGGTGGGCAAGCAGCAGGTGCGCATCGGCCGCAACATGCAGTGGCTGCGTATCGACACGTATTTCGAAGGCGACCTGTCGGCGCCGCGCGCGCATTTTCAGCCCATGAACTGCCAGCACTGCGAAAACGCGCCCTGCGAGCAGGTTTGCCCGGTGGGCGCCACCGTGCACACGCCCGAAGGCCTGAACTTGATGGTTTACAACCGCTGCGTGGGCACCCGCTACTGCTCCAACAACTGCCCCTACAAAGTGCGCCGCTTTAACTTCCTGCTTTATTCCGACTATGAAACTGAGAGCCTGAAGCTGATGCGCAATCCTGACGTGAGCGTGCGCTCGCGTGGAGTCATGGAGAAGTGCACGTACTGCGTGCAACGCATCCAGGCTGCCAGGATCGAGGCGGACAAGGAAAATCGCAATATCCGCGACGGCGAAATCGTGACCGCGTGCCAGCAGGCCTGCCCGGCGGAAGCGATCGTGTTCGGCAACAAGAACGATCCCAACAGCCGCGTTTCGAAACTCAGAGCGCAGCAGCGCAGCTATCAGGTGATCGCCGATCTGAACGCACGGCCGCGGACGCAGTATCTGGCCGAAGTTCTGAACGTGAACCAGGAGCTCGAAGTGACGCCGACGGAATTCGCGCCGGCAAAGGGTTGATGCGACCATGGCAACCAAGGAAGTAAAACCCGCCGATCCCATGATCGACCCGGCAACCGGAGAATTCCGGGTTATTGGCCAGGGCCAGACCTTCCGGTCGATCACCGAGAAGATCGCGCGCATTGTGCTCACGCCGCACACGCCGATGGGCTGGTTTGCGCTCTTCACGTTTGCCG
>CAYOVE010000329.1:0-2978 GCA_964407295.1 uncultured Occallatibacter sp.
ACCTGGGGCAACTGCGCAGGGGTTTGCGGAGCCTCGACGGCGATCTCGGCCATTGTTTCTCTTCCCTTCTTCTTGAACATTCCGGCGTCTGCGGCGCTTTCAGCGCACGGCGCGGCCTACTTCTCTCAAGGATACTCGCGCAGGGCGCGAATCACTGTCCAATCACCGCAATCGGTAACGCCCCTTGGCAGCGCCGGGATTCAGGTCCATCACCCTCCGGCCGCGCTCGCGTCCCGCGCGCACCTGCCTCGGGTCTCCGGCGCGCTCGCCTACTGGCTCAGCAAGGCTTCTTTCCGCAGGAAATCCTTGAGGGTGTCCGCCATCTTGTCATTACGATCGGTCGGCGGCCAACTGGAATCCCACACCAGGTAACCCCCGGGCAGCGAAAGATACTTCTGGCCGCCAGCCACTGCCGATACCGTCGTTACGACCCACGCGTCGGATTCAAGGTCGTAAGCCTGCGCGGCCTCGTTACCCGGTGCCGGTGCGCGCAACTCCGATATGTGTTCCCCCAGGTGAATCACGGCTCTCGCCAATGAATCGCCCTGCAAGCGATCCAGGTTGAATGTGCAATTGAAAAGAACGCCGTCGGGCGAATCCTTGGCTCCTGGATCCTCATCCCGCGGAGAAGCCTCATTCCCGTTTCCACTCACCTCGTAAACACCGTTTGAATGGTCGCCCTTCCCGAAGGCGGCAGCGGCTTTCTCCGCGGCATCTTTGGGTGGCCCCGCAACAAGCTTGTCGGCATTCTTCTGCGCGGCGTCGATGGCGCCTTGCAGATCCACCGGGCTCGACATCACCGTTTCCATGGCGCCGCTGCCCTTCGACTCGTCGTCGTTCTTTGAGTAATCCACTTCTTTTGGCGTCACATCTGAAACCGACTCCAGCACCAGGCGCGCGGGATAGGCATTCATGTTCCCAAAACCGCCAAAGCCCACGATCTTGCCTGAGGCGTCACGTTGCAATGTCGCGTCGGCCACGCTGTCCAGCCGGCCAACCAGCGTTGCTGTCACCTCGTAGCGTGTGCAGCCCAGGCACATGTCCGCGCCCTTCTCGTGTTTCTGCGCCAGCAGGGAGTCGAACTGCTTGAAGTCCTTGCTTTTGTCGAGTGTCACGGCGGTCCGCGTCGGCGCTGTGTACTTTCCCGCAAAGTTTCTCGCCGGCTGGATCGTCAGTATCGCCGCGGGCCCCGCTTTGCCCTTCGTCCCCGCCGGATAGGCCAGCCAGATCGCGTTCACGGGATATCCGCAGTTCGAATCGGTCGAGTCCTTGATCACGAACTCGTCAAAGCCGGCCACCACTGTGCCCTTGATGCGCACAATCTGTCCGTTGAGCGCCTGCGGCTTCTTCACCACGTCGCATACCGTCGTATCCACCGGAGCCGCGGCCTGCGCATAAAGCTCGCCGCCGAATCCAAGAATCATGCAAGCCAGAATCAATCCATTCTTCCCGCTCTTCAAACTCTTCATTAGCTTTCTCCATCCGCTGCGAGCCCGCGGCGGAATTGGAATCCGCAAGGGCGCCGAAAGATTGCCCGCGCCAATCGCCGCTTTGCGCGCGAACTTGAAAGAATATCACGCGGGCGCGTTCGCCTTCTTGCGGGGATTGTTATCTTTTCCCCGCGCGGTGTGGGGTAGCAGTCTGCTTGGGTGTTGCGCGCGACCCGGCGATAAGGATGTCGGCGAGGCGGCGCGCACTGGCCTCCCATCCGGGAAACGCCATCGTGTGGAAGATGCCAACCATGGCGCGCTCGAAGTCTTCCGGGTTGGTGTCGGAGCGCAGATCGCCGCTGGCGATGGCGCGCTTGACTGAAGTTGCGAAGGCAGTATGGATGAGCGAGCGCGAGCCCTCGATGAGGCGCATGGAACCGCCGGCGACCGTGTTCATGGCGGGGATGATGAGCATTTTTCCGGCGACGTGGTCAATGAAGAGCAGCATCCAGGCGCGAAGCGCTTCAAGCGGAGGCATGGTGGCGGCGAAGCGTTGCTCGGCAGCGGCAAGCTTCTCCACTTCGTTGCGGTAAACAGCTTCGATAAGAGTGTCGCGCGCCGGAAAGTGGCGATAAAGCGTGCCCGGGCCGATGCCTGCCTGCCGGGCAATTTCGTCCAGGCTTGCAGCCGCGCCATCGCGGGTAAAGACGCCCTTCGCAACCTCAAGGATGCGTTCGCGGTTGCGCTGGGCATCCGCGCGGGGCTTGCGTGCGGGCGGAGCTGGCAGAGGCTTCTTTTTCGGCATTGAGAATCTCTTGAAAAAGTTTTGCAACCGGAGACAGTCTCCGGTTATCTTAGTTATACGGAGACTATCTCCGTTTTATTCCGCGGCGCCGCGGATGTCAATTTCCGGCGCCATCCCAGCGGGTAGCGCCCTAACAACAGAAGGAGCGGCGATGCATATATTTGTGACTGGATCAACGGGTTTCATTGGAACGGAACTGGTGGGTGAGCTGATCGCGGCTGGGCACCACGTGCGCGGGCTGACGCGCAGCGACGCCGGCGCGGAACAGTTGAAAGCCGCGGGCGCAGAGGTGCATCGCGGAGACCTAACAGACATCGAAAGTCTTCGCAGCGGAGCAGCGGGGATGGATGTTGTGGTGAACCTCGCGTTCAATCACGACTGGTCGAAATTTGCCCGGAATGCGGCGGACGAGATCGAGGCGATTGAGGCGCTGGGATCGGCGATGGAGCCGGGTAAGCTGCTGGTCGTCACCTCTGGGATTGGAATTACAGCCGGCGCGCCAGGCCAGTCGCGCA
Organism: uncultured Occallatibacter sp.; assembly: GCA_964407295.1. GTDB lineage: Bacteria > Acidobacteriota > Terriglobia > Terriglobales > Acidobacteriaceae > Telmatobacter. The sequence goes on from CAYOVE010000329.1 coordinate 2,751, forward strand.
AAGAGACCGATCCTCCGTTGAATTCGCCGGGGATTCCGCGCCGGCCGGAGCAGGCCGCGCAGGCGGTGGCGGCAAAGGGTGTGCGTGTGGCCATTGTGCGTTTGCCGCAGGTACACGACACGCGCAAGCAGGGGCTGGTGACGGTCATGATTCAGACCGCGCGCGCCAAAGGCGTTTCGGCGTACATCGGTGATGGCGCCAATCGCTGGGCTGCTGCTCCGCTCAAGG
>CAYOVE010000330.1:0-2937 GCA_964407295.1 uncultured Occallatibacter sp.
CTTTGGCGGCAACCGCAATTTCCTTGATGAGACGGGTGAAAATCTTGCCGCGCTTGGCATCCAGCGCGCCCTTCTTGTGCTTGATTGTGGCCCATTTTGAGTGGCCTGACATAACAACCTCAAACGGCTTGAAAGATGGCGGATATCCGCACTGTGACCCTGCAAGTATAACCCAGCCAGACAAGGTCTGGCGGCCCCTCGGAAGGCTGAATCCCATCCTGTTTCAGAGGGGAAAACGTAAATGTCGGGGGCAAATTACGTGGCCGCAACCTGAAGGGCGCTATGGAGCCTGCGGCCAGAAGATCGGCGCCGCTGCATCTATCTCAACTCGTATTTGTCGATGAACCTGCCCAGCGTGCGGTTCCATGTTTCAAACCTTGCGCTCAGCGCTTCATAGGTCCCGCCGGGCCAGAGATCGATATTCATTTTGAGCCACGGGTCCCTGTCGTCGTCGTGATAAGCTCGGCACCAGCGGTTGTCGTAGTTCCAGCCGTTGATCTGCGTAACATCGAATTTGCCGCCGGTGGAAAAGCCTGCGGCGAGTTCGAGCGATGTGCAGCGCTCGCCCTTGCAGTCACCAAAAAAGATGTTGAGCGGGAAGCCCTGGCTGTTGGTTTCGATGTGGCGTCTCCCGCTTTCGCCGGTTACGAACTTCACGCCGTAGCCTTCGCTCTCGAGCCACGCAGACATCTCTTCGATCGTCAATCCACCGTCGGGAATGGGGTGTATCAGACTCGGTGAAGGCGGGGGTGGGGCTGGCAGCGGCTGTGGTGCGGCGGGCACGGCCTGCGCGACCTGCGAGGCCGGTCCGGGAACCGCGGTAGCAGCACTCTGCGCGCTTTCCGCAGTTCCTAAAGCGGCTCCGCACTTCGTGCAAAATCCTTGACTCAGTAAGGTCTCTGCGCCGCAACGAGGACAAGGCATCCTGACTCTCCATTCGTAAGGAACAAATTCACACAAGCCTTGGCAAGGCATCAATTCCTAATTCGGCAAGGCATCTATCGCAGATCGTACTTGGCGATGAAGTTGCCGAGCACCCTGTTCCAGGTCAAAAACTGATCGTTCAGCGATTCGTACGTGCCCCCCGGCGAGAGGGCGATATCCATGTCAAGAGATGGATCGTTGACGCTGTCGTAATAAGCCTTGCACCAGGGGATCTCGCTGTTCCACTCGTTCAGCTTCGAAACATCGAATTTGCCTTTGCACGCAAAGGCAACCACGAGTTCAATGGAGGAGCAGCGGCCGCTCTCGCAGCCGGGCATAAAGATGTCGAACGGGGTGCCATGGCTATTCGTTATGATGTGGCGCTTACCGCTTTCGGCGGTGACCACCTTCGCGGAGTAGCCCCCGCTCTGTAGCCATGCGACAACTTCTTCCAGCGTTAGCCCGCCCTCGGGGATCGGATGCATCGAGGCCGCTGCCGGCTGCGCAACGGGTCCGGCGGCGGGAGCGGCAAAACCCTGCGGGTTTTCCTGAGGTCCTAAGGCTGCTCCGCAGCTTGTGCAGAACTCCTGATTCGGCCGCGACTCGGCGCCGCAACGGGGACACGACATAACAATGCTCCTGCTCTAAAAAAGGGATTTCTGGAGGGGATTCCTGCAACGTAACACTTTCTCATGCGGCAAGTAAAGCCATCCGCCTGAGAGCTGCCATCTGCATGCATTCCGTTGTTTACTTTCCCGGCTTGGCGCCCGGATGCTGGCCCGCGCGTTGTGGAAACGCCAGAATGCAGATCACCATGAAGCACGCAATCGCCGCCGACGAGCTGTACCTGCTCAGGTTCAGGCCGCCATTTGCAACCGGCTTCGTCAACAGGTCGCCCAGCGTTGCGCCCAGCGGCCGGGTGAGCACAAACGCCGCCCAGAACAGCACCGCGCGCGACGTTTTGGTGAAGAAATAAATCAGCGCTACGACCGCGATGCACCCGGCAAAGATCAGCGCGCCGCCTTCGTAGCCCGGGCCCGAATCTGCTACCCAATCTCCCAGCGCAGTGCCGAGCGTGTTGGAAAAGAGGATGGTCGTCCAGTAAAACATCTCCACCTTCGGCGAGGTGATGCACTCGACCGAAATCGATCCCATCTTCAATCGCCATGTCGTCAGCACCGCGATCACCAGCGTGAAAAGAATGATCGACCCGCCCAGATACCCAATCCCCAGCGAGCGATCGGAGAAGTCGGCCATCGTCGTCCCAGTCAACGTCGTTGCGACGATCACCGCCCAGTACAGAAACGCATGAAATCTCTTTGCCCGGATTTGCGCACCTACAGCAACAGCAAAGAGCACGAAGAAAATAATCGTGCTGGTCGCATACCCCAGGTTCAGCGACATGGAGAGCGCGTCGCCGCCGGTTTCGCCCAGCGTGGTCGCGGCGATTTTGATGATCCAGAAGCCGATCACGACCTCGGGCACTTTACCAAACGTTTCATCGACAGGCCGGGGTGCGGTCATTTCTCCCGTCGTCTCATCGCCCGATCGTCTCGTCAATCTCCCCAACCAGCCCGGCAACGCCGCGGCGGACGCCTCCGCGCACAGAATCTCCCTCACGGAATCTCTCCTGTTCTTAGGTTTTCTCTTGGCTTGTGCTCCTGCTTAGTTTACGCAAATACCTCCGCGTCGTGCAGAAGCTTCCCCCTGGCGTCTTTTTCCGACACAATCGCTCCATCCATGGCAATCGGCCACTCGATCTTCAACTCCGGATCGTTCCACAGAATCGTCCGCTCACCATCCGGCGAATAAAAATCCGTCACTTTGTAGGCAAATCCCGCGATTTCGCTCAGCACCAGGAATGCGTGACCGAATCCCTGCGGAATCCAGAGCATTCTGCCGTTTTCTCCGCTCAGCTCCACGGCAACATGCTTGCCGAACGTCGGCGAGCTCCGCCTCAGATCCACCGCCACGTCCAGCACCGCTCCGTGTGTCACTCGCACCAGCTTCCCC
>CAYOVE010000331.1:0-2927 GCA_964407295.1 uncultured Occallatibacter sp.
CAGGAATTTCGCGGTGCCCGGCAACCGCGACCGCCGGAATTTTGAAAGGGTGCTGAAGGACCGTATCGATCAGGATGAAACCCTCGACCGACCGCTCCATGAGCATGCGCGGGTACTCTTCAATCAAGTCAGGCTTGCGGCGATGACTGGCGGTGAGGTAGAAGTAACCCTCCTCGATCAGCGATTCCTCAACACCGGTGAGCACCTGCGCGGTATAACTGTCGCTCAGCTCCGGGACTAAGACACCAATGGAGAAGGTTTGCCGCTTGCGAAGCGAGCGCGCGTAGAAGCTGGGCCGGTAGTCGAATTTTTCGGCGGCCGCCTTCACCCGGTCCCGCGTCTCCTGGGGAATGGCGCGCACACCGGGCGCGTCATTCAGGACGAGCGAGATGGTTGCCGGCGACAGGTCGAGATACTCGCCAAGGATGCGCAGGCTGACGGGCTGCCCAGGCTTTGGCTCGCGTCTCGGTTTCGTCTTTCTTGCCATCTATCTAGTCTTCCGAAAAAGTCCGCGGGGCTTTAAGCAGAGGCAGACGGGGAAGCGGCGGCTTTATCCGTCTCAACCTCGCGGCGCTCAAGATGATCGTACCAAGTGAATTTGAGGATTGCCGAGGTGACCAGGACGACAAGCAGGGTGAGGGCGGCGCGCTTGAGCTCCCAGATGACGACATACATAGGCAGCACGACCAGCGAAATCTGCCAGACAATGCCGACCGCGACGTTGAACATGTCGCGCATGAAATCGGTGTTGCGCTTGAAGCCCGGATCCTCGGCGAGAACCTTGCGATAGATGGGGCCCCAGAGTCCCCACGGCCGCACTCGACGATAGAAATCCTTCAGAACTTCGTCGTCTTCCGGCTTGGTCAGCAGGGTTCCGGCGAAGCATCCGATCAACGACAATGCAAGCACCAGAGGAAAGACGATGGCGACATCCAAATTGATGGCATACCTCTGAAGTAGATAGTGGACGAGTGGGCTGTTTTCAAGCCACTTTCCTGTGTTGGCATCGATTGCACACCCGACGGAGGAGGCAATCCCAGCCAACATGCCCCAAAAGTAGCCGAAACCGTTAAAACGCCACCAGTACCATTTTAGAACGTTGGACGCGGTGTAGCCGCCCCATAAACCAGATACGATCCACAGCACAACGGAGTTCACCGATTGTACGTTCCACCCGATGAGGACGCCGATGACCACAACGGCGAGAGAACTGAGATAGCTAAGACGAACGTAGGTGCGCGGCGGCGCATCGGGACGGATGTAGCGCTTGTAGATGTCGTTGACGAAGTAGGGCGGCGCGGCATTTACGGTGGCGGCAAAGTTAGCCATGAAAGCGGCGAGGAGGCCGGCGATCAGAAAGCCAAGCAGTCCGACAGGGACAAACCTGCCCAGCGCCATCGGCAGCACCAGTTCGAAGTCGAGCTTCGGTCCCATGGCGCGGAGGTCGGGGCCGAAGAAGGCCGCCGCCAGAACGGTGAGTCCAATGACGAGAAAGTAGCGCGGCGGGGTGAGGACGACGTTAACCCAGGCGCTCATTAAGGACGCCTCGCGCGGATTCTTCGCGGAAAGGATGCGCTGCATGTCGTAATTGGGCGCGGGCCCCGCGGCTGAGATCAGCACGCCCTTAAACAACAGCATCATGACGAAGAAGCCAAACAACTCATACTTGTCATCGGCAATCTTGGCCGTGGCAGCGGGGAGCAAAGTGGACCAGTCGAGATTCAGGTGCCAGCCGAAGAACACGCTGTCCCAGCCCACGGGCACTAACTTATGCAGGGCGCCGGGAGCCACCTTCATCATGGCGATAATGCCCACGGCAAAGGAAGCGATGGCGAGGATGAAAAACTGCACGACCTCCGTGATGACCACGCTGACCATGCCGCCTTTGATGACGTAGATTGCGGTGATCAGAATCAGGATCAGCGCGTACTGATTCGGGGACAGATGCCAGGGAAGAAACGTGGCCGCGAATTTGCCGATGCCCTTGAAGCCGTAGCTGAAGAACCCGATGATGCTGATGAATGCGTAGAGAACCACAATCAAATGCGATAACTGCGCGCCGGGGCCGGTGCCGAAACGCGTTTTGATCCACTCCGCGCCGGTCATGACCCGCGAGCGGCGCAACCACGCAGACAGGTAGACCATGAGGAAGACCTGATTGAAAGTTGGCCACAGCCAGGGTATCCACACGCTTTTTAGGCCGTAGACGAACATCCAATAGACGAGCAGCATGGTGCCGCTGATGTCGAACATGCCCGAAGCGTTGGAGAGGCCCAGGACATACCACGGCATCTTGTTCCCGCCGAGGAAGTACGCCTTCATGTCGCGCGAGCCCTGGTGCGACACGTAGTAACCCACCAGCACCGTACAGACTATGTACGCCAGAATGATGCCGACATCTAACGCATGCAGATGCATCGAACCCCCGAATTCACTCGTCGATCGTTTTCCCGAAGTTCCGCCGGATGCTGACGGTTGCGGCCGGCGGAATGGCGGGTTGAAATCTGTTAATGCAATTGCCCGGCCAGCAGGAAAACCAGGTTTGCCTGCCAGTTAATTGCGATCTCATTGCTGGCATACGAAGCAGTTTGGTCAGCGTAGACTTTTTCTGGCGGCAAATCCTTCGGCAAAGCTGCCAAAACAGGATCCTGACGCCCGGCATTCGGACCGCCGGACAGCAGGCCCGGCCATGGCCCCGGTTGCTCGCCCGAGCCGCTGGGCCGGTGATGCGGATGCAGGACCGAGTTCTGGCCAACCTGCGTGACCCACGAAAGCGAGAAGGTGTTCCGGCCGAGCAGATAATGCAAATCGTCGCGCGCGGTATTCACAAATTCAGGATTGGGGGCGATCACATTGGCGATCATCAGGTCCACGCCATACTGCGCGGCAATTCCGTTCGAGCCCCAGACAAAATCCGTTGGCTTGAG
>CAYOVE010000332.1:0-2902 GCA_964407295.1 uncultured Occallatibacter sp.
TCTCCACCTTCAGCCGCAAGCGCGTCTTCGGCTATACGGCGGTCGCGTTCTCCTCTGTGGCCATCGCTGTCTTTGGCTTCTTCGTCTGGGCGCACCACATGTTCATCATGGGCATCTCCAATTACGCGGCGTTGGTCTTCTCGCTGCTTACCATGCTCGTCGCGGTGCCGTCGGCCATCAAGATCTTCAACTGGGCCTTCACGCTCTACAAAGGCTCCATCACGTTTGAGACGCCCATGCTCTACGCCTTTGGCTTCATGGGCCTGTTCACCATCGGCGGCATGACCGGCGTTTTCCTCGGTACCACCGGAACCGACATTCACCTGACGGAGACGTACTTCATCGTTGCCCACTTCCACTTCGTCATGGTGGGCGGCATGCTGATGGCGTTTCTGTCGGGCATCCACTTCTGGTGGCCCAAGTGGACCGGGCGCATGTATCCGGAGAAGATCTCTCAATTCGCGGCCGTGGTTACTTTTATCGGGTTCAACTTCACCTTCTTCCCGCAATTCATCCTGGGCACACTGGGCATGCCGCGGCGCTACGCCGCCTACCCGCCTGAGTTCCAGGCGCTGAATGTCTTTTCCACCGCGGGCGCGACCATCCTCGGCGTGGGCTACCTGCTGCCGATTCTTTACCTCACCTGGTCGCTGAAGTACGGCGCCATTGCCGGCAACAACCCCTGGCAGGCGACAGGACTGGAGTGGCAGACGCAGTCGCCGCCGCTCACCGAGAACTTCCCTGAGATCCCCATCGTGGACCACGAAGCTTACGACTACGAGTGGCTCGAGCGTCAGCAACAGAAAGAGGTGGCGAGTGTCGGATAGCACCTCAACCGCCAGCAGCGCCGTAGCGGAGGTTCATCACGAGCATCCGGCCTATCAGCGCCACCACTTCGAGTCGATCGACCAGCAGTTCGACGCCACCAACTTCGCCATGTGGCTCTTTCTGCTCACCGAAATCATGTTCTTCGGCGGGCTGTTTACCGCGTACCTGATTATGCGCAACTGGTATTACCCGGCCTTCGTTGAGGCCTCGCACCAGTTGAACATCGGTTGGGGCACTGCGAACACCGGAGTTCTGATCGTTTCCAGCTTCACCATGGCCATGGGAGTCTGGTCGGCCGAGATGCGCAAGAAGGGGATGCTGGTTCTCTTTCTCTCGCTCACCTGGATCCTGGGCATGGCGTTCCTGGGCATCAAGTCCATCGAGTATCACGAGAAGTGGGTGAAGCATCACGTCCCCGGCCTGCACTGGAGCGATTCGACGTTCGTGAATCCGGCCTCCGACCCCGAGGTCTACAAGGAGTACCACGACAAGCCGTTGGCGCCGGACATGGCGGGCAAGACCGAGATGTACTTCTTCCTGTATTTCGCGATGACCGGTATGCACGCGCTGCACATGATCATAGGCATTTCGCTCCTGACATTCATGATCTACCGGGCGAGAGCCGGAGCCTACACGACAGGGCACGTGACCTATGTTGAAAACTTTGGCCTGTACTGGCATTTTGTCGACATCGTCTGGATCTTTCTGTTCCCGCTGCTCTATTTGATCAGCCGGTATTGAGGGGAAAATTGGAATGAGCGAACACAACGGGCAGTCCGCGCACAACGAAGCAGCCGAGCATGAACACCACATCGTCAGCCCGGTGGTCTACGGAACGATTCTGCTGGCGTTGCTGTTCTTTACCGGCCTGACGGTCTGGATGTCGTTCATCGACCTCGGCGAATGGCACATCGCCCCCGGCTTGACCCTGTTCTGGAACCCGGTCGTCGCGTTGGCCATCGCCTGCACCAAGATGACCCTGGTGGTGCTGTTCTTCATGCATGTGAAGTACACCACCAAGCTGACCAAGCTGACGGTGGCTTCAGGATTCTTCGTCTTCATCGTTCTGATCGGGATGACGATGACCGACTACTTCACGCGCGCCTGGGGACGGTGGTAGAAAACAGTTGTCAGTGCTCAGTTGTCAGGGATCAGGATGAGGGCCGCCGGAGAGCGGCCCTTTTCTTCGCTGCAGGCGGATGCCGCCGGCATCATTTCAAGGCTTTCTTGATCTCCTGCGTGGCCCAAATGCCCACCGCATTTCCAAAGTACTTCTGATTGGTACAGGTCTCCCAGGCCAGTTTGAATTTCGGGGTAAGCGAAGTAATCAGCGAATGGTCGCTTCGACGGTAGATGTCGATGCGTAAAGTCAGTTCCGGCGGATGCGCCATGTTCCGGCCGTTCTTGGCAAAATCGGTGATCGTGCCTTCGATCACGATCGAGTCGGCGGCGTCCGCGTCGGGAATCGTTCCGCCGGCGGCGACCACCTGCTCCACGACCTTCTGCTTCACCAGTGCATCGCTGAAATGACTATAGAGAGAATCGAGATGGTCCTTCGAGTTCACATTGTCTGGCGGGAACTGGACTCCGTCGGCAATCGTGAATGGCTTCACCTCGGCGAACTTGTAGTTCGCTTCGGTGTTTTTTGCGGCTCCGGCCGCGACCAAGGTCAATACCCCCAACGTCAGGAATGAAAACATCAAGATGCGTTTCATCGTGCCTCCGCACTTCAGTCTCGTTCCGTAGCCTCTTCGGAATCCGGGACACGCGTACTATACACTTTTTCCAACAGCAGGCGCGGTGCGGCGCAGCAGAAGTGCAACGTCCAGGACGGCTGGAGATGTGCGCATTCAGAACAGTCTCGAATTAGGACGCTGCCAATCCCCCGAATGAACGAATCAGCGAAGTACAGACGTCTAAATGGGTACCCGCCTTAGACTCAGCATTAAAACCGTAAAATCAACGGTCTGGTCCCGAGGGGAACTCCGGCTCCACATCGAGGATGCGTTCAGGGCATATTACAGCGTCGGCTTCGGCGGCTTCGCCACCGTCCACGCATTCGCGCCGGTCACTT
>CAYOVE010000333.1:0-2895 GCA_964407295.1 uncultured Occallatibacter sp.
CTACAATGTGCGCCTCGGCACCTATGTGCACGTGATGTATCTGGGCGCCTAAGTTCGTTGTTTCTAAGTTGAACCCGCAAGGGCAAGTAACTCGGCGGGATGGGCTGCATAGCTCATCCCGCTGCGGTGTCTCTGGACATCTCGACGGCTGTAACTTAGCTCAGCGGCGCATCGATCGACCCAATAACCCTCATAAGTAAGTGAAAAATCTCTTGACTCAAGCTGTGCGGGCGCGAATGTTCTGAGTTATTCTTTGAACATGGCGATTGAAAATATTCTTGCCCAAATAGACTCTGAGATTTCAAAGCTCACGCAAGCCCGCGCATTGCTGGCCAACCTTGGCACAGCATCCGCCGCATCCGGACGCAAAGCAGCGAAGTCGGCCAGCAAGGCTAAACCCAGGAAGAAGCGTATTCTCAGTGCTGACGCGCGCAAGCGGATTGCCGATGCGCAGCGCAAGCGCTGGGCCGCGGTGCGAGCCAAGGCCAAAAAGGGATAGTCGTTCTCCCGTTGAAAGTTCGCGCCGAAACGCTGCGTTGTGAATCGGTGGCGTTCGCGCTCTATCCCAGGGACGCCATCACCAACATGCGCGGCTCGGTCATCTCCTCAATGGCCCACCGGATGCCCTCGCGACCGAGGCCTGACTCCTTCACTCCGCCGTAAGGCATCGGATCCAGGCGCCAGTTTGGTGTGTCTCCGACGATCAGCGCGCCCACTTCCAGCTCGCGATACGCGGTGAGGATGCGCCCGGAGTCGCGCGTGAGCAGGCCTGCCTGCAATCCGTACTTCGAGTGATTCACCTGAGCCAGCGCGTCCTCGAAGTCGTCATAGGGCTCGATCAGCAGCACCGGCCCAAAGATCTCTTCATCGCGAACCTTCATGCCGGCTTTGGTTGCGCTCAGAATAACCGGCGTGACCATGGATCCCTTGCGTTCGCCGCCCGTCACAAGCTTGGCGCCGCCCTCCACAGCCTCTTTTACCCAGGCTTCCACGCGCTCCGCCTCGCTCAGGCGGATCATCGGCCCCACTTCAGTGGCGTCACTGGATGGGTCGCCGATCACCATCTTTTCCGCAACATCCACTACCTTCCATACGAAGGTTTGAAAGATGCTGCGCTCCACAAAGACGCGTTGCACACTGATGCACGACTGGCCGGCAAAACCAAACGCCGCATTTGCGGTGCGCAGTGCCGCGTCATCCAGATTCTTCCAGTCGCTGTGCACCACGAGCGCGGCGTTCCCGCCAAGCTCAAGCAGGACGCGCTTGCGCCCCGAGTGCGCTTTCAGCTCCCAGCCCACTTTGGCCGAGCCCGTAAAGCTGACCAGCTTGATGCGATCTTCCTTTTCCGTGAGCCACGCGGTGTCGGCATCGGCCAGCGTCAGCACGGCCAGCGCTTCCTCGGGCCAGCCAGCCTTCAAGATCACCTCGCCCAGCGCCAATGCGGTAAACGGCGTCTGCGGCGCGGGTTTAACCATCACGGGACAGCCCGCGGCAATGGCCGGTGCAACCTTGTGCGCTACCAGGTTCAACGGAAAGTTGAACGGAGTGATCGCCAGAACCGGCCCGATGCCGAACCGCTGCACCAGCCCCCAGCGCCCCTCGTTGCCTTCAGTCAAATCCAGCGGAATGCTCTCTCCACCCGATCTGACAGCTTCTTCGGCTGCAGTTTTGAAGGTGAGCACGGCGCGATCCACTTCCGTCCGCGCCATCCGCAGTGGCTTGCCTGCCTCGGCGACGATCAACTGCGCAAACCGTTCTTTCTGCTCAATGAGCGCGGCGGCCACATCCTCCAGAATCTCGCGCCGTTTCCAGCGCGGCAAAGCGCGGGTGCGGCGCAGACTCGCCACGGCATGATTCAAGGCCTGACGCGCGTCTGCCCGCGTGGCGATGGTCACACGGCCTACGAGCCCCTGATCCCACGGCGAACGGACTTCGAGCGCCTCACCTTCGGTCCATTCCTTGCCGCACAACAGAAAACCGGTTTGCTCTCCCGGCCGCATCTTCATGGTGGAGCTCCTGAGCTTACTTTCTGATGGTAAAGCCGATGGGGCCGGATTGTCCGGCGCCGGCGGCCGCCTTGCATTTGCCGAATCGCGATTCGGGAATGAATTCCACGTTAAAGCTGGAGGACTCGGCCTGCAGCGAGCAAAAAACCTGTTACAGGATTCATGCTGGATCAGGTATAGTGGAGCGGTTCCAGAACCCCCGGTCAAAACTCACCATCAGAATGCTCGATAAAAAGGATGGGTCTATGTCCGACGCCACAAACAGTCAAGTCCCTCAGCCCGGCTCGTTTCAGCCCGTGCCGCCGCCGGTCGGAGCGCCTCCGCCCAAGCAAGGTTCCAGCGCCCTCAAGATCATTCTCATTGTCGTGGCCGTCTTTGTTGGCCTGGGAATTATTGGCGCCGGAATTGTCGGCTACGGAATCTATCGTGTCGCCAAGTCCGTGCATAAGGATGCCAACGGCGAGATCACCATCAATACGCCCAAGGGCGCCATCACCGAAAACCCAAACCAAACGATGACGGCAAGCGACCTGGGTATTGCCATCTATCCCGGCGCGACACAGGGTAAAGGCAGTTTGCGCATGACCATCGGCAGCAAATCCATGGTCACCGCGAACTTCCTCACGCCCGACTCGCCGGATAAGGTGATGACCTTCTACAAAGGCCAAGCCGGCCCGAATGCGCAGATCATGTCAACCGGGAGCGGCGGACTCATCACGATGCAGAGCGGCTCCAACTCCGTCACAGTGACGGTGGCGCAATCCGCAAGCGAAAATAATGGCGAGACGCAAATCACCATTGTGAATACCACCAGCACTTCGTCGAATTAGCGACGTCGCCAGCCAGAGGGCCTCCCGCGCGGTACATCGTACAGGCGGGAGGCCTTTTG
>CAYOVE010000334.1:0-2883 GCA_964407295.1 uncultured Occallatibacter sp.
ATCCATCCCGCGCCCCGCTCTTTCAGACAGGCTGGTTCGTTGAGTCCATCATGACGCAGACGCTCGTTATCCATATCATTCGCACGAACAAGATTCCCTTCTTCCAGAGCCGTGCTAGCTGGCCGTTGCTGATCACGACATTGACCATCATGGCCTTCGGAGCGTGGCTGCCGTATTCCCCCTTGGCCTCTTCGCTGGGACTGACGCACCTGCCCGCGATGTATTGGCCGATCCTGCTGCTGACGCTCCTTGCCTACACGGGCCTTACGCAAGGCGTCAAGGTTTGGCTGCTGAGGATGAAATGGATCTAGGCCAGAGCAGGTCGATCACGACTTTAGGGAGTTCCATCGGATCCCCAGACAGTTGTGGAATCCGACCCAATGCGCAGCACGCTGCCACGCTTTGATCGTCTGCGGGTTATTTACGCTGATCGTCTGGTCATCTTCGATGATTCGGCCACCATCGTTAGCCGTCTGCCATTCCAAGCCATTGCAGGTCAAATCTTCAGTGGCGGCACCTTGCCATACATAGCCCCAGAAATCCTTCACTCCTCTGGCTCGTTCCCCCGTCTGAATCCGGTTCGCCATCGACTCAAGTTCGTTCCACGTTTTGGGTGGCCTACGATAACCGTACCGCTGGAGAAGGTCAGTGCGATAAAACAACAAACCAATGTAGGCGTGATGTGGCACAACTACGAGTTTGCGATCCACGGTGTAGCTTGAGACCACAATTGGATTCTTAAAATACTGGCCGACATCTCGGGAGTTATCGGAAACGGATCCGAATCGTAGGTTCGTGCGGATTGCGACTGCTCCGCGCACAAGTTAGCAATTCAGACGCTTGCGCGATGGGTCACGTCCATCTCACTGAGCCTGAGCACGAGGCACTTTGCGGCACCTCCAGCTTTGAGGAATTCCGTCAGTTCGATCTGAATAACCTGGTAACCGAGCGATTGCAATTCGGTGGAAAGATCAGTGCTGATCCGATTGAGGAGAATGTTTCTGCCAATATTGATTGCGTTGCAAGCAAAGCACAGCGCGTCCGCTTCGGAGACGCAGATTCTCTTCGCTTTCGGGTAGCGATCTTGAATCGTTTTTTGCGATTCGGGGTCGAAGGCGGCGGCATAGTACATGACTTCGCCGTTGGAGAGCGGGCAAAAGCATGTATCGAGGTGGTAGAAGCGCGGGTCGACAAGGCGCAGAGGAACGACTTCTATGTCCCAGAGATCAGTCAATTGCCGCAGGCTGTTCTCATTTGTACGCGGGCCGTGACCGACCCACAGGCTGGTGCCATTCGCTTCGAAGAGCGCATCCCCTTCCCCTTCGAAAGGCGTCCCGCGCGGCACGTTGCAAATCGCGAAACCGGACTCTTGGAACCAGCGGCGGAAATGAGGTTCCTCCCCTTGCCGCTCGGGGTGATAAAAGCTGCTCAGAGCCACTGTGCCGTCGAAGACCAAGCCGGCGTTCGCGGTGAAGACCATATCGGGGGAACCTGGTTGTGGTTCCACCAGGAGCACGTCCGCAATTTTCGCTACGTCGTTGTGGAGCACTTTCCATTGATCTGTGGCCCGCTGGCGCGATGACCGGTTCACATTTCCAGCCATCCACGGGTTTATGACGTAATTCACGTCATAGAGCGTGGGAGGACACATGAGAAAGGTGGGCTTGTCGGGCGAAGACCTCGGCGGCCTTCCGAACGAGCTCATTTGGATTCTCCTGCCCCAGTGTCCCTTGCTTTGGGTAGGCCGTCAATACGAATGAAAACACGCCGAACTACACAAAAAGATGTAGTCGCATGCAGCGAGGGGGCCCCGTGCTCACTGCCAAAAAAGGAGCGAGTGGACGTGACGCCCGCACTTTGAGAAGGCTAGAATACCCTCGCCAAGCCCAGACTGGCGGATATCCGAGTATTTCCTTTCTCATACTCTCAACGCAGTCTCTAACCCCTCGCCGCAAACCGTCCTCGATACGCGCTCGGAGCAATTCCGAAGGACCGTTCGAAGGCGCGTCGGAAATTGTCGCCGTCGCTGAATCCCACTGAGCACGCTACGCCCTCCACCGTACACTCCGGCGCGGAGAGGCGCTGCCGTGCTTCGTCCAGCCGCAGTCGCCGCACAAACGAAGCCGGGCTACTCCCAAACTCTTGGGAAAAGCGCCGCGAAAACTGCCGTGGGCACAACGAAACGCGCTCTGCAAGTGCCTCGACCGAAAGATCGTGCTCCAGGTGCGCCAGCATCCACGGCAAAAGATCCGCAAAGCGACTGCGCGATTGTACTTGAAACTGCAGCGGCTCCGAATACTGCTCCTGTCCTCCAGACCTCTTCATGTACACAACCAGTTCGCGTGCGACCGAAAGCGCTACCTCTGAGCCGAAATCCTCCTCAATCAGGGCCAGCGAAAGATCTATGCCCGCCGTCACTCCCGCAGCGGTCCAGTATTTCCCGTCCCTGACGTAAAGCGAGCCGGAATTGACTTTCAGTGTGGGATAACGCTTCGCCAAATCCCCAGCGAACCTCCAATGCGTCGCCACCTTTCGGCCGTTCAACAATCCCGATGGCGCGAGGCCATAGATTCCCGTGCAAATCGACGCGATCCGCCGAATCGAGCCCGAATTCTTTCGCAGCCAGGCCGTAAGCTTGTGGTGGCCATTCGGCTCGCGCAAGCCTCTGCCGCCGGGAATGAGGAATGTGTCCACATCACGAATGCCGGAGAGGCTCTTTTCCGCCGTGATCGTGAGCCCGAACTCGGAGCGAAACGTTTTCCCCTCCAGCGCTGCTATGGTTACCCGATAACAAGCTTCCCTGCCCGCCTTCGGCGAGTTCAAGTGCGCGCTTGCAAACGCCTCCATCGGCCCCACGAGGTCCAGGCCCATGATTTCGTCATA
>CAYOVE010000335.1:0-2865 GCA_964407295.1 uncultured Occallatibacter sp.
TGCCCTTTGGAGGCATTTATCCAGGTTCGAATCCTGGTCGCCCAGCCAGAAAGACTGCTTCTAGCCGCTAGCTTCTAGCTACCAGCTTCTTCTCGCTTGAACCGAGAATCTCGGATTCTGCAGGAATGAGCTCGTCGCTAGCGGCTAGAAGCTGGGAGCTCAAATAGGAACGCAGCCATAGCCAACCAGCATGGAGGTGCTCTCAAGATGGACACGGAAATGTCGACAGCGACACTGGAAAACAAGCCGGGAGAAACAGGCCCGGACAAGCAACCTGGCCCGGAGAAACATGAAGCCGGCAAGGACGCACCGAAAGGTGGGGCCGGGAGCGGTTCAGGGGACGGCAAGGCCAAGGACGCAAAGCCGGCGCCGGCGCCGGAGCGCAAGAAGCCCACGAAGCTAGGCGAAGACAAGCGCTTCAAGCTTTTCAGCGGCACGGCGAACCCCAAGCTTGCTCAGGCCATTGGCGAGGATATTGGCGTCAAGGTCGGTGAGGCCAAGATGCAGCGCTTTGCCGACGGGGAAGTTTACTTTCAGCTTCTTGAGAACGTGCGCGGCGTGGATGTTTTTGTGGTGCAGCCCACCTGCTATCCGGTGGATCAGCACCTGGTTGAATTGCTCATTATGATCGATGCGCTCAAGCGGGCTTCGGCGGCAAGGATCACTGCGGTGGTTCCTTACTACGGTTACGCGCGCCAGGATCGCAAGGATCGTCCGCGCGTGGCGATCAGCGCGAAACTGATTGCCGACCTGCTGACGACGGCCGGCGCAAACCGCGCGCTTTTTGTCGATTTGCATGCCGCGCAGATTCAGGGGTTCTTCAACATTCCCGTCGATCACATCTTTGCCAGCCCGGTGCTGGTGAGTCATTTCAAAGAACTCAAGCTGCCCAACCTGACGGTAGTTTCTCCGGATGCGGGCGGCGTGGAACGGGCTCGTCACTTCGCGCAGAAGATGGAAGTTCCGCTGGCCATCGTGGATAAGCGGCGAACCGACATCAATGTGGCCGAAGTGATGCACGTGGTCGGCGACGTCAACGGCAAAACGTGCCTCATCATCGACGACATCATCGATACGGCGGGCACGCTGGTAAAGACTGTGGACGCGCTGTACGCTTCCGGCGCGAAGGCCGTATACGCCTGCGCCAGCCATGCCGTGCTTTCGGGCCCGGCTATCGATCGCATTGCCAATTCGCGGCTGGAACAACTGGTCGTGACCGACACCATTCCTTTACGCGAGGCGGCACACAAGCTGCCCAAGATTAAAGTGCTCTCGATTGCGGGGCTTTTGGGTACGGCAATCGAGAACATTCATTTGGAGACCAGCGTGAGTACGCTGTTTAGCTGAAGTGCAGTTCATAGTTCTTAGTTCGCAGTTCGTAGTCTTGCCGACTGCTAAGCAGGCCAAACTGAGGGAACCGAGAACTGTGAACTAAGAACTACGAACTATGAACTGCCGGCCAGCGGCCGGCCTAACAAAGGGAGCGGAAGAAACCAGATTTGAGCGCCGCCATCGACTGAAGGCTGATGGCTGACGGCTGAAAGCTGCTTCACCCGTGCCCGATCTTTAGAGAAACGAGAAAACGAGAAATGCCAGAAGTTATCGTCGCCAAAGCCCGCGAGGGAAAATTCAATAAGAACGCCGCGCGCCGCGTGCGCGTCGCAGGCAAGATTCCGGCTGTGCTGTACGGTTCGGGACTGGATCCCGTAGCTGTGGAAGTGGACCCCAAACAGATTTCCCGAATCCTCTACTCCGAAACCGGCCGGAACACGATTCTGGATGTAGAGGTTGCGGGCCAGCCTGTGACCAAGGCCATGATTGTCGACTTTCAACGGGAGCCGATCAAGGACAAGCTGATTCACATCGATCTGAAGCGCATTGCGCTTGACAAGGTTCTGCACGTGCGCGTGCGGGTTAAGCTGCTGGGCATTCCGATCGGCGTAAAGACTGAAGGCGGCGTTTTGGACCAGGTGCTGCGCGAAGTGGAGATCGAGTGCCTGCCCGCCGATATTCCGGGTCACATCGATGTGGATGTGAGCGAGTTGGGGATGCACCAGGTAATCCGCGTGAGCGGCTTGCCGCACTCCGACAAGATCAAGTACCTGACTTCTGAAGATGCCACCGTGGCTCACGTTGTCACCATCCGCGAGGAAGTGGTTGCGACGCCTGAGGCAGTGGAAGGCGCGGCGGCAGTACCGGGTGCGGCTCCTGCGGCGGGTGAGGCAGGCGCTTCGGGCGAGCCTGAAGTCATCAAGAAGGGCAAGGGCGATGCAGAGGCGCCAGCGGGTAAGAAGCCCGAGGCGAAGAAGTAAGCCTTGCCTGAAGCAAGCGAGACCGGTTTTCAGCGCGGCCCTTTCCTGATCGTGGGGCTTGGCAATCCCGGTCTCGAGTATCTGTGGACTCCGCACAACGCGGGATTCATGGCCATCGACCGCATCGCTCAACAGGAGGGCGTTGTGGTGCAGAACCGGCGATGCCGGGCCACCACCGCAACCTGCCGCATAGCAGGGCGCGAGGTGGTTCTGGCCAAGCCGGAGACTTTTATGAACCTGAGCGGCATTGCAGTCGCCGCTCTATTGAATGAGTTTGAAGCGGACCCGGCGCGGGATTTGCTCGTGATCTACGACGAGCTGGATCTGGTGCTGGGCACCTTCAAGATCAGGGAGCGCGGATCACCTGCCGGGCACAACGGAGCCCGCAGCGTGACCGATGCACTGGGAACGCAAGAGTGGTTGCGCTTGCGTATCGGCGTGGGCCCCGATTTACCTCCCGAAGCCATTGCGGCAGCGGGCGGAAAGCGGCCGGGCAGGGATTTTCTGCTCTCGCCCATGCGCAAGGCGGATTTGGCGGTGCTGGACGAGGTGC
>CAYOVE010000336.1:0-2858 GCA_964407295.1 uncultured Occallatibacter sp.
AAGCGTTATTACAAGTTGGCGAATGGCCGCCTCGCGCCCGCCGAGCCAGAAGAAGAACTCGTCCCGGCTTCCAATTCCAATGACGACGGGGTCGGCTCCTCCGCAGGAGGGCCGTCCAGCACAGATGATCAAAAGAAACCCGGAAAGAGCGGCAAACAAACGCGGCAAAAACAATCAGCTCGTAGGGTTCCCAGCGAGAAAAAGCCGGTAGGCCAATGACCCATACCCCTGAAGACGAAGCGCGCGAGCCTGTGATTGGGGCGGCGGACGACGCAAGCCACGACTTACGGCCGGCGCAGCCCATCGCCGAGGAGGCGCCTGGAAACGAAGAGCCGGCTTTGTTCGCACCCGGCGAACTTCCTCTTTCCGCGCCGTCGATTTCGGTTACCTCCGAACCTTCTCCGTCGTTCGTTTCGTACTCCGAGCCTGGTACGCCAGCCGGCGATGAACCGCCGCTGCTTTTTCAATCCTTCACACAACCTCCCGTCCGCACGCCGGTACGGATCCCGCACTTCGGCCACGTCTGCCTGCTCATCCCCATCGGTGGAATCGCATTCGTTTGCACGATCCTTGTCTTGTTTTTTCCCATGCGCCTTCACCTCTTCGGCTGGAGCCTCTCAACCCAGGTTGCCGCCACCAGCGTCTCGCTCATCCTTGCCAGCGAAGCGATTCTCTATCTCTTCGTCTTTGCGATAAGCGTGCTCGTCTTCCCACTCTTCTGGCATGAAAGGCTCCTCATCGGATTACAGTGGCGAGGCGCAGTGGCCATCAAAAGATTTTGGCCATTGGCCGCAACCGCCCTGGGTTGCGCCGGACTAGCCGCCCTCGACGAACTCGTTCTGCCCGGGCCCAAGAACGCGCCGATCGACAAAATGTTCAGCTCTCCGGGAGCTGCATGGCTGATGTTCGCCTTCGGCACCACCCTCGCGCCATTCTTTGAGGAGATGTTCTTCCGCGGTTTTCTTTTGCCGGCGCTATGCACGGCCTGGGACTGGGCGATCGAGCAAATGAAACACAGGCCGGCTCCTCCGCTCGATGCCAACGGCCACCCGCAGTGGTCCGTCCCCGCCATGGTCATCGGCTCAGTCCTTACCAGCATTCCCTTTGCCCTGCTCCACGTCGACCAGCAAGGCCATTCGCTGGGACCGTTTCTTTTGCTCATCGTCGTCAGCCTGGTTCTCTGCACCGTGCGCCTCAAAACCAGATCCCTTGCCGCCAGCACGCTGGTCCACGCCAGCTACAACTTCATCATTTTTTCGCTGGCGCTGATCGGCACCAGCGGCTTCCGCCACTTCGACAAAATGTGAGTAAAGCAGGGAACAGGGATTAGGGAACAGGGAACAGTGCTTCTGTGATACGTTGACCACACAGCCGAAACAATATGAAACTCTTTGGGACGGCGAGGAGCCAGGAAGTGGGCGATTCGTTTAAGGATCTAGTCGTGTGGCAGAGAGCGATTCAGTTGAGCTTGGCGATCTACAAACTCACTTCATCCTTCCCGGACTCGGAGCGATTTGGCCTGACCAATCAGCTGCGCCGCGCATCCGCCTCCATTGCCAGCAACATCGCTGAAGGATACGGAAAATCAAGTCGAGGAGAATACATTCTCTTTCTTGGCCACGCGCGTGGCTCAAATTTCGAGGTTCAAACGCAGCTCGCAATCGCTGACGGGCTCGGCTTCGGCAACGCCTCCGCGCGCCGGCTTGCAGGAGAGCTTTCCGAGGAAGTGAGTCGAATGCTGGTCGCAATGATGAACAAACTTAAAAAACTATCCTAAGAGTGCTTTTCTGTTCCCTGTTCCCTGTTCCCTGTTCCCTGTTCTTTTACAATCTCAATGATGCCCACACCAACCCACGCACAGCAGCTTCTCGCGCTCCTCGCCCGCACGAGCTTCAAGCTCGGCCAGTTCAAGCTCTCCTCAGGCGGCACAAGCGACTACTACATCGACTGCCGAACTACGACGCTGCATGCCGAAGGCGGACGGCTCACCGGCCACGCCATCCTCGAACTGCTTGAGACAAACAAGATCGACGCAGAAGCCGTCGGCGGCCTCACCATGGGTGCCGACCCGATCGTCTCCAACGTTGCTACCGCCAGCGCCTGGCGCGCTCTGTCGCATTCACAATCGAACCCGCGCCCGCCGCTGCTCCATGGCTTCCTCGTCCGCAAGGCCGAAAAAACTCATGGCACGGGCCGCCGTATCGAGGGATTCTTCCGCAAAGGCGCGCGCGTGGTTATCGTCGACGATGTTTGCACCACCGGCGCCTCCACCATCGCCGCCATTGAGGCCGCGCAGGAAGCCGGCATGAATGTTGTCGCGGTGGTTTGCATCGTCGAGCGCGAAGAGGCCGCCGGCCGCCCTGCGGTCGAGGCCGCCGCCAATGCCCGACCCATGAGTGACGCGTCCTTCTGGCAAGCCCAGAAACACGTCCCGTTCCTGCGCCTCTTCACGGCCAACGATGTCCGCGCGGAGCACGTCAAACAGCTTTCCGCAACCAACTCTTAGCACTGCCCCCTCAAAACACAGAGGGCAGACCCTCTCGGGCCTGCCCTCTAAAAAACAACCAACAGATCAGGGGAACCGCGTTTACGCTTTATTCCGGAACCGGCGTCGAAGTCGTAACCTGACCGGCCGGCGCATTGGACTGTCCAGTATTAGTCGAACCCTGGCTCTGCGCTTCGCTGCCGTTCATGTTTGAGAGCAACTGCACCTGCACGCGGCGATTCTGCTTGCGCCCTTCAGCCGTGTTATTCGACGCGACATACTGGTCCTTGCCGATGCCGATCAGGTAGAAGCGGTGCGGCGCGACGCCATACTTTGCCGCCAGGTACTGCACCACCGCATCCGCGCGGCGCTG
>CAYOVE010000337.1:0-2842 GCA_964407295.1 uncultured Occallatibacter sp.
GCGCTCAGTGAACTCTACAGAATCTACTGGTATCCCCTGTACGCATATGTCCGGCGCCGGGGTCACGCTTCGGAAGAGGCGCGGGATCTGACCCAGGGCTTTTTTCTGCATTTGCTTGAGCACAAGACGGTGGCGCGCGCGGATCCGCTGAAGGGAAAGTTCCGATCGTTTTTGCTCGGATCGTTGCAAAACTACCTTTCGACGGAGGCGGACCGGGCCCGCTGCCTGAAACGGGGCGGAGGGGTGGAGTTTGTGGCTCTGGATATGCAAGACGCTGAGGACCGCTACAAGTTGGAACCGGTCGATGCGCTCACGCCGGAAAAGGTCTTCGCCGCCCGCTGGGCCATGGCATTGCTGGGCGAGGCGATGAACTGCTTACGCCAGGAATACGCGATCGGTCACAACGCGGCCACGTTTGAGACGCTAAAAGCCTTTTTAGAGGTTGGAAACGGCAAAGAACCGCCCACCTACGAACAAGCAGCCGCTGCGCTACAAGTCAGTGTGGGGGTGGTAAAGACGCTAATCCATCGCTTGCGCAAACAGTACACCGCATCGGTGCGCGAGGAGATTGGCCGCACGGTCTCAACCCCTGCTGAGGTCGACGCCGAGATTCACGAACTTTGCGAAGCTTTAGTGGTTGCCGAAGGATGGATCCTCCCATGAAAACAAATTCCCGTAGCCACCATAAATCCGGCAAAAAAGCGGACTTAGCGGCTCGGGAAATCCGAGCTTGCACCGTTTGCGGTGCCAGGTTCTCCGCTCTAACTGAGAGCGAATCCTGTCCCATGTGCATGCTGCGCCAGGCTCTGGCTGGAGGGGTCGAATCTAGCGAGTCTTGTTCTGAGGATACCGCCGAGCCGTTACCGGAACAGTCGCCGCGACGCTTTGACCATTACCAAGTCGCTATCCATACCGACGGCACGCAAGTGGAATTGGGTCGAGGCGCGATGGGCATCACCTTCAAGGCCTTCGACACGGTCTTGGGAAATGAAGTGGCTCTTAAAGTCATCGACGCTCGTATCGCGGCCCACCCTGAAGCGCGGGAACGTTTCCTGCGCGAGGCGCGCGCGGCCGCGCGGCTGCGGCACCCGAACGTCGCCTCGGTCTTTTACTACGGGACGCGCCAGCGTGATGGTCAATGCTTTTACGCGATGGAACTGGTCGAGGGCGAAACGTTAGAAGCGCGCCTGCGACGTAGCGGACCGCTGCCGCCGGCTCTGGCCTTAGAAGTGATCACGCAAGTCGCCAGGGCGCTGGTGGCCATCGAAGTGCACGGGTTAGTGCACCGCGATCTTAAACCGGCAAATCTGATGCTTGTCGAGGGGCCGGAGCTCACCATCAAAGTGATTGACTTCGGGCTGGCAAAGGCGGCGGCAACGGCTGGGAGTGAGACCCGCATTACTCGAGGGGGTTTCGTCGGCACGCCCTCTTTTGCCAGCCCGGAGCAATTTAATGATACCAGCGTGGACGTCCGTTCAGACTTGTATTCTCTGGGTATCACGCTGTGGGAGATGCTGACCGGCCAGACCCCATTCCGCGGCACCGCCGTTGAGGTGATGTATCAGCATCAGCATGCACCGTTACCGCTCGACCTGCTGGAAGCTGTTCCACAACCGGTCGTCGTTCTACTTGATGTGCTCCTCGAGAAAGACCCCGGGCAGCGCTTCCAGAACCCGGCCGAACTTCTGAAGGCGATTCCGGCGATCACAGGCGCTGTCGAGGCGAAGCGTAGAATCACTCGTCAGAGCCTGCAGAAGACGCTCCTTACCGAGTCGTGCGTCGGAACTGGCAAGCCGTCGGTCGGACTGGGGCCGGAGAGAATTTCCGTAGCGAGATTGCCCGTTACCGGAAGCGATGTTTTTGGGCGAGAGGAAGACATCGCTTTCCTGGATAATGCATGGGCAAACCAGCAGGTAAATGTCGTCACCATCGTTGCGTGGGCTGGGGTCGGAAAGTCCACGCTCGTCAATCATTGGCTCCGACGAATGGCTGCTGAACAGTATCGCTCTGCAGAGCTGGTCTTTGCTTGGTCTTTCTACAGGCAGGGGACAAGTGGAGGTTCTCCGTCCGCCGATGAATTCCTTGAGGTGGCTCTCACGTGGTTTGGGGATCCAGATCCACGGCTCGGGACGGCGTGGGAAAAGGGTGAAAGGTTGGCGAAGCTCGTCGCGCAGCGTCGAACCTTATTGGTTCTGGATGGTCTGGAGCCGCTCCAGAATCCACCTGGTCCAGAAGAAGGGCGGGTCCGTGAGCCTGCGCTTCAGGCGCTTCTACGAGAACTCGCTGCCTTCAATCGGGGGCTTTGTGTGATTACCACACGAATACAGGTCGCCGATATCGCGGATTTCGAGCGCACCTCGGCCCAGCGCCGTGAGCTCGAACAACTCTCCGGCGAGGCCGGGGCAGAGCTGCTCCGAGCGCTGGGCGTTAAAGGAGACGAAGAGAAACTGCTGAGCGCCAGCAAAGAGTTCAGTGGCCACTGTCTGGCTCTAACCCTATTGGGCAGCTATCTTTCCGATGCTTACCATGGCGATATTCGCTTTCTCCAAGAAGTGTCAGCACGTCTTGGTCATGACGTACGACAAGGAGCCCACGCCAGAAAGGTGATGGAATCTTACCAAAGCTGGTTTGGGGAGGGTCGTGAGCTGTCCGTGCTCCGCATGTTAGGCCTGTTTGATCGACCCGCTGATGAAAGGGCGCTTGGAGTCCTGTTGAAACCACCTGCTATCAGGGGCCTTACAGAGTCTCTAACAGATTTGAGCCAGATCGAATGGCGAACGATTGTTGCCAAGTTAAGAAGAGCCCGACTTGTCGCTGGGGAAGATCCGCTTGATCCGGGGCA
>CAYOVE010000338.1:0-2828 GCA_964407295.1 uncultured Occallatibacter sp.
GGAGAGCCATGTGAGGAAGACGGCGAGAGCATCTTCGCCGAGGCTGAGCGCGATGTTGGAGAAGGGCTCGGGCGAAGGAGTGACTGCGGCGCGAACAGCAGTTTTGCCTCCGTGCGCGATAAAGGCGATGGCGCCGCCGGCGAGAGTGGCGGCGAGCTGCTCGCCAGGCGTAAGAGACGCTGTGGCTTGAAAGGCGAGCAGCGCGGCGAGGGGGACTCGAATGAAAGTGTGCAGCGCGTTCCAGACCAGGTCCAGCGCGGGAATTTTATCGACGAAAAAACTGATGCCGAAGAGAACGAGAGCAGCGATGATGACGCCCCAATTGGACAGGAGATGAAGCGAAGGAGGCAAGTCGAGATACTTGGTGTGGGCCATAAGGCCGAGAGTGGCCACGGTGGCGTAGACGTTGAGCCCGGCCGCGAAGCTGACGGCCACCATCAGGGCAACGATTTGGTTGGGCGCGAGGGGCACGGGGACAGTATAGAGGCAGAACGCGAGCTTAGCTCGGCTCTTCCTTCCCAGCTTTGGGGGCGGGTTTGCTTGAGGCGTCCGTGGCGTAGAAAGAGTCGAGAAGCGCGCGCGCATAAATGAATCCCTGAACCATCACGCTCTTCTCGGTGACGAACCAACATAGGAAGAACAAGTAGACCGCGAGGGCCGAGAGAATCACAGCAGCCGTGTTGCTATCAACATGAGTCACGAACGGCGGATACAGTTGAACCTGCAAGTGCGCGGCTCTTGCTTCGACGGCGAACGAGGTCACCACGCAGAGAAACGCGAAGGTCTTGAGCGCGAAAAAATTACGCTGAAATCCGTAGGAGATTTCCTCTTCGATCACGAGCACGCTCTCGCGTGAATTCTCGCGCATCCACGCCACAACCGGCTCGTAGAGATGATCGAGCGCGTCGGAGACGGTGCCGGGCTCGTCAGCCTGGGTCGCGGACGGAGCATTGGCGGCAGCCGCATGCCCTCCGGCAGGGACCACTGCTTTCGCGGCGGGATGCGCGACAGCTTGATCTTGCTCTTCGGTTGGCGGTAGCACTCCCTTGCGATGTTCGATCTCGTCCAGGAGTTCTTCTTTGGGGGGCGCTTCCCAAAGGAGGTGCTTCACCTGGTCCCCGTAGCTTGTGTCTTTGATCTTCAGATATCCCATTGCAACGCGCAGCATCGTGGTGGTCGGCTTGCCGCCCCAGTGGCGAAACAGCTTGATCTCTTTCTTGTCGCCGATGCCGCGCGCGATGTGCGATATCCAGCGGACGACTCCAAAAACGCAAAGGAGCGACAGGATCGCGGGCACGATGTCGCGAAGTCCCGTGAACGAGATGATGAGCACAAGCAGGACAGGGAAGAGACTGAGGAACGCGGGAGCCAGCCGGGCCTCGCGCGTGTAGCGATCGCCGAGCAGGGACTCGACCGCGGAGAACGCACCGTTATCGTCTGCCATGGGCCACACCTCAGGGGGATTGCCTCACGATAGTCGGCGCAATGGCGGGTTAGCAAGTGGAATCTCGGGCCACCGTGCCGGAAGTCGGAGGGCCGGGAACGGGTTTGGGCCTTATCATGGGCTGCGTGGAGGTCACGACGATGACGGATCGGGAGGCGATGAAGGCAAACGCGGGGAGCGATCGGAAGATTGAAGTTTGGCCGGCGCTGCCGCAGAGCGCGTGGAGCGACACCTGCGCAACATTGCAACTGTGGCTGCAGATGGTGGGCAAGGTGAGGATGGCGTTGACACCGCCGATCAATCACTGCTGGAACGTGACGCTCTATCCGACCATTCGCGGGCTGTCCACAATGCCGATGGCGCACGGTTCGCGAATGGTCCAGATCGATTTCGATTTCGTTGCGCACGAGCTGGTGATCGAAACCAGCGACGGCGGGCGTGAGGCCATCAAACTACAGCCGATGACCGTGGCCGAGTTTTATAGCCGCCTGATGACCGCGCTCGAGAGCCTGAATGCGCTGTGCACCATGTGGCCGGTGCCGTGCGAAGTGGCGCAGCCGATCCCGTTCAAGAAAGACGATGTACACCGTGCCTACGACCCGGTGTATGCGCAGCGGTTCTGGCGGGTGCTGCTGCAGGCAACGCGGGTCATCGAAGTTTTTCGCGCGCGGTTCATCGGCAAAGTGAGCCCCATTCATTTGTTCTGGGGCGCGATGGATCTGGCGTGCACACGGTTTTCAGGTCGCACAGCGCCGGAACATCCGAGCATGCCGGGGCTACCCGATCGCGTGACGCGCGACGCCTATTCGCACGAGGTGAGCAGTTGCGGGTTCTGGCCTGGCGCGGCGGGACCGGACGGTACCTTCATCGAGCCGTTTTTTTATAGCTACGCCTATCCCGAGCCGCCGGGCTATCGCGAATACGCAATTTCGCCGGCAGGCGCGAAGTTCGACAGCACCTTCGGCGAGTTCATCTTTCCCTACGAGGCCATGCGCCAATCGGCGGATCCGGATGCCGCACTGCTCGAATTCTTGCAGAGCACCTATGAGGCGGCTGCGAACTGCGCCAAGTGGGACCGGGCGGCGCTCGAGCGTCAGTGAAGGGTGAAGAGTGAGCGGTGATCCGTGGTCTGGCCGATCGTTGCGATAGCCGGCGTCAAGGCGCGGCCTCAGCGAGTCAATAAGTAGCTTAAAAGTCAATGGTTTGTTGAATTATCAATTTTTGGGCTTGCATTAAGATATATCTTACGATATAGTTTGAGACATATTTTGGACAGGAGGTCCAGGACAATGTTTGGAAGAGAATTCGGAAGACAGGTTTTTGAGCATGCAGGCCGCGGCGGTTGCGGCAGCCGCAGATTTGAGGGGCGCGAGGAGTGTGGCGG
>CAYOVE010000339.1:0-2809 GCA_964407295.1 uncultured Occallatibacter sp.
TTGTGGACGCAATCGCCACCGATCACGCGCCGCACGCAATGCACGAAAAGGAAGTTGAGTTTGAGCTCGCGCCGAACGGGATCATAGGCCTCGAAACTGCGCTGGGCCTGAGCCTGCGCTGGCTGCATCGCGAGTGGCGCATGCCGCTCGGCCGCGTGCTCAGCCTGCTGAGCGCGCAGCCTGCCGCTCTGCTTGGATTGAAAGGCCGCGGAACGCTGACCGTTGGCAGTTACGCCGACGTTGTCGTCTTCGACCCCAAAGTCGAGTGGACCTATCGCGCGACAGAATCGCAGTCGAAGGCCAAGAACACTCCCTTCGATGGCTGGCAGATGCAGGGCAAGGTTCGCTGGACCGTGAGCGAAGGCAAGATCGCCTACGCAAGCGCGTAGGCACGTTCAGCTGGTTCAGGAAAGCCTCAGCAGCGATCGAATGTCGCCGGTTTCGAGGATCGGCTTGGGTGCGCCGTGGCGAGCAACAAGAATCATCGCCCGGCCGATCTCGTCCGTAGTCAGCACTTGATTGGGAAAGGCGCGAAGCAGGAGCGGAAGCAACGGGCGCGCGAGCGTGTAGGGGATGCGATAGAGCGCCGTGCGTGAGCGAGCCCCGAATCGCGGCACGATAATTCCGGGGCGGAACATGAAGGCAGCTTTGAAAGGCAGGCGCAGCAGGGCGTTCTCCGTGCGCCCTTTCACGCGCGCCCACATGATCCGGCCATGCTCGGAGCTGTCGGTTCCCTGCCCTGAAACATAGACGAAAGTCATGCCCGGATTCAGGCGCGAGAGCGTCTCCGCGGCTCGCACCGTGATGTCGTATGTGACACGCGTGTACTGCTCTTCCGTTAGGCCGGCGGAAGAGATGCCGAGGCAGAAGAAGCAGGCATCGAAGCCGGAAAGCTGCGACTCAATCGGCGCATAATTCGTGAGATCGGCATGAACGATTTCGCGCAGCTTGGGGTCAGACACGTTCGCTGCCGAGCGGCCAACCGAGACGACTGACGCGACGCCGGCATCGAGCAAACATTCGCGTAGGACTCCCTGGCCCACCATGCCGGTAGCGCCGAACAGAAGGACATTCATACGCGCCAACTCCCATCGATGTGCGCTTCAGGGTTCATCAATCGCACTTGTCGGCTTTGATGGGCGGCCCGCAAGTCTCTAGCCTTTTCGGCGGTAGTGGATCTGGAATTCATAGCCGGAGTTTGCCGGGAAGAGACCGGAAATGTGGCGAAGACGCTCAGCAAGGGCGGGTGCGGCAAGCAATGGATAATCGCGCTCGCGAAGGTCGTGGTAGTCGAAATCGACGGCGAGAGAGAGCATGTAGATGGCGAGCGCGTCGGAAAACGACGCCTCGAAGAAGGCGTTGCGGGCGCGCTCGTCAATGACTTTAGCGCCGGGGTGGGGCTCGAGCGCGCGGCGCCGGGCCTCCCAGGCGTCCTGGCTGGTCTCACCCCGCGCCTGCGCCTCTGCCTGCGACCAGACAAGCGTAGCGAAGCTTTCAGGAACGCTGGCTACCTCCACGAAGTTGTGGGCAACATTGATAAAAAACTCAAAGGCCAGGCCAAAGCGATCCTCAACCAGGCGCGTGGAAAGAAAAACTGCCTCTGTCGTTCCGAAGCTGGCATTGCGATGGCAGACGGCGCGGTCGCCCAACTCCACGGTGTAAGCGGGAGCGACCAGATTCTCGCCCGTATCGGCAATGGCAAGCGGAACGAAGTAGTAAGCGCGCTGCCGGAGCGCGGGCGCAAGCGGGGCTGGGACGGCTGCGACGAGCCGCTCGATATCGCTCTCCGGGACGCGGGTTTCCCCCCAGACGGCGTAGTGAATCCCGTTGTTTGCGGCGAGCATGGCCACCTGGGTGGCAACTTTGTCAGCAGGCCATAGCTCGATTTGCGCAGTACCGGCCATGAGTTTGTATTCTAGACGAGAGGGGTCCCCAATGATGGAGCAAAGGGCGCAAGGCAGACCGGGGAAAACAGTGCTGGGGTTTCCGCTGGAGGGATTTGGCTTCTTCCAGAGTCTTCTGCTGGCCGTGGCGTCGGCATTCCTGACGTTTTTCGCTACAACATGCGTGTCCATCTTCGCGCTGCTTGGATGGAACGTTCTCGGCGGCCACACGGTGAGCTACGTGGACACGTATCGCTACGTCGGGTTTCCCGCCGGCGTGCTGGTGCTGGTTGTGGCGCTGCCGTTTTTCTTGGTGTTGTGGGTTCGAGCCAGGATCGCGAAGTAATCGATCTTGATCACTACATCCCTGCGGGCTTCGGGTTGTCGCGGTCGAACTTGGCAACCTGAACCTTCTTAGCCAGGCCAAGCTTCGACAAAATCCAGATGCCCCAGAAGTTGGGATCGATCTCGTACCAGGTAAGGCCGTGGCGCGCGGAAACCGGATGCGCGTGGTGGTTGTTGTGCCATCCTTCGCCGCCGGTCAGCAGCGCGACCCACCAGCTGTTGCGGGAGTCGTCGTGCGTTTCAAAGCGGCGCTTGCCCCACATGTGGGTTGCCGAGTTCACCAGCCAGGTGGCGTGAAGGCCCAGCGTGACGCGGAGCAAAGCGCCCCACAGGAACATCGCGAGCCCGTTCACAAAGCCGCCCCAGTACCATCCGAGAGAGAAGAGAAGAATACCGCTGACGGTGATCGGCACCCAGTGGTACTTGCTCATCCAAACGTGGAAGCGGTCGCGGCTCAGGTCGGGCGAGTAGCGCGAGAGCGCCTCAATCTGCAGGTGCAACGACTGGCCAAAGAGGATCCAGCCGGCGTGCGCCCACCAGCCGCCTTCGCGCGGGGTGTGCGGATCGCCTTCTTTGTCGCT
>CAYOVE010000340.1:0-2797 GCA_964407295.1 uncultured Occallatibacter sp.
AGCGCCAGGAACTGAACGTGAAGCGCATGCGGCTGCTGGGCGCGGAGGTGCGCGGTGTTTCGTCAGGCTCGAAGACGCTGAAGGACGCGATCAGCGAGGCCATGCGCGATTGGGTGACGAACGTTCGGACTACTTACTATTTGCTGGGCTCGGCCTTGGGCGCGCATCCGTATCCGACGATGGTGCGCGATTTTCATCGCGTGATCAGCAAGGAGCTGAAGCAGCAGATTCTGGAGAAAGAAGGGCGGCTGCCGACGGCGGTGATTGCGTGCGTGGGCGGCGGGTCGAATGCGATCGGCGCGTTCTACGAATTCATTCCGGATCGGCAGGTGCGGCTGATTGGCGTGGAAGCCGGCGGGCGCGGGCCGGCACTGGGCGAACATGCGGCGCGATTCCAGGGTGGTGCGCCGGGAGTGCTGCAGGGAACCTATTCCTATGTGCTGCAAGATGAGGACGGGCAGATTGCGCTGACCCATTCGGTTTCAGCAGGGCTGGATTATGCGTCGATTGGGCCGGAGCACGCGGCGCTGCACGACTCAGGGCGCGCGGAGTATGTTTCGTGCGATGATGCGGCCGCGCTCGATGCGGTGGTGAGGCTGGCGCGAACGGAAGGAATTTTGCCGGCTCTCGAAAGCGCGCACGCGGTGGCCGAGGCGATTCGCATTGCTCCTGCGATGGCCCCAAATGACATACTGGTGGTGAACCTCTCTGGACGCGGCGACAAGGATATGGGGATTTTGGCGCGGGAGTTGAAGCTGTAGTTCCGCCCACCCTAGCCGCAAAAGCAACCGCGCGGCGAGGGTGGGGCACCCTTCCGTCAGGGGCTAAAGCCCGACTCATTTTTTGGCTTTATCGGCACGGCTGAAGCCGTGCCCTGACACTTCGTGCCTTACTTTATTGATAGGGTTGTTGAGAGAAGCCGAAAGACTCCCATGCCGATCCGTTTCGATCACAAGCCGGGCCTGGTTGTTTACCTTACGGCCGGCGATCCCAGCCTCAACGCCACACGCGAGATTGCCATCGCCGCGATTGATGCGGGAGCTGACGTGATTGAGCTTGGCGTCCCCTTCAGCGACCCTTTGGCGGATGGTCCGATCATCCAACGAGCGAGTGAGCGTGCGCTGGCGCGCGGCACACGGCTAAAGGATGTTCTCGGGCTTGCGAAGGAGATTCGCGCCGCGCGGGCGGATGCTGGATTGGTGATCTTCAGCTATTTGAATCCCATGCTGCGCTACGGCCTAAGCAAATTTGCCGATGATGCTGCCGCGGCCGGCGTGGACGGCGTGCTGGCCACAGACATGATCGTCGAAGAGGCCGGCGAATACCTGGCCGAGTTGGCAAGGGCAGGGCTTGCGCCGATTTTTCTGGCTGCGCCGACGAGCCCGGATGCGAGGCTCGAAGCGATTGCGAAGAACAGCAAAGGATTTGTTTACGCGATTTCGCGCGTGGGCATTACCGGCACGCAGCATAGTGTAGCGGGCGATGCCAAGGCGCTGGTTGAGCGGATCAAGCGGCACACAAGTCTGCCGGTGGCCGTGGGATTCGGCATCAGCAACGCGGAACACGTGGCGCAGGTGGCAGAGTTTGCGGACGCAGCGGTAATCGGGAGCGCCATTGTCGAGCTGATTGAAAAGTCGACTGCGGAGACAGCGCCGGGAGCGGTATCGCGATTTATCAAGGGCCTGCGGCTGCGTGACGCGGCGCTGGCCCGGTGAGGAAGGCAGCTTTCAGCTTCTAGCTTCTAGCTTCTAGCTTCTAGCCTCTAGCTTTTTAGTGGCGGGTTAAGCCGTGTAGGCTCGCATTGGCAGGAACGAGCTAGAAGCTGGCGGCTAGAAGCTAGCAGCGGACGGCTGGCTTTTCAGAGGATGCAATGACCATCGAAGAAATGCGAATCCGAATCGATGCGCTGGACCGGCAGCTCGTAGAGTTGCTGAGCGAACGGGCGCGCGCGGCGCAGACCATCGGCAACCTGAAGGCCGCGACTTCGCTACCGGTTTACGAGCCGGAGCGCGAGAAGATCATCTACGCCAATGTGCGCGCGGCCAACAAGGGGCCGCTGCCCGACATCGAGTTGACGCATATCTACGAGCGCATTATTGACGTGATGCGGGCGTTGCAGCGGAACGAGTTGGCCAGCCAAAGAAATGCTCAGGCCGCCCAAATAGCGGGCGAACGCTCGGGCGTCGCCGCGGGCAGCGTGCCCGAGACAGGGAAAAAGCAATGATTGTCGCCATGCAGGAGAAGGCCAGCGAAGAACAAGTGAATGCCGTGATCAGCGCCATGGAAGAGGCCGGCGTGAACGTGCATCGGACGACCGGGGAGTTCCAGACGATTCTGGCGGGAGTGGGGCCCACAGCGGGCCTGGACCTGACGAAATTTGAGATGCTGCCCGGCGTGCTGCACGTGCACCGCATTAGCGCGCCCTACAAGCTGGCGGGGCGAGCGTTTCGCCCCGAAGGCACGGTGGTGGAGTTTCGCAACGGCGCGACCATCGGGGGGCAAAAAGTCGCCGTGATCGCCGGGCCGTGCGCGATTGAAAATCGCGAGCAAATTTTTGCGATTGCGCAATGTGTGAAGAAGGCGGGCGGAGGGTTTTTGCGCGGAGGCGCTTATAAGCCGCGCAGCTCGCCTTACTCGTTTCAGGGGCTGGGGATTCCGGGCCTGGAGTTGATGCGCGAGGCTGCCGAAGCGAACGGCCTGCTGGTGGTGAGCGAAGTGATGGAGATTGCGCAGATTGAGCCGATGCTGCCGCTGGTCGACTGCTTCCAGGTGGGCGCGCGCAACATGCAGAACTTCA
>CAYOVE010000341.1:0-2786 GCA_964407295.1 uncultured Occallatibacter sp.
GGGTGGTGAAAGACCGTCACATCCAGATAGCCGACCGCGCCGCCCAGCATTCCGCCCATATACAGAGCCGGAGCAAAAATTCCGCCCGAACCTCCGCTCGAGTACGACGTCACCGTGGCCGCCAGCTTCAGCACGCACAACGCCGCCATCGAAGTCACGGGCAGATTGCCCAGCAGCGCCTGCGTCAGCGTGGTGTATGGATTGCCCGCGATGCCGTTCGCGTGAAAAAACTGGATAGCCACAACGGCCAGCGCGCCCGTGGCCGCTGCGCCAATGGCCGGTTGAATCCATTTGGGAACTCGCTTGAGCTCCCTGAACTTTAGGCGCAGACCCAGCAGAGAATCGGTAAACGCCACCGACACGAGCGCCGCAAGCAATCCCAGCAGCGCGTACCAAACCAGCGACGAGGCCTTGGCCAGCGTGTAGGTCTGCAGCCGCGGCACGTGGAAAACCGGATTCGAGCCCAGAATGCCGTGCTCCACCACGCCGGCCAGAGCCGCCGCCACAATCACGCCGGCAAGCATCGTCTGGTCCAGGCTGCCGATCAGTTCCTCAAGAGTGAACGTCACTGCCGCAATTGGCGCGTTGAACGCCGCTGCAATTCCCGCCGCCATGCCCACAGACGTCATGCGCCGGCTGTTCACCGCGCTGAGCCGCGCAATGCGCGAAAGAAAGCTGCTCACTCCGGCGCAAATCTGCACCGTCGGACCTTCCAGGCCCAGGCTCGCTCCGCTGCCCAACTGGATCGCGCACAAGACAAACTTGCCCAGCGTCTCCTTCAGCGTGATCGCGCCAAAGCGAAACGTAAACGCAGTTTTGACCTGGGGAATGCCGCTGCCAGCCGCCGCCGGAACCCAATACGTGAGCCCGACGCCTGCAATCAGCCCGCCCAGCGCGGGCGTCAAAACCGTCCACCAGATCCACGAGTGGCCCGGACCCGCCGTGGCGCGATCGATGAGGTTAGCGTAGAGCCAGAAGCAAGCGAAGTGGAACGCAACCGCCGCCAGCCCGCACAGCCCGCCGGCCACAATGGTGAGAGCCAGCAGCCGCTGCCGCTCGTTGGGCATGCGTCGCCTGAGCCAGGCGGAAAAACGCGTAAACAGCCCCTCAATACCAGCCCAGGAATTCAATGCAGGGGAAACCTCGCTGCGAAGAACATCGCACTCTCAGTATAGGTGCACGGAGGTAGACCGTTTCGCGATCCGCAACTCCGCTCCAGACTACGCGCTATGGCCACTCTTGAGACCGCTACGTAGCCCTGCGACAGCACTTGCATCGATGTAATCTATGGATTACACTACAAGTGGATCGAATTGACTGGGCTCTGTGCAAGTACGTCGCACTGAAGAATTCGCGATCTGGTTGAGCGGCTTGCGGGACAAGCAAGGTCGCGCTAAGATTTTTGACCGGATTTACCGGCTCGAGCAAGGAAACCCCGGCAAGACGAGAAGCGTCGGCGCAGGCGTTGCCGAGATGAAGATTGATTTCGGCCCCGGCTACAGGGTCTATTACATCCAGCGCGGACAGTTGCTGATCCTATTACTTTGCGGCGGCGACAAAAGCACGCAAGTGAATGACATCAGGCGAGCGAAGGCCCTGGCGGCACAATGGCCCGAAACGGAACGATGAGAAATACAGCCACCATGTAGTTAAGCGGGTTCGCCCGCAAACACTCGAAAGAGGTGAATTGGACATGCAACGCACTCCCCGGCAAATCCAGCAGGCGCTCAAAACCAAACCGTACGACGTAGCCGAATTCCTCACCGACCCCGAGACCATCGCCGCCTATCTGACAGTCGCACTCGAGAGCGACGATCCGCGTTATATCGCGAAGGCACTGGGCGACGTAGCGCGGGCGCGCGGCGGAATGACCCAGCTTGCGCGCGAAACAGGCGTCACTCGCGAATCTCTCTACCGCGCCCTCAGCGAAACGGGCAACCCGGAGTTGGGCACAACGTTAAAGGTCATGCGCGCACTTGGCGTCCGGCTTACTGCCTCGCTCACTGCCTGACTCCGTTCAGGGAGCGTAAATTCCGCTTCCATCGCACCCCGCATTCGCGCTAGAATCTTTTTGTAGCCTATGTGCCGCCGTCTTAACATTGCCGGCTCGCCTCTCCTCCGGCGCTTTCACCATGGTCGTCCCGACCGTGGACGTTGACCCTTCGCGCTGAGTAATCTATTTCCGTCGAGAGTCTTATCCTCGAGGGCCGCGCCTCGTTCCGAAATGCCCGCAGGATGCTTACGCTTAAGAGCTCCACGAACTCTGCTAGCTCCGCTAATCCGCTAGCTCCGCCGAAAGGATCTTCCAATGGACAGCTTCAATAGCCGCGCCTTGCTGAACTCCGGCAGCCGCTCCTACGCCATCTATCGCCTCCCTGCCCTCAGCGCCCGCGGTTTCAACCTCGCGCGCCTTCCCTTCAGCCTCAAAATCCTGCTTGAAAATCTCCTGCGCCGCGAAGACGGCGTCAACGTCACCGCCGCCGACATCGAATTCCTCGCGCGCTGGGACGCGAAAGCCGAGCCCAGCCGCGAAATCGCCTACATGCCGGCGCGCGTCCTGATGCAGGACTTCACCGGCGTTCCCGCAGTCGTCGATCTGGCCGCCAT
Source organism: uncultured Occallatibacter sp. (assembly GCA_964407295.1). Taxonomy (GTDB): domain Bacteria; phylum Acidobacteriota; class Terriglobia; order Terriglobales; family Acidobacteriaceae; genus Telmatobacter. The sequence goes on from CAYOVE010000341.1 coordinate 2,608, forward strand.
GCGCGACGCCATCAAAACCCTCGGCGGCGATCCCGAGCGCGTCAACCCGCTAGTCCCCGCCGAACTCGTCATCGATCACTCCGTCCAGGTCGACGAATACGGCACCGCCGGAGCCTATGGCGCAAACTCGCTGCTCGAGTTCCAGCGCAACCGCGAGCGCTACGCCTTTTTGAAATGGG
>CAYOVE010000342.1:0-2782 GCA_964407295.1 uncultured Occallatibacter sp.
ACTGCGTGCGCGGCGGCGAGCTGGCGTTGTGAATGTCGTAGCGCTCAACGACGCGCAGCTGCCCGTTATCGGTTTCGATACCGGTTACATGCTCGGAGATCGTGATGCCTTCCACCTTCGCGGCTACGTCATAAACCGAGATGTCGCCCGTTCCGCCGCCTTGCGGCGCGGCAATAAAATACTCAGCGCCTTGGTGCGTCACGCGGACCAGATAGGGAACCTGGCCTGGCAAATTCAGCGTGTAATGGCCCTGCGCATTGGTTGTCGCATGACCCACTTCGCTCATGCCCGACATCGGCTCGAGCAGCGTTACCGTGTCGCCGGCCGCGGGCTTGTTGGTGGTCATGTTCGTGACGGTTCCGCTAACGGTGGCTGCCTGTGCAGCCGCAACTGCCAGGGAGAATCCCAAAGCAAAAGTGATTCCAGAGAGTCGGGTCAATTTCATCTTGTCCTAAATTCCTTGCGATGTTCTTCATTGTGCGGGCGAGGACGCCGGGGCTACGAACTCATGCCTGCTGCAACAGATCGATCTCCGCCAGCAACTGCGCTGTCTCATGTTCCAATTGCGCTCTCTGTCTATCGAAATCTTCCTCCGGATACTTGCCGGCGCGAAACTCGAAGTTCAAATCGCGCAGATTCTCGTACAGTTGTTCCTTTCGCTCCAGAAGAAAATCGAGCCGCGTCTTTTCCTTCTGGCTGGCAAAGGCGTTCTCCGGCCAGAAAGTGTAAAGGAAGAGCGCGAAGAGAAGAAGCAGCCCGGCAATCAGGCCTTCCGTTTCCGTCATGGCTCAAAACCCTCCGTTACAATTCATCGTTGCTGCCGGTCTCGCGGCGTATGCGGTCCAGCCGTTCCTGCTCCGCAGGATCCGCGCTCTGGGCCAACGCGCCGGCCGCCTGCGCGCGCCGTTCGAATCCCAATCCGCCCCAGCGCTTGATGAGCAGGATCGTTCCCAGCAGCGCTGCGGCAAAGACCGCGAAGGGAGCGATCCATGCCACCAGATCGAATCCCTTTGTTGTGGGCGCAGCCAGCACCGTTGCGCCGTACTTGGCCACAAACTCTTTAAACACTTCCTGATCCGTCATGCCCGCCGCAATGTCCGTCATGAGCTCCGACAGTTCTTTGTCGCGATCGGGGCATCCGACGTGATCGCACTCGCCGAGCAGTTGCGCGCATCCGCACTGACACATGAGTTGATGACTCAGCGTATTCTGGCGCGATTCGGGAGTCCCGGCGCCGAGCGAAAAGCAGATTGCCAAGGCAAGCGCGGTTACTTCCGCTGCTCTCCTCCAAAACCTGAAAGTGCGCAGCATTCAGTCGCCTCCCTTGAGCGCCGGAGCCATGGGCGCTGCTTTTGTCGCGGACACACGCAACGATGCAGTCGCGGGCGTAAGGCTGGGAACCAGCGCAATGAACGTTCCGCCCACGATGATGACAAGGCCGAACCAGATCCAGCCCACCAGCGGATTGAGGAACGCCTTGATAATCGGCTGTCCGGTATCGGGATTCGTGCCTTCGTAAACCACATACAGATCCCATTCCGGAACCGAGTGAATGGCGACCATGGTTTGCGGTTGGCCGCTGGCCAGATAGAATCGCCGCTCCGGCGTCATCGAGAAGACCTTCTTGCCGCCCTGATAGACGTCAAGAACAGCGTAGTCGGAGTTGTAGTTCGTATTCGAGTCCTGCGTGAAGCCCGTACACTCAAGCGTGTAGGGACCGACGCTCATCTTTGAGTGCAGGCCCATTTCGCTTTCGATGCTGCGATTAAACGCCGAGCCCGCGAGCCCGATGACGACCACCACCACCCCGATGTGAATGATGTAGCCGCCGTACCTCCGCGTATTGCGCCGCGTAAGCAGCCATGTCGCGGCGAAGAGATTGCGGTGGGTCTGCTTCGAAATGACGCCCGCGCCGCGCAGAAACTCCGCGATAATCGCAGTGAGCACCGCCGCCGCGACTGCGAAGGCCACAACCGCGTAGAAGCTGCCTTGGTCCAGCGCGCCGTCTTTCCACGGACGCACGCCAACAGCGAGGCAGACAATCACCGTTGCCCACAGCGCGATAATCGGCAAAACAAAGTTGCGCTTGATGGCCTTGAACGACGAAGAGCGCCACGGCAAGAGCGGGCCCACGCCGGTAAGAAACACGAGAAACAGTCCGATAGGCACAGCCACGCGGTTATAAAACGGCGCGCCAACCGTGACCTTGGTGCCTTGCACATATTCAGAAATGATGGGGAACAGCGTGCCCCAGAGAATCACGAAGCAGGCCGTGAGCAGCACAAGATTGTTGAAGAGGAAGCTCGACTCGCGGCTTACCAGCGATTCCATGTGGTGCTCGCTCTGCAAATGCGAGCGCTGCAGAATGTAAGTGAAGATGCACACTGCCAGCACGATGCCCATGAAGACAACGAACCATGTGCCGATAGACGATTGCGCAAACGCGTGCACCGAACTCACGAGGCCGGCACGGGTGAGCAACGTACCCAGCAATGTGAGGAGGAACGTGGAGAAGATCAGCCACACGTTCCAGCTCTTCATCATGCCCTTGCGCTCCTGCATCATCACCGAGTGCAGGAAGGCGGTTCCAGTGAGCCAGGGCATAAAGCTCGCGTTCTCCACTGGATCCCAGCCCCAGTAGCCGCCCCAGCCGAGCACGGCATACGCCCAGTGCATGCCGAGGAAGATGCCGCAGGTCAAAAACAGCCAGGTCACCATGGTCCAGACGCGCGTAATGCGAATCCATTTCTCGCCGGGGTACCGCATCATCAAGGCGCCCAGC
>CAYOVE010000343.1:0-2774 GCA_964407295.1 uncultured Occallatibacter sp.
GCACTACGGAACAGCCGAACTTCAGTTATTTGCACGAGCGCGACCACAAGCGCGAGCTGCGCCTGGAGAGCGCGCAGGAGGGCACGCGCATCACGCAATCGCAACATGAAGATCTGGATCGCAACATGATTTTTGGTCTGCGCACGGCGTTTGTTGGAACGCTCCAGGCAAAGTTCATTCTCGACCTGGCGAAGGCCGACCTCGATTACTACGATAAGATTATTGACGTCAGCCAGGCAAGCTTCAAGGCCGGCGCCATCGGCCAAATCGATCTCGACCGCATTGAATTGCAGCGTGTACAGTACGAGTCGGAGATTGAAATCGCGATCGTCAATCTACGAACCGCCAAGATTCAACTCCTGCAGATGCTGGACGACCGCACGCCTGTGGATCAGTTCGACGTGACAGGCGAATTCGCTTTCAGCGAAAACCTGCAGCCTTTGGAAACCTATCGCGATGCTGCTCTGGCTGCCCGGCCCGACCTCCAGGCCGCGCTGCAAACAATTCAGCAATCCGACACGAACCACAAGCTGGCCATCTCCAACGGCTCTACCGATCCCACCTTTTCCGGCTGGTTCACGAACAACTCCTCGACCAATAACCCCAATGGCCCCGAAACAATCGGCGCGAGCGTGAGCATTCCGCTGCGCATATTCGATAGGAATCAGGGCGAGAAAAAACGAACGCTCATCGACATCGACCGCGCGCAACAAGCCAGCGAGGCAACGCGGGCCCAGGTCTTTAGCGATGTGGACACCGCTTATGAGCTGGTACGCAGCAATATCGCTCTGCTCAAGCCCTATAAGGCGAAATACAACGACCAGGCTTTGCGCGTGCGCGACACGGTCACTTATGCTTACCAACATGGCGGTGCCTCATTGATGGACTTTCTCAATGCGCAGAGTGACTACCGCCAGGTTCAGCTCGCCTATGCGCAATTACTAGGCTCCTATTTGACTGCGCGGGGCCAGTTAGTGCTTGCCGTAGGGAGCGAAAACATTCCGTAAAGCGGATGCATCGAGCGTCAAGCAGCTGCGTAGAGAACGGCAGGAGTCAAGACTCCAAACGAGGTCGGGAAAACTATATGAGACGCGAAGAAGTCAGGATGCGCATCGAAGAGATCGGGATCTTTCCGGGTATTCGCGTAAAGTCGGCAGACAAGGCAATCTATGCCGCCGAGACCCTTTACCAGGCCGGCATTCCCGTGGCTGAAATTACCATGACCGTTCCGGGCGCCATCGGCGTGATCCGGAGACTGGCGGAAAGCTTTCCCGGCATGGTTGTCGGCGCCGGCACGGTGCTCGATCGCGAGACTGCGGAACGCTGTCTCGAAGCGGGCGCGAGATTCCTGACCAGCACCGGCTTTGTGCCGGACGTGGTCGAGACTGCGCTCAAAGCCAACGTTGTTGCGATCCCCGGAGCACTCACGCCGACCGAGGTGATCGCGGCCTGGAAGGCGGGCGCAGACTTTGTGAAGATATTCCCAACCGCACCGGTCGGCGGAGACCGCTACATCAGGTCGCTCAAGTTGCCCCTGCCGCAAGTGAAGCTGATTGCCGCGGGAGGCGTAAATCAACAGACTGCAACCGGCTATATCATGGCCGGGGCGTCTGCCATTGGCGTGGGAGGGGAGTTGTTACCGCCAGACGCCCTCCAGAGGCGCCAGGAACATCGTATTCAGGAATTGGCGCGAAGATTCCTGAACTTCGTGAAAGACGGCCGCACGCCAGCTTGACACGCGTGGCGATAGCGCTTGAATGACTTACAAATAACTACTTGTTGTTATATCTATTTCATATAAAAGCTTCATGCCTCCTTCACTCCTTACGAGGAAACATATGAATGAAGGAGGCATAACAATGACACGATTCATTCCTCTCACACTCGCATTGGCGGCCGCAGTTGTCGCCGCTGGCCCCATCTACTCACAGCCGTCCGATCACCCCTCCTACTCTCAGAGTGAGGTCAAACAAATGATCCGTGATGCGCACACCGCCCAGCAGTACCATGACTTGGCCGGCTATTTCAGAGAACGGCAGCAGTACTTCGAACAACAAGCGCAGTCCGAGAAAATTGAATGGGATCGCCGCAGCCAGATCACCGCCGCAAGCTACCAGAAGTATCCCCGGCCTGCGGACTCGTCTAAAAACCGCTACGAATACTTCACCTATGAGGCTCAGCAGATGGCGTCCCAGGCCGATCACTTTGAGAGCCTTTCTGCAAAGAGCCAGTAGTAAATCCGGCATATAAAGCCATCGATCAGAGGGTTAAGGCATGAACGTGTAAAGCGTTTATGCTTTGACCCTAATGCTTTCTTTGTGCCTTATTTATGTTTTCCTGATCATTTTGCACTTACCGTCGTTGTACATGCACCCCGGAGTACCTATTCGTGAAAGTCATGAAGATTTCAGACTTCCTTGGGAAGCGGGATGCCCTGACACGGTCGCAATTCATTGGGGAGACCCTGGCGGGGTGCTGGGTAATCGCGATTCTGACCTTCGCCGGTTACGTGCTTCACTTCAATCCGGCGCCCGTGGGTTTTCTTTTCCTGCTGATCGTAGTCTGCGAGGCGATCCTTTGCGGGTTCTGGCAAGCCTCGATCGTCTCTGTGCTCGCATGCGCGTGCCTCGATTTCTACTTTTATCCGCCGGTTCTTCACTTCACGATCAACGACCCGCAAGACTGGGTTGCGCTTGGCGCATTCGAGATCAGCGCTCTCCTTGTGAGCCGCCTTTCATCGCGGGAGCAGCTCAATTCTCGTGAAGTCCAATTGC
>CAYOVE010000344.1:0-2760 GCA_964407295.1 uncultured Occallatibacter sp.
CCGTTCTGCCCTGTCACGGCAGAGGTCGCGGGTTCGAGCCCCGTCGTCCCCGCCATCAATCAAAGAAATTCTACGATTGATGGCTGATCCCAGAACATTTCACCGTTTGATTTCTTCGGCCGTGGCCGCATTGCGCTCAAAGCGCCGCCGCGATAGCCGCGCTCACTGAAACGCCTGGCTCAGGCTCATGGGATCGAGGCCGGAGAGAAATTTCTGAGCCTCCGCTGTGAGCGCAGCTTGCGCGCCGGCGGCCGGTTCATCGGAATAAAGCTGGTCAGATTGTGGCGCGCCTGATTGGGGACGATCAGGCTGCGGACGGTCGATGCGAATCATGATGGGAACGGGGTGCGCTGCTCCGCCCGCGAGCTCGCTGGCCTGCGGCTTAAGAACGAAGAAGCTGAAGTGTCCCTTTGAGGCGACTTGTTGCGATTGCGAGCAGGAGCCCGGAGTGCATGCGACGCTGACGACGATGCTGTCGGTGACGCCGTCGTTATAAAAGCCTGTGCTGAGATCGAGGGAATTGCCTTGCGCGGTCACGTAGGGCAGTGAAGCAACTCGTTCGGGCCGGAGGCCGCGCGCCAGCCAGCACGAGTTGGCATCGTGGTAGTAGACGAACGGTGCAACCCAGACGGCAAGGATGATCTCGTCTGAACCAGGCGCGGAGTAGGCTCCGCTTTCAACGAGAGTTTGTCCGCCGGACTGCTCGTACCAGGTGCGCGTGAGCGCGAAGCCGCCGATTTGTTTTGGGAAGCGGGCGAGGGATGCAGCCGACGGCAGGGTTGAGGCCGGCGCGCTTTGCCGCGATCGAAGCGCGGATGAGGGCAGCGCGAGAAACGCGAGAAGCACGACGGCAAATGCGGCGCAGCGGATAAGTTGATTGCGCTCTGACGGCGCTGATTTCTCGTTCCGAGAACTATTGGCGCGGGGCTCCGATTCTTCGCCGGGTGGAGCGTGATCTGTAGAAGCCGGTTCCGCATTCAGGCTTGCAAGGCGAATAAAGATCAGGATCGCCACCAGAAACAAGCTGCTTCCGATGACGTAGTCGGCTTGCTTGGCAACGCCCTCAAGGGTGGGATGACCGAGAGCGACGCGGTAATAGATGACAAGGACGCAGAGGCGGATGAAGTTGAAGAGGTATCCCAGCATGACGCCGCCGATGACGTACGCCACCCAGCGGCGCAGCGTAACGCGCTTGAGATAGCCAAGGATGAGAGCCAGATATCCCAGAGTTACCGCGCCGCGAATGCCATCGCAGCCGGGCGCGATGAACATGCCGAAATCCGGCGAGAACATGAGGCGGAGCTGCGGGGTTGTGGGTGCGAAGTGGATGAGCGTTGCGAAGTCGCGCGCGACGCGTGCGGAGATGTTTTGCAGAGGAATATCGACCATGCTGCTGGTGAGCACAGGCACCGGTTGCGAGAGCAGCAAGAGCCCAAGAGGAAACCAGGCCTTGCGCCAGACGCGCCCGCCGGCAAACAGAAGAAGGATTCCGCTGCCATAGAGATAAACAGGCAGGGTGAGCGGAATGAGGGAGACGAGCGCGGTGCCCGCCGTAAAGAAAAGTTCCGCTCTCTGGTGGAGAATGCTGACGAAGTATCCCGCGCCGATCAGGGCCAGGCCCCACCAGCTTCCGCGCAGTGGCCAGCCGTTTTGCCGCCAGACGCGAAGAGTAAGAATGATGCTCGCCGGCGGGATGAGCATGCCGATCGAACGCAGCGGATCGGTGGTCCAACATCGCCACAGCAGAGCCAGCTCGCGCTCGATTCCGAGGCAGCCCGCCGCGGCGAGCACGGCGATAGCACACCAAATCGCGATGGAGGTCGCAGCAGGCCGGCTGGAGTCCACGACCGGTTCGAGCGCGATTTGATCCGCTTGCGGTGTCGCGAGTGCCATCTCTTAAACTGACCGTCCCTCGTTGGATATCATCGCATCCCGCTGCGCGCCCGTATATGCTGAACCGCGCTAGGGCGTTTGCGGCGGGCCGGCAAGAGGAGTTTTTACCGGAGCCGCGACACCGATGAATTCGGTGAGCGTGTTTTTGCCGGCGTTCGTGAGCCAGAGATTTCCGCTGGCGTCGATTGCCAATCCGTATGGATCGAGAAGGGAAGCGTCGGCGCCGAAGCCGCTCGAGGGCGAAAGAAAACTGCCGGGGGTTGCGCTGGACGCGCCGCCAAGCTCAGAGAGCGAGTTGCCCTGGTAGTTGGCGACCCAAACCGCTCCGGCTCCGTCAACGGCGATTCCCTGAGGACGCAGCACGCCGCCGCCGGTTGCAGCATCGACTTCGAGCGTTCCGCAGGTATTCACTTCGCTGACGCTGTTGCCGTAGTAATTCGCGATCCAGAGATTGCCCTTCTGGTCAGCGGCAACGCCTGATGCTCCATTGCAATCGCAGTCGTAGTTGGTCACCTTGGAGCCGTCCGCGGAGATCTCGGTGATGGGTAGCAGGCCGCCTTGATTGACGACCCACGCATTGTGGCTGGCGTCAACGGCCAGCGCCACCGGGAAGGCGAGCGATGTTCCTCCCCAGCCCGCAGAGCTTGAGATCGCAGAGCCGGAGCTCGACAGCAGGGTGACTTTCGAGTCGCCGTAATCGGCGAACCACATTCTTCCATTCGGATCGGCCGCGACGCCGAGGGGAAAGTAGATGCCTCCGCTGGTAATTCCGGTTTCGAGAGCCTGGCCTGAAGAATTCAGCTCGGTCACATCGCCGTTGCCGCTGTTGGGAGTGGTTTGCTCGTTGGCGATCCAGACGTTGCCCTG
>CAYOVE010000345.1:0-2754 GCA_964407295.1 uncultured Occallatibacter sp.
AGATGAGGCCGCGACCGTAGCGGGCCATGAAGTTGATGGCCTCGGGGGTGACGTGGTCGGCGGCCAGGGTGAGATCGCCCTCGTTCTCGCGGTCCTCATCGTCGACGACAACGACCATGCGGCCGGCCTGGATGTCGGCAACGGCGCCGGGAACGTCAGTGAATGGCGGGGCGACGATACGATCGGGGATGCGGGAGGGCTGAGGCATGTGCTGGACTTATTTTCGCCGATACGGGGAGGGAATGCCAGAAAGGGGTGGTTTACCTTGCCATTTCAAGCATCTTCGGTTTGGAGACCGCATCGAGACGAAAGCCTATCTTGCGGGCGGGCTTCTCGGGCGGGGCCATGAGCGCGCGAATCGCGTCGATGATCTCTCCGATCGCCTTGTCGTGTGTCTCCAGCCGTTGTTCGAGCTCGGCAAACTTGGCGGCGAGCGCCTTATGCGATGCGAGCGTTTCGCGGAGGCGCAGGAATGCGCGTACCACAAAAATGCTCATCTCGATTGCGCGCGGGGAGTTGAGGATGCTGGCGGCCATGATGGCGCCGTGCTCGGTGAAGGCATAGGGCATTGTGCGGCGACCGCCGTGACTGCGGGTTGCGGTCACAATATGTGACTTCAAGTTGCGGCTCTCTTTCACGGTGAGCCGAAAGACGAAATCCGATGGGAAGCGCTTCTTGTTCCGTTTGACGGCCTGATTGAGTGCCCGTACTTGGACGTTGTACAACGCGGCCAAGTCATCGTCGAGCAAAACCTTCTGGCCGCGAACCAGAAAGATTCGATGTTCGATGCTCGGGGCGAGAGCGATCTTGCGGGTCACGTTTGCTCCGGACTTGAGATCACAAAATGTGATTTCAAGTTGAACTCAGCCGGCATGGCTCCGTAGGGAGCGATCAGGCCGACTCGGTTCTTGAGGTTGGGTTTGTTGATACTACTTTCGCTCAGATCGGAGGTGTTGGCAACGGCAAGCGTCACATTGCAAATTGGCGGGTCGAGGTTCGTGGTTTCCCACCCTAGCGACAGGAACAAAGACGTGGCAGGGGTGGGGCATCCAAGTTCGTGCGGAGGGAAGAATTGGAGGGCAACAAAAACGCCGCCCGAAGGCGGCGTTTCTGTCTGAGCTGGCGAAAGTGTTACAGCGTGGATTCGATTTCAAAGCCCCAGGCCTCGAGAAGGGCCTCAGGGATATATTTGGAGTTCTTGTTGCGGCGCGCCCACTCGCGGAGGCGAGTTGACCGGATGTACTGGTCCGGGGGCAGCTTGAACTCCTTGGTGATCTGCTCAAAAGAGGTAACTGTGGGCACAACCGGGCCGATGGGCTCCGGCTTGCCCCAATTTGGATTTCCACGACGCTTTGCCATTGATTTGTTTGTCCTTATCCTTAGAAAGGAGTGTTTTTGGTAGTTCAACCTCGGACGTCGCTGGGGATGCGAAAGGACCCGAGGAACGTACATTCTCATTCTAGGGGTTTTTCGTTGAAAAATCAATAGGAAGGAGCTTCACGGAGAGGGGATAAGAGGCGACGAGATTTGCCAATATTCCATTACTAATCAATAAGTTAGATGAATTATGCCTGGATTCCCACAAGAAGAGCTTAATCGGATGTGACGGGAGACGCTGGCGGCAACAGGGATGGGGGTGGCACGATAATCCTATGAGGACACTCTGTCGGGTGATTGCAACAGGTTTGGTGCTTTTTGGAGGGGTAAAGATGAGCCGCGGTGTGGAGTTGACGGTGAGCCGCGACGCCCTGGAGCGGACGCTGAAGCAGGAGCTCTTCAGCGGGCCGGACGGAAGGTACTACCTGAAGGGAAATGCGCACTCGGCATGCTTTATTTCGACCGAGGATCCGCAACTGCGGTTTGAGCAGGACCGGATTGTGGTTCGGATGAAAACGCGGGCGCGCCTGGGCGTGGGCGGAGTTTGCCTAGCGACGGTGACGCTGCCGGCGGAAGTTTCAATGGAGCCGGAAGCCGAGGGGGAGACGATCGGGTTCAAGGACGCGAGCCTGGACAAGGTTTCAGACCGTAAGGAGATCAACTTTGTCTTGGCGCCGTTTTTGCGGGGTCAGGTGCCGAAGAGCATGAAGGTGAACGCGGCGGACCTGTTGCGCGCGGCGCTGACGGGGTCGACGGCGAACTTGGGATACAAAGTGAGCCTGGGGCGGCTGAAGATTTTGTCGATCCAGATTGTGGGCGACAAGCTGGTGGTGGAGGCAGACGGGGATTTAAGCGTGGAGTGAAAGAACAGGGAATAGGGAACAGGGAATAGGGACCAGGGAGTGGGAATAGGGAGTAGGGGATGGGTCGGGAGTGCGGGAAGGAAATGCAGTGGTACAGTTCTTGTTCGCGGTTAGGGTCGTTCGTCTACAAGCAACCGCAGATCCTTCGGTCGCCGCGGCGACCTCAGGATGACAAAGCCGACACGCGCGCTCGCGCTATCCCACCCAAGCGAAGCTTGGATGGGGCACCCATTTTCGCGGTGGGTTGAGAGCGCGGGAAGGAACTGCAGATCCTTCGGCTGCGCGGAGCGCGGAAACGAGCGCTGCTCGCTCAGGATGACAGCATTCATTGAGGAACGGCGCTTGGATGAGGTCAGACCACGGGGATAGAATTGTAATCAGACACAAATTTTGCAGTGATAGAATTCCGATTTTGGAGAACGTATGGCGGAAGCAGTGTGTGATATCGGCCTGATTGGGCTCGCAGTGATGGGACAGAATCTGGTCCTGAATATGAACGACCATGGCTTCAAAG
>CAYOVE010000346.1:0-2747 GCA_964407295.1 uncultured Occallatibacter sp.
CTGTGGTATGCCAATGCGCTCAGTGAATTGGGCCGCTTTCCCGAGGCGCTGGATCAGATGGACAAGGCGCAGTTGCTCGATCCGTCGTCGCGTTCGATCCTGGCCGACAAGGGCTTGATGCTGTACAACGCTGGCCGCACGCAGGAGGGGCTGGGTCTGCTTAAAGAAGTGGAGAAGTCGGCTCCCGACTTTCGCTCGCCTCATTTCTATCTGATGCGGATCGAGCTGAACCTTCGCGACTATCCCGGTTTTCTAGCCGAGGGAGAGCGCACGGCGCAGGCAGAGAACGATCCGGCCATGGAGGATGTCATTGCATCCGCGCGGGCTGGTTACGCGCACGGCGGAGACCGCGGCCTGTTGAATGCTCTCTATGCAAAGGAGAGGCAATACTTTCGAGAAGGCAAAGTGCACGTTGCCATGTTCGCCGCCACCTGTGTGCTTATGGGCAAAAAGCAAGAGGCGCTGACGATCCTGGAAGATGCCTATAACCAGCACGATATTGAGTTCCTGGCGATCCTTTCACATCCCGATCTGCGCACTCTGAAGGACGAGCCGCGCTATCAGGCGCTGGCTCGCAAGATCGACGATCTGGAGCGCTCCTCTCCGTCGCCGGCGCCGGATGGGTTGTTTACGGCCTCAAGGTAACCGCGCAGTGGGTGCCCTCTAGCGCTGCATTTGCTTGCCTGCGGCCAGTTCGCTCGGCCTCTTACTCTGGCGCGACCTTGGCCTTCGGCGGCAGGACCCACATTGCCGCAACGATCGCGATCAGCGCCAGAGAGGCTGCAGGCCGGAAGTAAGCCGCGGGAATGGCTGCGAGATAAAGCGCAACGGACGCGATCTGTTTGCCCCAGCTTGCGTGCGCGGGTGCAGCACTCTGCCGCCGTATCTGAATCCAGAGCCCCATGTAACCGAGCCCCGGAAAAATGCTGACGGCCGCGTAGAGCGCGGTGGTAAACGACGACAGCCCCTTGACGCCGATCCAGTCGGTGGCGAACGGGAAGAGCGAAAGGCAGAAGAGAAAGACCAGGTTGGCCCACAAAACACCGTGGGTCACAGTCTCCACCTCGTCGACGAGATAGTGATGGTTTACCCAGTAAATCCCGATCTGCACGAAAGTGAGCAGATAGAGAAAAAGAGTGGGCGCCACTGCGCGCAGACCGGCTGCGCCGTCCAGGCCCGGCACCTTCAGTTCCAGCACCATGATGGTGATGATGACGGCAATGACGCCGTCGGAGAACGCCTCGAGGCGTCCCGGACTCAGGCCATTTTTGCTCACGTTGATACCAACGTAGCATGGCGGCGGGAGGAGGGATGAGAGCCGAAAGCTGACAGCCGTTTCTCACGGGTTGGCTGCCCCGTCTCTAACCTCCGCCGCGGGCGGATTTGCGGTCAGAAACGGGACAGCTCAAATGAATCTCGTTTGAGGATGGAACTTCAAGGAAAAGGTAAGCCGCCAGTTGCCGCGCGGATAAGCTAACAGCTAAGAGCTCGCCGTTGCTCTTCCGTGAAGCAGCGCGCGCCAGCGCTCGCTCATGCTGGGAATCTCGGGGCACGCAAAGTAAACCTGGCGATTCGCTGCCATGAGCAATTGCACCGCTTCAACCTGCGCATTATGCGCACTCAAAGACCCGCCAGCGTGCGCAAACTCGTCGCTCAGGTACTCGATGGCGTGTCCCAGAATCTCCAGCGCATGGCCTGCCTGGGGCGCGATGCGCCGGCGGTGCGCGCGACCCGGAGGTACGAGGGGAACGGGAAGCACAGCCGAAACCGGGAGACTACTCAACGTTGAACAGGAGCCCATACATCAATCCTCAACCCGGTACTTCGGCGCAGACCGTTGGATGGGACAGAGTACAAAGGTCCTGTCCCAAAACGGTGCACACACAGTTATGCCGAATCGTTAAGGGAAAGCCAGTGACGACGCTCACACTATGTGGGTTAACGATCCCGGCGCTGACTCAATGACGCTCCGGCGCCGCGCCTTGACTCAAACAGCCTGAAAACCTAAGCTCAATCTAGGATTTTCTATTCGGCGAGGCATTTTTCGGCAATTGAGTCGGATTGCTATCCAATTTATTCAGGCTGGGCGATGAATCCAACCCCGTATTTCTGGCAGTACCTCCCTCTGCTGATGCAGATTCTTGCCGCCATTCTCCTTGGCGTGGTCATGGTTACGGCCTCCTGGTTCGTCGGCCGCCATCGCAACACCAAGGTCAAACTCGCCCCATACGAGTGCGGCATTCAGGCTGTTGGCGACGCGCAAGGCCGCTTTAGCGTGCGCTTCTACCTGGTCGCCGTCCTGTTCATCCTCTTCGACGTGGAGATGGTCTTCATGATGCCGTGGGCCGTTATCTACCGCCAGCTCCCACAGATCACCGGCTCCCGCTTCTTTGGCTTTTGGGAGATGCTCGTCTACCTCGGCTTCGTTGCCGTCGGCCTTTACTACATTGCGCGCAAAGGAATCTTGAACTGGAGCCACGACAAAGCGGATCTTTAACTCACCAGGTACTGATCAGTCATCGATTCCTTCCGCGATTCACAGGTTCTTTGCGCAACGGAAAGCAATTCTTGAGAGGATAAGGCGGGCTTCTGAGCATGGCGAATCAATCCCCCACACTCTCCGGCAAGCAGGCTGTTCTGGACGCCATGCCGGATCATCCCGCCGTCAAGGCTCTCGAGGCCTGGAATCCGCAGGCGTTTACTGACGCACGCTTCGACTTCGGCGAACTCACTCTGACGGTTGCGGC
>CAYOVE010000347.1:0-2741 GCA_964407295.1 uncultured Occallatibacter sp.
GAGCGCTCAGCGTAGGCCTCCGCCAGGATTTCTTCCGATTTACGAATTTTCATCGGCGTCGATCTGCGTTCATCGGCGGCCAGTCCTTCTTGCCCGAAGCTTGGCGCTATGCCCACCCCCTTTTCGGGCCGCCGATGAACGCAGATCAACCCCGATAAGGCGCTTTTGGAACGGCCGGGATGTCTATTCGTCAGGGCGCTTTGGTTACGCTTCAAGAGTTCTGCAAAATAGCGAGGGCCATGATATTTCCTAACTGTTACGGCAAGTGACAGAAAGGAAAGGGACCATGGCCCGAAAGCAGGATATACCAGCCAAACAGGATTGGAAAGCTATTTTCGTGGAAGCACTGCAGGAGAAGGACGATGGCTTTCGCCGGCTGCTGGAGCGCATCGTCCAGGAGGTGCTGGAGGCGGATATGGAGGAAACTCTGGGGGCGGAAAAGAGTGAGCGGACGCCGACCCGCCAGGGATACAGGAGCGGCTACTATGGTCGGACGCTGATCACGCGGGTGGGGAAACTGGAATTGCGCGTCCCGCAAGATCGGCAAGGTCGCTTCCGCACGGAGATCTTCGAACGATACCAGCGTAGCGAAAAAGCATTGGTGGGATCGTTGGCGGAGATGTACATCCAAGGGGTGTCGACGCGCAAAGTCAAAGAGATCACCGAGCAGTTGTGCGGGCATGAGTTTTCGGCCGCCACGGTGAGCCGGATCAATCAGACACTGGACGAGGAGTTGGCGAAGTTTGCCAATCGGCAACTGGAGGAGGAGTATCCGTATCTGGTGCTGGATGCGCGCTACGAGAAGGTGCGGGAGGATGGGGTGATCCGCAGCCAGGCGGTGCAGGTGGCGATCGGCATCAATCGGGAAGGCCGGCGCTGCGTGCTGGCGGTGGAGTTGGCCAACCGGGAGAGCACCACCAGTTGGCGGGAGTTTCTGGTGAAGCTGAAGCAGCGGGGACTGCGGGGAGTAGAGTTGGTAGTGACCGATGACCATGCGGGACTGAAACAGGCAATCGTGGAGGTGTTGCCAGAGGCGGCTTGGCAGCGCTGCTATGTACACTTTCTGCGGAACGCGCTGGATTACCTGCCGCGTAAGGCCAACGACGATTGTCTGGTGGAGCTGCGATGGCTGTACGATCGCCACGATCTGGAACAGGCGCGGCGGGATCTGGCAGCGTGGCTGGTGAAGTGGCAGTCGAAGTATCCCAAGATGTGTTGCTGGGTGGAAGCCAACATCGAGGAGACCTTCACGTTCTACCGGTTGCCGGCCGAGCACCACAAGCACATGAAGTCCACCAACATGCTGGAGCGGATCAACGAGGAACTGAAACGGCGCACGCTGGTGGTGCGGATCTTTCCGAATGCGGCGAGTTGCCTGCGGCTGGTGCGAGCGCTGGCGGCGGAGATCCACGAGGACTGGATCGAAGCCACCCGCTACCTGAACATGGAGTTGCTGGAGGAGCACAAGCGCGAGCAACTGCGGAGGCGGGCCCAGCAGGCGGCCTGAAGCGGGATGGGAAATTGGATTGAGTATGCGGCCATCAAGCGGAGGGTGCCGCTGGTTGCGGTGCTGGAGCATTACCGGATCCACGAATTGCGGCGTAGCGGTCAGAATCAACTGCGAGGCCGCTGCCCGCTGCATGGTGGTGAGGGGCTGGAGACCTTTCACGTCAACACGGCCGAGCAGGTTTTTCACTGTTTCTCGTGCGGCGCCGGAGGGTCGGTGTTGGACTTGGTAGCGGCGGTCGAGGGTTGCGGGCTGCGGGAGGCAGCGCAGAAGCTGTCTGGGTGGGGGAGCGTGCCGGGCGACGTGGTGCGACTGCGCAAGCCAACAGTTACGGAAAAAACCAAGGCTGTTTCGCCGCTGCGGTTTCGGCTACGGGGAGTGGATGTTCGGCATCCCTACCTGTCGTCGAGAGGAATCCGCGCGGCAACCGCGCGCGAATTTGGAATCGGTTTTTACGCGGGGCCCGGATTGATGAGCCAGCGCCTGGTGATCCCCATTGATGATGAAACCGGCCGACTGGTGGGATATGGTGGCCGTTCGTTGGATGGCCGCGAGCCGCGGTACCGGTTCCCGGCGGGCTTTGCCAAATCGCAGGTGGTGTTCAATCTGCATCGGGCCACCGCCGCGCGGCAGTCCACGGTGATCGTGGTGGAAGGCTTTTTTGACTGCCTGAAGGTACATCAGGCGGGCTTCGGCTCGGTGGTGGCGCTGATGGGGTCGGCCTTATACGAGGCTCAGCGCCGGTTGCTGATGCAGCGCTTTCGGCAGATCGTCCTGATGCTGGATGGGGACGCACCCGGACGCCGAGCTGCCGCGGTGGCGTCGGCCCGGCTATCAGCGGACTGCTCAGTACGTCTCGTGCAGCTTGCCGAAAACAGCCAGCCGGACCAACTCTCCGAGCACGCCTTGCAAGAGCTGCTGCAGGGGAAAGGAGACCAACCAGAGACCAATTGATCGTTACCAATCCGACGCGTGAAATAAACGGTGACGCGACAACGCCGCTCAACTGACCCGCAAGATTTTTGTCCAGTTGAGGGAGGCGAACATTCAGCCGGAAATATCACTGGCCGATTTTGCAGAACTTGACAAACGCAACTCCCCAAAACCGAGTCTTGCGCCGGTAAGTAGCTAGTGAGGGGCGCACGTGCTCGACCGCAAGCAGACGATGGGAAAGCACCCGGCACGCCTGCGGCGTGGCTGATATCGCCGGGTCATTTCTCGCGAGCCCCGCGCA
>CAYOVE010000348.1:0-2739 GCA_964407295.1 uncultured Occallatibacter sp.
GGCAACAAGATCAAGGCGCTGCGCGACCTGGCTGCGCGCACCCTCGATGGCACTGTGCCCGCGCACTCCGCGATTCGCAAGATGCCCGACGCCGAGATCATCGAACGACTCACAGAGGTGCGCGGCATCGGCACGTGGACCGCGGAAATGCTGCTCATCTTCCGCCTCGGCCGGCCGGACGTGCTGCCTGTGACCGACTATGGCGTGCGCAAGGGCTTTGCGCTGACCTTTCAGCGCGTACCCAAATCCCGCGCGCTTGAAGCGGCCGATCTGCCCAAGCCCGACGTGATGCTCCGCCGCGCCAAGCGATGGGCGCCTTACCGCTCCGTCGCCAGCTGGTACCTTTGGCGCGCCTGCGACCTGGCCAAAAACACTGCGCCCACAGGACGCTCGGCCCGATAGCGCGAGCGTATTGGCCGTAAAATGGTTTGAGCAGCCGCCACACTCAGCGCGCCGCAATACATTGGGTACCCATGCCTTCTGCAAAGCGCTTCGTTTGCATTCACGGCCACTTTTACCAGCCGCCACGCGAGAATCCCTGGCTGGAGACGGTCGAGACTCAGGACTCGGCTGCTCCCTACCACGACTGGAATGAGCGCATCTGCGCCGAGTGCTATGCGCCGAATGGCGCCGCACGCGTGGTCAATGCCAAAAACCAGATCACGCGCATCGTGAACAACTACGCGCGCATGAGCTTTAACTTCGGCCCCACGCTGCTGAGCTGGCTCAAGGAGAATGCGCCACGGACGTTCCGCATGATTCTGGACGGCGAGAGCCGCAGCCGCCAACGTTACCGCGGCCACAGCTCGGCCATGGCGCAGGGCTACAACCACATGATTTTGCCGCTGGCCAATGCGCGGGATCGGAACACCCAGATCCGCTGGGGCATCGCCGACTACCAAAGCAGCTTTGGCTCGGCGCCGGAGGGCATGTGGCTGCCTGAGACCGCGGCCGACACGGCAACTCTCGAAGCGCTCGCTCTGAACGGCATCAAGTTCACCGTGCTCGCGCCGCACCAGTGCAAGCGGATTCGTCCGCTGAAAGACGGAGCCGAGTGGATCGATACGCCGAACGCCAGCGTGGACACGACTCATCCCTATCTCGTGCGTTTCGCGTCGGGCGCATCGATCGCCGTCTTTTTCTACAACGGACCGGACTCGCGCGCCATTGCGTTTGAGGGGCTGCTCGATTCCGGCGACAACTATGTTGCCCGCCTCAAGGCGGGATTCAAAGACTCGCCTCAACCGCAGTTGGTTCACGTGGCCACCGATGGCGAGTCCTACGGCCATCATCACAAGTACGGTGAGATGGCGCTGGCCTACGCGTTGCGCCTGCTCGAACAGGACAAGACGGTCAAGCTGACGAACTACGCCAGCTTCCTCGAGCAGTTTCCGCCCGAGTTCGAATGCGAGATTGTCGACGAAACTTCGTGGAGCTGCGTGCATGGCATCGAGCGCTGGCGCTCCAATTGCGGCTGCAACGGCGGCAAGCCGGGCTGCAACCAGGCTTGGCGCGCGCCTCTGCGCCAGGCATTCGATGAATTGCGCGACGCGCTGATCCCGCTTACCGAGCGCGAGGGCGACAAGCTCTTCAACGATGTTTGGGCCGCGCGCGACGCATACATTCAAGTGGTGCTCGATCGCGGCACTGAGTCGGCGGATCGCTTTTTTGCCGCGCAGCAGGAGCACACGCTCACTGAAACGGAGCGCGTCCGGGGTCTCGAACTGATGGAGATGCAGCGCCACGCCCAGTTGATGTACACCAGTTGCGGCTGGTTCTTCGACGACATCGTGGGCATCGAGACCGTCCAGATCATCGCGTACGCCGCGCGCGTGCTGCAGCTTGCGCAGCAGCTCTTTGGCCAGCAGGCCGCGCCGCTGGAGCCCGCCTTTCTCGCCCGCCTCGCTGAAGCCCATTCCAACTTGCCCGAAGCCGGCGACGGGGCCAGCATCTACAAAAAGAGCGTCGCGACGATGGAGCTGCATCTCGAACAGGTGGCGGCACACTATGCCATCAGCGCGGTGTTCTCGTCGTTTGCCGATGAGACGGAACTTTTTTGCTATCGCATCAGCCGCATCTCAAACGAGATCTACACATCCGGCCGCGGCCGCCTCTCCGTGGGACGCGCGCATGTGGCCAGCGCCATTACCGGCCACGCGCAGAGTTTCTCCTTTGCCGTCCTCCACTTTGGCGATCAGAACATCACCGCGGCCGTGAAACCCTATGACGAGTCAGGCGCCGCGGACTTTGAGGCGTTCTCGGCCGAGGCCGCCCGCCAAGTGCAGCGCGCGGATTTCCCTGAGGTCATTCGGCTGATCGACCGATTCTATGGCCATGCCGGATACTCGCTCACCTCTCTGTTCAGGGATGAGCAGCGGCGCATCATCAGGCTCATTCTCAACTCCACGCTCTCTGACATTGAGAGCTCGCTCACCACGATTTATCAGGATCACGCCAGCCTGTTGCACTATCTCTCGCAGGCAGCGTTGCCCAAGCCGCCCGCGCTTGCCCTGGCCGCGGGATTCGCCATCAACGCCGGATTGCGCCGCACCCTCGAGGGCGAACCCATCGATGTTGCGAAGATGCGATCGTTTCTCTCGCTGGCCAAGGCGGACCGGGTTCAGCTTGAAACCGCAACCCTCTCCTACAACGCCGACCAGCGCATGAAGCGCGCCATGGTCGAACTGCAAATGTCGTCGGGATCATTGGAGAAGCTCGACCGCGCTCTGGCGCTTGCGC
>CAYOVE010000349.1:0-2690 GCA_964407295.1 uncultured Occallatibacter sp.
ACGGTGTGCAATGAGATCTACATCGAAATGCGCAAGATGCGGAAGCACTTTGAAAGCGCCGACGTGATGCTGCGCGTGAACCCCGAGACGGTGAAGGTTCTGAAGGCGAACGGCAATCGCTGGCTGACGGACTTAGAGGAACTGGTTGGCAAGAACGTGCTGGTGAAGAGCGATCCAACTCTGCATCCGGAGCAGTTCGACATACAGGGGTAAGGGCTGCGAGTCAGCAGGTTAGCGGGCAAGCAAGTTAGCAGGTCAGCAAAAGGCCAGAGCCGAGGCTCCGGCCTTTGCTTTTGATGACGGGCAAGAAGCTGGCTAAGCGGGCGATTGGGGTTTATGGCGCCGTTGGCGCAGGGCTGCTCGCGGGAGCTTTGCCCGTCTCACACAAAGGGAAGCTACCTCATCGCGAAGGCAACCTCTGGCAAATTTCGGTGTCTAATTGAAAAGACAGGCGATTCCCTTCCCGGAAGTTGCACAAAATTCAGTATTTGAGGTGGTTTCCATGTCCTCCCCCCGATTGATATCGCCGATCCGGCGCGCAGGTTTGTTGGTAGTCGCGAGCCTGGTCGCGACCGGTTTTGCGGCCGCGCAGTCTGCTTCTTCGGCAGTCCCATCGCCCTCCCCGACAATCGATCAATTTACACATAGCCCGTTTGGCGGCACCGGCTCCTCGTCGAGTCTTGACGGTTTGAGTCAGGCGGGGCTGAGCGCATCGGGATTGCAGATGGCGGAGTTCTCGTTGCCCGGTAACCCAGCTTCGGGCGGAGCCGCGGCGTTTGGCGGCGGGACCGGTGGCGGTCAATACGGCCAGGGTGGTGGCGGCGGCCATCACGGAGTTTTTCACCATCCTCTCGCATTTGAGGCCGGAGGCGGATTCAACGGGCCCGTCGGCAACGATACGCCCTACATTACATGGGGTGGGAACTTCACCGTCGGCGCGGGCTTCCATTTCTCCAGGGTATTTTCCACGCTGCTGGAGTACCAATTCATCGACGACAAGCTGCCTGGCGCATTTATTTCAGCGGTCGACACTCAGGCGGGGAATGCCCATTTCAACTCGATTACCGGCTCTCCCGTCATCGATCTCACTCCAAAATGGCATAACGGTATCTACCTGGTTGGGGGCTTCGGCTATTACCACAAGTCGACAAACTTCAGCGATTATGTGTGCTGCGACCTTTACGGATACAGTGAGCCGGAGAATGTTCTCTCGATCACTTCCAATCAGTGGGGCGGCAGCGGCGGCTTAGGGTTTTATCACCGCCTGGGCGGCGATATGTATGGGCCCGATACGGCAGGTACATCCGAAATCTTCGCCGAGGCACGGTACCTGTATGTTCACACTCCCCCTATCTCACAGAACAACGGACTCGGAACGACTGAGCTGATTCCGGTCACCGTGGGCGTGCGCTTCTGAGAGCCGCTCGTCTGCAGGATGCCAGGCCGATTCTTTCATTGCGATGGAATCGGCCTTTCTGTTTCACCACGGTTTGCGTTCATCCTGCGTAGCCGATCCGACGTTTCCGCGCTCAATGCGATCGAGAAACGCCCGCGCCAGTTTGCGCTCGCCCGGGTGGCTCTCGCCATGGATGGTGCAGAGATCAAGGAACTCGTCGCAGAGGGCGTTCCGCTCTTCATGCTGGGCAAAGACGCTTTGCAGCGCGACTGCAAGCTCACGCAGGCGCGCAGCTTCGGGCCAGGAGTTCCCTTCATCGTCAATCAGCTCGGAGAAAAGGCCGGTACGACCGTGGGCACATTCGTCGAGGCAGGCCAACAGTTGTTCGCTGAAGACGCGGCTGAGCGACTCGAGTTGATCAGATGGCAATTCGTCGCGCGGGTCGATATTCATGTGCTCACGTCATTCATATTGCCTGGTTCGCAAATGTCCATCAGGCCTGAAAGGCTGCGGAAAAGGTCGCCAATAAGAACAAAACCATCCCTCAGCGGCTAAAGCCGCGATCACTTTGCGACCTTTGCGGCACGGATAAATCCGTGCCCTTTCAAAACCGTTCCCGCGATTCGTCGATCCGGTTCTGGCGCCTACGGGGTGCTTTTTGCCGGGTTTTATTTGGCGTGCATCGCGGCTTCGATCTCGTCGGCGGTGTGAGGCAGCGCGGCATCGAGATCGATCAGCTTGCCATCCGCGCCGACCAGGAAATCACATTCGATGCGCACGCCGAGCCTTTCCTCGGGAATATAGATGCCCGGCTCGATGGTGAAGACCATTCCGGGTTTCAAAACCACGGGGTAAGAGGCGGGATCGTGCACGTCGATGCCCATCATGTGGCCCAGCCCGTGCAGCCAATACTGGCCGAGCGGCTGGCCGTGCAGGTCTTTTCCATGCGTGTTGATGTAGTTGAAGGCCACCGTGTCAAGCGAATTTGGGTCCTGGCGGTCGCGATCGTTGATGGTGGATTTGCCGGCCACAAAAGCATCGATGGCAGCCTGCTGCGCGCCGAGCACGATGGAGTAGATTTCGCGCTGCCGCGGGGAGAAGTGGCCATTCACAGGAACAGTGCGGGTGATGTCGGCGGCGTACATGGAATACTCACAGGCGGCGTCGACGAGGAGAACATCGCCGTCCTGCATGGTTCGGTCGTTGGCGGAGTAGTGCAGGGTGGTGGAGTTGATGCCGGAGCCAACGATGGGGGCATAGCTGGGCCGCTCGCAGCCGTTCTCCATCCAGACCG
>CAYOVE010000350.1:0-2684 GCA_964407295.1 uncultured Occallatibacter sp.
TGGCAACAGGATTGTCCTCTCCTACGTTAGCAAACCTCGCGGAGCGCGTCAAAAGCCTCGACGGCCCTCCGCCGCGACAAAAACCCCTTTCGGAGCCGCCGCGGAATTCAGCCGGAAACGATACCATGAGAAAGGACTTATAGGAGGCGCGATGTCCCGCATTTCCCGCGTTGACCGCAGCCAATTGGCCCCCGAGATTGCCGCCCTCTACGACAAGGCTTTTGCTCTGCGCGGCAACGTCCCCAATATGTTCCGCGTCATGGCCCACCGGCCCGAAATCTACGCCACCATGCAGGTCCATTTCGCAGCCGTCCTCTCCACCGGCACCGTTTCCACCAGGCTCAAAGAGCTCATCATCGTCCGCACGAGCCAGGTCAACGAGACGCCCTACTGCCTCGCCAGCCACACCATCCTCGCCCGCAACCTCGGCTGGACCGACGACCAGCTCTCGCATCTCGCCGACTGGTCGCGCCGCGACGACTTCACTCTCGCCGAAAAGGCCGCTCTTCGACTCGCCGAAACCGTTACCCGCAACGCCAACGCCGTCACCGACGAGCAGTTCGCCGAGCTGCGCGGCTTTTACTCTGAAGGCGAAATCGTCGAGCTGCTCTGCGCCATCGGCCTCTTCAACTACTTCAACCGCTTCAACAACGCGCTCCAGATGGAGCCGACCAAACCCGGCGAGGGCGGCGTATCAGAGCCCGCGCACGCCGAATCCGCCGCAACGCGTTAAACCCAGCTCGAAAGCGGGTGCCCCATCCTGAAATCTCGACGCGCAGCGGAGAGTTTCAGGGTGGGAAACTCCTGACCTCAACCAAACTCATCAACCACGGAGCCCAATGCCCCTTCAAATTCCCCCCGGCCCCTTCCGCGCCTATCTCTTTGACTGCGACGGCACCATCGTCGACTCCATGCCTCTTCACTACACCGCGTGGAAGCAAGCGCTCGGCGAGTGGGGTTGCACTTTCGATGAGTCCCTTTTCTACTCCTGGGGTGGCAGGCCGACCGTCGAAATCGTCGCCGCGTTGAATCAGATGCAGGGTCTCAACATGCCCGCCGAGGCCGTCGCCGAGCGCAAGGAGAGCCTCTACTTCTCGCTTCTCCACGAACTCAAGCCCGTTCCTGAGGTGCTTGAGCAGATCGTCGCCCAGCACGGCCAAATTCCCTTTGCCGTCGTCTCCGGCAGCACACGCGAATCCATCGTCAATTCGCTCACCGCTGTCGGCCTGCTCGACCGCTTTCCCATCCTCGTCGGTTCAGAGGATTACGCGCGCTCCAAGCCCGCTCCCGACGCATTCCTCACCGCCGCCGCTCGCCTCGGCGTCGCGCCCAAAGACTGTCTCGCCTTTGAAGACACCGAGATGGGCATCCAGGCCGCAACCGCCGCGGGAATGGCCTCCGTCCGCATTCCCCAGCCGCATGAGCGCCGCAACGGAACCGCACCCAGCGTGCCTGCGTAAACAGACTTCGAGGAGGCCCCGTGTCTTCGATCGCCATCGACCAGCCCACTCGCGACCGCGCTCGAAAGTCCGATCTCGCCGTCCTCCTCGCTATCGCCGCCGCCTTCGCGCTCCTTCATCTCTTCACCAACAATCGTTACGGCTTTCATCGCGACGAGCTCCAGTTTCTGTCTGACGCGCGCCATCTCGACTGGGGGTTCGTCCCCTACCCGCCATTCACGCCCTTTATTGAGCACATCGCTCTCGCTCTTTTCGGCGTCTCCCTCGTTGGTCTTCGCCTCACCGCCGTCGCCGCGCAGTGCGCAGTCGTCATTCTCGGCGGCCTAATGACTCGCGAGCTTGGCGGGGCGCGCCTCGCGCAGATCACTGCCGCCCTGGCCGTCGGGTTTTCTCCGCTCCCCATCTTTGAAGGCCACGAGTTTCAGTACACTTCGTTCGATCTCCTCTGGTGGGTCCTCGCCGCGTACTTCATTGTCCGCCTTCTTAAGTCCGGAGATCCTCGCTGGTGGCTCGCCATCGGTGCTGTGCTGGGCATCGGCCTCGAAACCAAATACGCCATCGTTTTCTACATCGCAGGAATTCTTGCCGGCCTCTTCTTCACTCCCGCGCGCCGCTTCCTCAAGACCGGCTGGTTCTGGGCCGGCGTGGCTCTCGCGCTGCTCATTTTCCTGCCCAACCTCATCTGGCTCGCCCATCACAATTGGATCTCCTACACCTTCCTCCATAGCATCCACGTGCGCGATGTCGGCGAGGGCCGCGCCAAAGGTTTCCTCATCGGCCAGTTCTTCATCTGCGCCAACCTCGCTGCCGCGCCGCTCTGGATCGCGGGCTTCATTGGCTTCCTGCGCGACCGCCGCTACCGCATGATCGCCTTTATGTATGTCGTCCCGCTCGCGATCTTCTGGGCCGGCAAGGGCCGCAACTACTACGTCGCTCCGGCCT
Source organism: uncultured Occallatibacter sp. (assembly GCA_964407295.1). Lineage (GTDB taxonomy): Bacteria > Acidobacteriota > Terriglobia > Terriglobales > Acidobacteriaceae > Telmatobacter. The sequence continues at coordinate 2,403 of CAYOVE010000350.1, forward strand.
ATCCCATGCTGATTGCCATGGGCGCCGTCCTCGCCGAGCGCTGGCTTCGCACACTGCCCCGCTGGGGCCGGTTCGCCGTCGCGCGTGCCTACTTCATCACCTTTGTGTTTGTCTCGGCCTTTACCTGCGCCCAGCTTTTGCCCCTTGCATCGAGCGGCCCGCTCAAGCAATACGCCCTCAGCCACAGCTACGATCTGCGCGAAGAAGTCGGCTGGAACGACCTCGTCCGCACCGTCGCCAACATCCGCGACTCGTTGCCGCCCGATCAGCAGGCGCACCTCG
>CAYOVE010000351.1:0-2683 GCA_964407295.1 uncultured Occallatibacter sp.
CGCCATACTGCGCGGCAATTCCGTTCGAGCCCCAGACAAAATCCGTTGGCTTGAGACTGACATGGTAGGGATTGGCCGCGGTACTTTCCACGATGGCGCGCGCCGCCTTTAACATTCGACTGCGAATGGCCGCGAGCGCCTTGGCGTCAGCGCCTTTACGCCGGGATAGAGCGTAGGTGCGCAGCGCCATCGGAGCCATTTTGCCCCAGTTTTCCGAGGGCGGCGAATCGAGACTGGAAAGATACGCGGCATAGTTGTCGAGGAAGAATTGGTGATAGGCTCGCTCGCCTGTGGTGCGCCAAAGCTCCGCTGCCGCCCAGAGCCGCTCGTCGGAACAGTCCGAGTCGCCGTATTCACCGGTGGTCACGCCCGGCGGATTGCGGAAGGCCACATTCGGATACTGTTCGGTCCATTGCCACGCGCGGCGCGCGGCATCGAGGGCGCGAGCGGCAAATTGAGGATCGTACGGTTTGTAGACGCGCGCGGCAATCGCTGCCACCGCGGCCAGATCGGCGGTAGCGCAGGTGCTTTTGTACGGCGCCGAGCCGGTCCCGATGACCTCGCTGGGCAGAGTGTCTTTGTCGGGAGCGATGAAGCCCGGGAAATGTGTGCTGGTCTGCTTATGCCAGGCGCCGCCATCGGCGTCCTGCATTTTAAGCATCCATTCAAGGTTCCAGCGGACTTCGTTGAGGAAGTCGGGAGTGCCGTTGCCGGTCTCGGGAATTGTAAGTTGAACTGGCTTTAGCCGGGGTCCGTATATCTCCCAGGCCCAGAGCAGCGTCCCCGTAGTCACGCCGGAGTTGACCATGTAACGGCCATAATCGCCGGCATCGTGCCAGCCGCCCATGTTGTCTCGCGGTCCGGATTTGCCCGAGCTGGGATGAAACTCGCCGCGAAGGTGGCAGGCCGGATGGGAATAGCCGGGAAATTCCGGTCCAAGATCGACCGCGACGCCGCAGCGCTGGCCGTAAAAGCCGCGCATGGCCAGGTACCAGGTTCGCGCAAATACATTGCTGTCCACGGAGAAGTTCCAGCTCTTCCCTACCCCCGGAACCTGGATGTAATAGGTTCCCGCGCGCCGCAATTGGGAGAAATCCGCGGGCTGCACTGCGTCGCCTGAAAGGGGATCGGTAGCCGACGGCCCAAGGAGGCCGCGAAGAGCCAGCTTTCCATCGCTGGCGCGCCTAATTTCGAACGACTTGGCCGGACTGCTCACCAGGGCAATCTTGGGGCCGCCGGAAAGGTAGCCCACCTGGTCCAGCTTGATGGCCGGATTTGGATTCTCCGCGCCATAGAGAAGCAGCGCGGGGCAAAAAGCCAGCCCCGCGACGCAGAGTGGAAGTGAACGGAAGCGGAGAGTACGAAGGCTTCGCCGGTTTCGGGTCAAAGAAAGCGCCGTATCTTTCATTCGCTTCAGCCGCCAGGTCCGGATGGAAAGACGGATCAGTCTCTCACATCCTCATGCGCCCCGGCAACGAATTCCTCCCGCAAACGGCAGCGCGACGGACAACGGTCTTGTTGCTCTTCTGTCGATTCGGCTATAATCGCGCTTCGTTTTCAATTGTAGAGGATGCCCCCTGCAAAAACGTTTCAGCGGGTCATTGTGATTTACTGCTTTGCTTTCAACACGGATTAGAATAGGAAGTAATCATGAAGTTCGGACACTTCGACGACCAAAACCGCGAGTATGTCATCACGAGGCCGGATACACCGTTGCCGTGGATCAATTATCTCGGGTGCCAGGAATATTTCGGCATCATCTCCAACACCGCGGGAGGATATTCGTTTTATCGCGACGCACGCTTGCGGCGGCTGACACGCTACCGGTACAACAACGCGCCGTGGGATTGCGGGGGCCGTTACATTTACCTGCGCGACGAAGCGTCGGGGCAGTTCTGGTCGCCAAGCTGGCAACCGACGCGGCATGCCGCGGAGGACTACTCCTGCCGTCACGGCATGGGTTACACGACGATTGGCTCAACTTTTGCGGGCATCGAAGCCCATACACGGTACTTCGTGCCGCTCGACGAGAACCTGGAGATCTGGCAACTGACGGTGACCAATCGCCGCACAACGCGCGCGCGGATCTCGACTTTTGCCAGCGTGGAATTCTGCCTATGGGATGCGCAGGACGATGCCACGAACTTCCAGCGGAACTACAACATCGGCGAAGTAGAGGTGGTGGACGGGGTCATTTATCACAAGACGGAGTACCGCGAACGCCGCAATCATTTTGCGTTCTTCGCATGCTCCGAGCCGACCACTGGCTTCGATACGGCGCGCGACGCGTTTCTCGGGCCCTACCGGGGCTGGGACAACCCCGCGGCCGTGTCCGGCGGGCAACTGACGAACTCGATCGCACACGGATGGGCGCCGATCGGCGCGCATCAGGTAACGCTCGATCTCGATGCCGGAGAGTCGCGGCAGATTGTTTTCGTGCTCGGTTACCAGGAGAACCCGAAGGACAAGAAGTTCGATCCTCCCGGTTCGCAGATCATCAACAAAGAGCTGGCGAAGCCCGTGATCGCGCGATATCTCGGAGCGAGAGAGGCCAATCAAGCCTTCGATCGACTGCGCGCGCACTGGGACAGGCTTCTCGGCATCTTGCAGGTGGAGACGCCGGATGTACACACGAATCGCATGGTGAACATCTGGAACGCGTACCAGTGCATGGCCACATTCA
>CAYOVE010000352.1:0-2648 GCA_964407295.1 uncultured Occallatibacter sp.
TGGCGCACGAGACGGCGCACGTTTGCGCGCACCACGCGGCGCGCGAGATGACGCGCATGAACTACGCGCAGATCGGCATGGTGCCGCTGATGATCCTGCTTCCCTATGACTGGACTGGGTACGGGATCTACGAGGCCGCGCAATTGGCGATTCCCATTACGTTCCTGCAATTCTCGCGCGACTTTGAGGCGCAGGCCGACTACCTCGGCGTTCAATATATGTACCGGGCCGGCTACGATCCGCAGGCCTTCATCACCTTCTTTGAAAAAGTGCAGGCGCTGGAGAAGCGCAAGCCGGGCCTTGTGGCCAAGGCGTTCAGCGACCATCCACAGACCCCGGATCGGATTCTGCACTCGCAGGAAGAGATTGCGCGGATTCTTCCCGCCAAGGACGACTATCTTGTTACGACGTCGGAGTTCGATGACGTGAAGGCGCGACTGGCGCGGATCGAAGACAAACGAAGGCTGATCGACAACAAGGGTGGCGCGAAGCCATCGCTGCGCAGGGCGAGTACCACAACCGATGGGAATGGTGGATCGAGTGGTTCCGGGAACTCCACCGCACAGACCGGGAACAGTTCCGGTGACGACGGACCGCCGACGCTGCACCGGCGCGACGATCAGAACTGAGAAGCAGGGACTAGCCAGTAGGGAATAGGGAATAGGATCCCGGGTGCAGTCCTGCAATGCGGGTAAACACTTTGTGTAGTGAATGAATTGGAGCGGCTTCCCGAGCAGGGAAGCCGTTCTGCTTTGTGGGGCGCGCGGGCTGCGGGCGGCGATGAGCTTGGCTATACTTGGGTCGCGAGCTTGCCATGAAAAAGATTGCAGCGATCGCAGCGGTCCTTGTGTTTATCCTGCTGCTGACCAAGATTGCCAACCAGACTCCGCCCGAGCCGCCATCCGGATACACGTTCTGGATGTATGCGCAGCATGTGGTGGAGTGCACTCCCGGCGACATCACGCTGGTGGACGTGCATCAGACCGAGACACACTTTGAAAAGGACCTGAGCTGGCCGGACTGTTCTTCATTTCAGAAGGGCGATGTGCTGGACTTTCATTTGTCGCGCGGCGAAAAGACAAAGTTCCTGAGCGACGAGAAGACGGCGTGGTGGCGGAAGGAGATGTGAGAAAGGCAGGGATCGAGGCGCCGCCGTCATTTTTTTCCATCGCACAATCTGCATCACTCAGGTTCGAAGTCGAGACGCCTCTTCGTCGTTGTGCAGGCTATAGACGTTACCCTCACCATGTTCGGATTCGAGTTGTTCCAATGCCTCCCATGCGCTACTGGCATAAACGCTGACACGAAGACCTGATGCGTTGGAATCGCGTTTCCAGACAATCCCGTTATAGCGTTTCATCTGTTTTTCTTCATTCATTGGATCCCCTCAGGGGGACTGCGCCAAGCAAGCGCCTCTATGAAGCGGTTCCGCGTGATTTACGGTGTGCCAATCGACAACCACTGAGCGCGTGGCTAGGATCAGTCTTAAACCAGTTCCAGGCGAAGTTCGCGGCCGACGGCGACCGCTGCTTTGCGCAATGTGTTCAGGGTTACTGCATCGTATTCAGGATCGAGCAATCGGCCAAGGGCCGCACGGCTTGTGTGCATCCGCCTCGCCATTTCAGCTTTAGATAGCTGCTTCTCTTTCATGGCAGCTTCGACCTGCCGCGACAGGACACGCTTGAGGGCCTTGGCCGTTACTTCCTCGTAGATGCCTTCTTCCCTGAGCCAGCTATCGAAAGACGAGCCAACGTTGCTTTTCTTCATATACCCTCCCTCTTCCGCTTATTTGCGATTTCGATTTCTTTTTGCGGAATCTTTTGAGTCTTTTTAATGAAGCCGTGGAGCAAAAGAAGCTGTTGATCCGCGATGCAGAAAATGACCCGAGCGATTCGGCCTCGCGGCAGGCTACTGCGAACCTCCCACAAATCCTTGCCGAGTGAGCGCACCAAAGGAAGTCCGATCGGCCACGAAAACTCGACGTCTTTGATGTCCTCGCCGATCACTTTCCGTTCTTCGGCGTCGAGACTTTTCAACCATTCGCGCACCGGTTCACGTCCCGCATTTGAGCGGTAGAAGCGTGCGGGCAGTCGCTTGGGATCTGACACCGAAATACAGTGTACCAATTTTGGTACCCAATGTCGACGCGGGAAAGGCGGGCGTCGAAGGCCGCAATACGAACGAGAACTGCGATCGCGGGTCATCGGCTGGGACCATCTGCTTCACGGGCGCAACGGATTGGGGAAGGTGGGCGGGCAGAGTACAAGGGGCTGGGGTTTTAGCCAGGCACACATGTTACAGGCGGTTGGTGGAAACCCTTGAAATTCCTGTAACTTACGGAAATTCCTTGAATGAACCGATCAGGTCGGGTTAAATACAGAAGTACCGGCACCTTAGCCGTAAGAATACCGCTCTGCATCCTGCTCTATCGGAAGGCAATTATGCGCAACGCAGCTATCCGTTCCAACCTGCTGGTTCCTGAGATTCGCGAGGTCATGGACATTCGCCAGGCCTCAAATTACCTTGGCATCTCCGCAGACACTCTCTACAAATACGCCTCGGATGGATTTGTGCCCGCATTCAAGCTGGGCAATCGGTGGCGCTTCAAGCGTTCGCGGCTGGATGAGTGGATGGATCGGCGAAGTGAC
>CAYOVE010000353.1:0-2646 GCA_964407295.1 uncultured Occallatibacter sp.
AGGGGACACAACGATCGGCGGCCTCGTCGAGCACGTCATCCCAATTCCGCCCGCCCCTGAATTGCTCGTGCCGCTCGTTGAAATTGTCCCGCTGCAGTTGCTGGCCTATTACATCGCCGTCCGCCGCGGCTGCGACGTGGACCAGCCGCGCAACCTCGCAAAATCCGTGACGGTCGAGTAGTCGAAGGTCGAGGCACATCGCTGAATATTCAGGAACAATTCGGCCAGATCGATATTTATGTATTCGATCAGATCCTCCGCGGAAATATCGACAAGAGCATGCGCGTACTCGACGCCGGGTGCGGATATGGCCGGAATCTCGTTCACCTGCTTCGCGACGGCTGCCAAGTCTTCGCGATGGACGCGGATGCCGCGGGAGTTGACCACGTTCGCCAACTCGCGGTATCGCTTGGCGCCAGGTTGCCGGCGGAGAATTTTCAGGTCGGCCGCATCGAACAAATACCCTTCCCGCACGAGTTTGCAGATGTGGTCATCTGTAACTCGGTTCTCCATTTCGCTCGGGACGAAAAACACTTTCGGGCAATGCTCAGCGGCCTTTGGCAAGCACTGCGCCCCGGCGGAATGTTGTTCTGTCGTTTGGGATCGAGAATTGGAATGGATTTTGAACGCGTACGCGAGAACATTTTCGTGGTGGGAGATGGCTCTCGGAGTGGTTTCTTGTGGATGAGGAGATGCTGCTCGAGCTAACGGATGAGTTGAATGCGGTCCTCGTCGATCCGCTGAAGACCACGATCGTGCAGGATTATCGCTGCATGACGACATGGGTGCTTAGAAAACGAAGAGGGTAGTTCACTTCCCCGCTGATAAAGGTGTATTGAGTTGAGCCGATGAAAAGCATCCCGGAGGGATGCCGCGAGAGTAGCCCAGGATGGAGCCCGCGCAGCGGAGCGAAATCCTGGGATCGCACCGACATCGGACGCCAGCCCCGTAGGGGCGATAGGAATTCGCCGCAATCCTGGAGTGAGAGGCCAAACAAACGGCCCGGCGTTGGCGCTGTTGAACCTGATTAAGCGGAAGGGGTTTCTAGTGATATCGTGGGTTAATTGTCATAGTAGTTTTCGAGTCTCAGTGGCCGGGTCCTTGGTAGGCTTGGTGGAATGGCAGCCATGCAAATGTTCGTCCCCCAAAGGCTTGAAATTCACGACCGCCCTGAGATCGATGTCCTTCCACTAAACGTGCTCTTTGCGGCAAGCAGGGTTGTGGATGGCCGACTCGTCACCGGTGCGGCAATATATGCTCCGGACATGTCTACCCTTCAAGTTGCCGAAAGTAAGATTGCGCTGACATATCGAAACCTGATCGATATGTCATGGATTGTTGTTATCGAATTCAACCGTGGACGGAACTCATGGGTAGGGACAAAGAGCATGGGCGGGAAGACTCTTGTATATTCCACGGGAACTACGTGGGACGGATTCTTCAAACATTTAACCCTGTCGGGGCTAAAAAACGGCGAACCCTGCAGGTTTCTCGAAACGCCGGAGAATCCGGGCGAATGAGTTAGATAACGCCGCGTGCGAGGAGCGCGAGACTCCTTGTATGCCTTGGAGAGCCTTATGCCTGAAGGGTTCGAAACGTCCACCGGCCAGCTTGAAGAAGTATTGGCCGCCATTGCCAAGTTGAATGATCTTCTCCTCGCCTGTGAATGGCGGCGCAAATGTCTGTGGCTGCTCGCGGGCATTAAGCGCAAAACCGAGACGCTCCAGGTGCGTTTCTCTGGTGAGGAACAGACTTTCCGAGAAATCCTAGAGCCTTTGGATTGCTACACAAATCTTATGTTTGAATCGCCAGAAGACCTTCATACGGTATTTACTTGTCTTTCCCTCGTGGCATCGGCATTCGAAGAAATCGAAAGAGCAGCGGTAGCATCGCTCACTGACTTGTGGCGGCAGGTTCATCCGCTCATCGATGACTTGGGAACGCTTGACAGCGGAGATCCCCCCTCTATTTCAGTGTCGGAACAGCGAAAGCGTGACGTAGCAGCACCCGAATTGCGAGACGCCGAAAGGACGGCTGTGAGAAAACGATTCGAGCAACGCTCGCGAGATGAAATTAGAGAATCGTTCACACGCCGCGAAAAGGAGTCCGAAGAGTATTACTAGGCGGCGGCTCGTCATTCAGTGGGGTGGATAACGGACACCTTTCCGCAATGGAAGCACCGCGTCGTGATAACTATTAGGCCCGCTCTGTTTTTCGACGAAGAGAATGGAGCTGGCTTTCCGCATTCTGGGCAGGGATGGTATTGATACATCGGACCTCCAATCTGCATGGGCCGAATCGGACCGCCCACTCGATAGCAACTTAGTTGCGGCGCCAATGAGCAACGCAAAAAGCCCATCCCTTTCGGGATGGGCTTTCTTGTTTGAATAATTGCCGGCGATCACCTAATCTCCCACACGGTCGCCCGTGCAGTACCATCGGCCCAGCGAGGCTTAACTTCCGTGTTCGGGATGGGAACGGGTGATCCCTCGCAGTATGGTCACCGGCAAACTTGAGGCGTTTTCAGAGCGTGAGGAGCTTTTGCTCCGGGAGCCCTGAGCCGAGATCCTGAGTCCGCCGTGGCGGACTTGGGATCCAGTTTGCCTTTTATCTTTGGATGGCGCTTGGCGGGTGGTTACCCGCAGT
>CAYOVE010000354.1:0-2606 GCA_964407295.1 uncultured Occallatibacter sp.
AGGGCCAGTTTGTCGATCAGCTTTTTCTCTTCGTCAAGTACCTGCTCGACGCGGGCCACGACGTTCTTGTCTGCGGCCTCGACCTCGACTTTCGCGCGATGCCGTTCGGCGAGATGCTCAACCTTACGTGGCTGGTGAACGCATACGGCGGCAGCATCACAGAGTGCATGGCCTATTGCAGTTGCGGAGCGCGCGCGCTTTACTCGCAACGGCTCATTGACGGGAAGCCTGCGGCGTTTGACAGTCCCATCAAGGTTCCCGGCGACTCCTACGAGCCGCGCTGCGCCGAGCACTTTGTTCTCCCCGGTCGACCGCACTAACTGCGGCGATCAAGAGTGGCCAGTGTGCTTCGGGGCGGAATCACGTCTTCCCCGTTCACTCTGGCCAGCCGATATACCTTCACTGAACTGCCACTGCCCATCGGATAGTGATGGGCCTCGAGCGAAATGATGCGATCTCGATAGCCGCGGCCTTCGCTGAACGCCTGCTCAAGTTGGCGAAAGAGGTCAAGCATTGCGATCCGATTAGCCGGGCCGGAAGCGCAGTTGGATGCGTTTGTTATGCGTGCGCGGGAGACACAGGGCGGCCGAAGGCTTTTGGCGGCGCCGCGGAACGAGCTTCACGGCCCACTCTGCCGGGAGCATCCGGCGCGCCACCGTCGGCCGGATTCCTTCCAACCTTGAACGATCCCACCAGGTTGGTTAGCTCGCCGGCGAGGCGGGAAAGTTGCTCGCACGCCTGCACCGACTGCTGCGAACTGGCCGCAGTCCGCTCAATGATGGACGCGATCTCGTTCACGCTGGTCACAACGGATTGCGTGGAATAGGACTGCTCGGTTGCCGCAGAGGCAATCTGCGTCACCATCTGCTGCACCGACTCGGAGCCGTGAATAATACTGTCGAGAGCCTGGCCGGCTGACCGGGTTGACTCCACGCCGCTCTCTGCGTGAGCCATGCTGGTGCGCATCGCCTCCACCGCCTCAGCGGTCCCTGCCTGGATATTTCGAACGGTCTGGTCGATCTCCTTGGTGGCCTCAGTGGTTCTCTCGGCCAGAGTGCGTACCTCGCCGGCAACTACCGCGAAGCCTCGCCCATGCTCGCCTGCCCGCGCTGCCTCAATGCGGGCGTTCAGGGCCAAGAGGTTGGTCTGGCTCGCGATTTCATTAATGACGTTGACGATCTTTCCGATCGCGTCGCTGGAGTGTCCCAGCTCTTCGATCCGCGAAGATGTTTCCTGGCTCGCCTTCAAAACTTCAGCGATGGTCTCCACCGACGATCGAACCGTATCACCGCCGGAGTGCGCGCTCTCCTCAGCCTTGCGCGCATCGACGGCGGCTTTCTGGGTGGTCTGGCTGATCTCGTTGATGGCCGCCGACATTTCAGTCATGGTCACGGTGATGCGCGTTGCCTGTTCCTGCTGCTCCTTGGCCTGGGTCGCTGTTTCCTGGGCGCTGAGAGCCAGTTCCGTTGCTGCCGTTCCCAGTGTCTGGGCGTGCCCAATCACGAGCTGCACAATCTTCTCAATGCGAGCGATGAACACATTGAACCATTTGCCGACTTCGTCGATTTCGTTCGTTCCGTGCACTTCGATGCGCCGCGTCAGGTCGCCTTCGCCTTCCGCGATGTCCTCCAGCCGCCGCGCCAGCGAGCTCAGCGGCTGCACAAGATCCGACTGGACAACCTTCCATGCCGCCGAACAACTGAGTGCGGCAAAGATGAGCATCAGGAAGCCGATAAGGCGGCTGGCTAGGGACCACCGATCGACCACGTCGAGTTGTTTCTGGAAGTTCGCGGCAATGGCTTTGTCGAATCCGGCCATGGTGTCGGTGAGCGCGGAGTTCTCCTTGCCCAGCGCACCGACCTGTGCCATCATTTCATCACTGGGGCCGCCCGTCGTTGCCAGGATGGCAGCATAAGTATCGTGATCGCGCGATCGGATGGAGGCGAACTGGGTATTGAGTGCGTCAGCCTGCTGTTCCAGGTCGGGCGCGGAGGATAGTGCTGTTTTGACGGCATCGAGCGCGGTCGCGGTAGCTTCGGCATCCGTCTGGGCGCCTTTCAGAGAGGCCGCATCCTGCAGCACCACCGCATCGCTGTAATGCTTCTTCATGCGCTCGAACGAGGACTCCGCCTCCTGCATTTTCAGGGCGGCGGGAAACTGCGACGAGGAGATCTCCGACATCCGGCTATGCGTGGCGGTGGCAGAAATCTGAACCATCGCCAGCAACAGCAGGTAGCCACCGGCCAGCACGGCCAAAATACCCAGAATCCTCGCCTTGATCTTCATATTGCCGAACATTTTGCCAAGCATCTTGCTAAACATCGCATCACCTTCGAGCCGGAATTGTTGACTTTCCTCTAGGCCGCCATGCTTTGCCTGGACTCAGGCCGCGGCAACGCATCCCTAGTCCGAACTCGCAATTCCGGCCCGGTTGCACATCCAGGAATTACCTCACAGCCAGTACCTTCACGCCTTCATGCGGCGTCGCTTTTCCGATGTAGCCGATCGCACCCGCATTGTGCGCGACAAACTCGACGACCTCCGCGTCCGTATCCAGGCTCCTCGGCATCGATGCCTGGCCGGAAAACACCAGGCTCCGCCAGCCC
>CAYOVE010000355.1:0-2582 GCA_964407295.1 uncultured Occallatibacter sp.
TGTGGCCCACTCGGAAGTGACCCCGTTTTGGTGCTACTTCCGAGTGGGGGTGACTGGCCCGGAACCTCGACTTTGGTGATGCACAATGGAGCAGAGCGTTATGGGGCTGGCCAGGTGAAGCAAATCTCAAAGGTTGAACTTCGGCGACTTGCCACGCGCAAGGCTTCAATATCACTTCTTGAGCAGATGTTTGCAGGCGAGATTGAGGTCTATATCGGCTACCGGCGCCTGTACCGGTATTGGTGTGGTCACAACTCGGCGGTAGAAGAACTGAGACCGATGTTCAGCATTCCCAATATCTCGCCCGATGGCATCCTCTCAGTGACGGACGAATTCAACGAGCAGATCATTTCAATCGCGCGAGAGATTCTGACCAGTTTCCGAAATTGAGTAGTTTCCGGGTTGAGGGTGATTGGCCCGGGACTGATATGAAACGCTAGATTGGTGGCAGCAACGGCCCGGTGGCACTCGAAGATCCTCAGGGATCGGGCCGCTCAAGCCGCTGCGATTGGCGAAACAGGGGCAGGGATTGACTTCCGGCTCCATGCGGCCCTAAGCGCCGTCGCCAGAATCCAAATGCAGACTGCCAGCTCAAAGAACACGGTAGGGATCTCGTACCAGTTCACCGAAACCACCGACCCGAACTCGCGGTTGTTCAGGTACGCAAACGCGCACACGCCTTCGAAGAGTGAGGCCAGCACTCCCCACGCCGCGAGAATTCTCGGAATGTAGCGCGATTGGAAGAACAGCCAGCTAAACAGCAAGGTGCTCAGCGCGTAGAATGTCAGGCCGATGTAGTACGCGTCCCAACCGGAGGCAAGCTGCAATCCCGCCAGCGCCTGCAACTGTTTTGATTCGAGCGCCTGCAATGGCCCTTCTCCGACCATCATGCGCAAAGCGCTGAATGAGCTGAGCACCTGGATGAACCACATCGCCACGTAAACCAGTCTGGAGAACGCCGCGAACAATGCCAAGCCCCGATTGACGGGTCTGAAGATCACATACAGCGCCGTCAGCAGCACGACCCCGGCAAGACCGTTCAGGCAAGACGCGACGATGAATATGCGATAGGTATGCGCGTGAGCGATGAGGTTGCGAGCAGTCTCCGCGTCCTGGTTCCAAACAAGAATGGGAGCAAGAAACCGAGTGAAGGCAACCATCATCAGCACGATGGCTAACGGGAAGGTTATTGCAAAGAGCAGGGCGGCGAAACGCTGAGACCGGTCCATGGTGACTCCTTTCGAGGCAGTCAATGACCACGAGAATCAAAGCGAGCGAGGAGACCATTCTCATGGCAACGGATTATAGGCATCAACGCAAACAATGGCTGTGCCCTGAAATCTAGTGGCCGAAGCGGAAGGAAGCCGCGTTTGGAGCTACTTCCGAATGGCGGGTGATACGTCAGGAACTCAGATCATTCGTGCACCGGGGAACTATTACGTATCGGACGGCTCAGTATTCGCGCTGTCAATGAAAGAGAATAGGAATTCAAGCCGGTCGAGGAGATCATTATTTCCCTGGCACCAGAATCTCCTTCATCGCCGAGGTCTCCCATGTCCTCTTCCGAGCCGACGGCTGTTCGGTCGCCTTCAGAGAACTGCGCACGAATCAAAAAGCTTGGCTACATCGTAGGCAAACACGTGAATCTGTATGGCGAACACATGGAGCTGGTTTCAGATCCCTTTGAGGAGGGTGACTGCATTGCCGTCCGTGCAGTAAGCGCCGGTAATCCAATCGAACGGACAATCGACCTTCCAGTATCTCTCTTATCCGGTTGGGAGGACCTGTTTGAAAAAGGTGCAGACCCCATTGCCAATGAGCTTCCCGCGAAAAATTCCCCTTCCTGAGTCTGCGGGACAGACGCTGTAACCCTCTTACGGGATCAAGAATTCAGTGAAAGTACAATCCTGACGCAGAGCTGTTGGAAGTGAAATGCGTCAAGAAACCGTTCTGCATCGGATGCGACGCGAATCAATCGGAGGCTGAGCCTGGAGATTCAATCCATGCTTGGGTCAGAAGGTACGGATGTACCGCCTGGGTCTTTTCGTCCCGACAGCTGCCGAAGATACACCTACCGACAGACTCTTTCGGGTTTACCCACGGTAAATCATTGGCGTGGGTAAAGCTGCGCCGGTGGGGACTCCAGGGGGATCTCTTTCTGGGCAATGCCGAGTGCTTGCCGTTTGCCGATTCCAGCTTTGATGTGGTCTTTCACGTAGGCGGCATCAACTTTTTCAACGACCGCGCCAAAGCTATTCGCGAGATGATTCGCGTCGCCAAACCGGGCAGCCGCATTCTGATTGCCGATGAGACCGAAGAGCATGTGAAGGACATGTATGAGCGCGGCCCCATCACCAGCGGCTACTACAAGAACCGCAAAGAGCCGGTGACTGCTCCGATCGACCTTGTTCCGCCGGAGATGCTGGAGACCCACCTCGAGCTTTTGAAGCCTATGGGGAAGAACAGGTTTTACGCGCTCACATTCCGCAAGCCAGGCGTGAACAGCGAGCCGGTGAAGCCGGAGATGCTGGCAGTTGAGACCGGTCGCTAGTTGGCCCGACTCGCTACAGTTTTCCAAGCTC
>CAYOVE010000356.1:0-2581 GCA_964407295.1 uncultured Occallatibacter sp.
CTGGGGTGCACTCCGCCTACCCCTATCACCTCGACGAGTATCCCTGGCGCATGGAGTACGGCACGCCCAATATGGTTGGCATCGCCGCACTGTGGGCAGGGCAGGAGTGGATCGCCGAGCAGGGCGGAGTCGAAGCCATCCATGCGCGCGAGATGAAGCTGGCCATCAAACTGGTCAACGGCCTGCAGCAGATTAAAGGCGTCCGCATCTATTGCTGGGAGAACCCCGACAACCATCTCTCGACAGTCACGATCAATATCGACGGCATCGAGGCCGGGGATGTTGGCACCATGCTGGATGTGGATCACAATGTCGCGACCCGCACCGGCCTGCATTGTGCTCCGCTGGCACACACGCAGCTAGGCACGCTCGCGCTCAACGGAGGCGTGCGCTTCTCGATTGGGGCGTTCAATACCGAAGCGCACATCGACACTGCGATTAACGGGGTTCGCACAATTGCGGCGTGGGCCGCCGAACGCGGGTCAAAGCCGAAGATCGCCGCTCATGCGGCCGGCCGCTAAATAAATCGGCTTTCATGACCGGTGTAGGGCCAACGTTCCATCAAGTCCGAGTAGAAGAGCTCTGGGCGAGCCGCGAAGCGACTTTTCGCGAGCATTTGCGGTGGGAGGATTGGTTTTGCCAGGACCTCGAACCTATGGCCCTCTTGCTGCGCCGCTTCTAGAGCAGTTCCCAAGTTGATGTATCCCGAACTATCGCCGCCGGGCTGAATGCCCGGCTTCATTTCGGTATACACCTTCCGCGGAACCGGTCTAGCAGCCCCTGCGTATCTGCATTGCCCGAAAACAACAAAACCCGATAATTCAGGCAGGAGATTTGGATCGTATTGGCCAAAGCGATGCCATCCATGCCGGGCATAATGACATCCGAAATTACGAGCGATGGTTGACGGGCCCCGATGAAGGCCAGTGCCTCCGCGCCGCTGTACACACCATTTGCGATGTAGCCCGCCCGCTGGAAGATTTTCGACAGACACAACAACGAGCTTCGGGGTCCGTCGCCGTTCAGCATGACATCCCGTAGCTGCGTTGCTTGGCCCTTCATTCGGCCGCATTAGCTTTGCCCTGCCTAGGATGGTAATCCGATTGCAGCTCTGAAGGCTGAACCACAATGGACGGCGTCGGAAAACACTTTCCGCCCCGAAGGAGTGGGCTGCAATGGACGAGATGGACGACATCATTAAAGAATTCTTAATCGAGAGCACTGAAGGTCTCGATCAGCTCGACCGTGACTTTGTCGAACTGGAAAAAACCCCGGACTCGAAAGACCTGCTAGCCAGTATCTTCCGTTCAGTTCACACGATCAAAGGGACGGGCGGGATACTCGGATTCGACAAACTCGCTGCGGTTGCGCATGTTGGCGAAAGCATGTTGAGCCGCATGCGGGATCGGAAGTTGAGCCTTAATCCGCGGGTCACGACTGCCTTGCTGTCGCTCGTGGATGCGCTTCGCAAGATGCTTTCCAGCATTGAGGTGACCGGAGCTGAGGGCGATGGCGACTATTCCGACGTAGTTGCGGCGGTCACCTCGATCCTCGAGGGTTCCGCGGACGCCGCTACGTCCCCTCATGCTGCGGCTCCAGCTCAGTGCGTGGCCGCAGGTGAAAACCCCGGCTCGGGCGACTACGCGGGTGGGCCGAAAACACCGCAGCAACCCGCTGGGGATTCCATGGCGGTAGGCGCGCCCGGCAAAAGTCTGCCCGACAAGGAGGTGCCCGCAATGGCCTCCGACGCAATCCAGATGCAGAGCGACAAGCATGATGCACTTGCCAGCAGCACGATTCGGGTGGATGTCGGGCTTCTCGACAAGGTGATGAATCTGGTGGGTGAGCTCGTCCTTGCCCGGAATCAGGTGCTTCAGTTCACCACCACCACCAAAGACACCACGTTCCTCAGAACGGCACAACGCCTGAACCTGATTACGACCGAACTGCAGGAGGGCGTGATGAAGACCCGAATGCAGCCCATCGGCAATATTTGGAACAAATTTCCTCGCGTTGTGCGCGACCTGGCCCTTGGCTGCGCTAAACAAGTGCGGATTGACATGGATGGGGCCGACACCGAGTTGGACAAGACGATTATCGAGGCTATTAAAGACCCGCTGACTCATCTCGTTCGTAACGCGGTGGATCACGGCATCGAGTCGCCGGAACAGAGAAAGCAAGCGGGAAAGCCGCTAGAAGGCCGCTTGTCGCTGCGAGCCTTCCATGAGGGCGGGCAGGTCAACATCGAGATCAGCGACGATGGTGCGGGAATCGATACCGAACGAGTAAAGCGAAAGGCGATCGAACGCGGCACGATCACATCGGATCATGCCTCCCGAATGTCAGAACGCGAGGCGCTTAATCTCATCTTCCTTCCCGGACTTACGACAGCCGAGCGCGTGACTAACGTCTCGGGGCGCGGCGTCGGCATGGACGTAGTCAAGACCAACATCGAAAAGATCGGTGGCATGGTAGATGTGCAAAGCACCGCCGGCCGCGGCACGACCCTGAAAATCAAGATCCCTCTGACGTTGGCGATCATCCCGGCGCTGATCGTCACCAGTGGCAAGGAACGCTTCGC
>CAYOVE010000357.1:0-2573 GCA_964407295.1 uncultured Occallatibacter sp.
GTAAACCGCGAGACCGGCCACGTATGGGCCAAACGGCTGGTGTGCGCGCATGATTGCGGTTTCGTGGTCAATCCGGAAAGCCTTCGATACACCGTGGAATGCGCTACGCTTCACGGTCTGAGCCGCGCCATTCACGAGGAAGTTCGCTTCGACACCGAAAAGGTGACGAGCCTGGATTGGTTCTCGCATCCCACTCTTCGTCATGCCGACGTTCCGGAGAGCATCGAAGTGGTGCTGGTGAACGGCGATCCGAATCCGAACCGCCCAGACCTGCCGCCCTACGGAGCCGGTGAGGCCTCACTCAAACCAATGCTTGCGGCCATCGCCAACGCCATCCACGACGCTACCGGCGTTCGCCTCCGCAGAGTCCCCTTCCGGGACGGCAGGGTGCTTGCCGCACTGAAAGCCGCGGGAGCTTAATTCCAAAACATCGAAGGAGAGTTGTTGTCATCACGGACGCGAACAGCGGGTTGGGCGAAGCTACAGCTCGTCCACTTTCCGCGCAGGGCTCGGACGAATTCGCCGGTACACTCTTCAATACGCTGCCTTGGAAGAGGCCGAGGCTATTATAGGTGAGCTGGCCGCAAATCCGCCTCAGGCCGACACCTAGCTTAGCTAAGCTAAGTACACCATTTCATAAATACGGTCTCGTATTTCGGGCCAACCGCTCCCTCACGGTCGCGGCTTCCATGAGAAGGCCGGCCTCTGTCAAGG
Source organism: uncultured Occallatibacter sp. (assembly GCA_964407295.1). Taxonomy (GTDB): domain Bacteria; phylum Acidobacteriota; class Terriglobia; order Terriglobales; family Acidobacteriaceae; genus Telmatobacter. Next base: position 715 of record CAYOVE010000357.1, read on the forward strand.
AGAATCTCGCCTAGGTGAGGTCCTCCAGTTTGGTTGCGATTGGCCGCCGACCAACGGGAGGCGCGACCAAGCCACTGGCCATGGCCCCCTTTCCCTCCTAGCCAGGATCTTCTCTTCGGAAGGGAGGAAATCTGTCAAGGGCGGCCGGTTTTGCCGGCGAAGCGAACCCTTGACAGATTTCCTCCCTTCCGTACAATCAAGACCGAGGGAAAGGGGGCCGGGGGTCTCAGGGGGGCTCGTCCCCCCTGGCGGAGTATGAGGCAGCGCCTCATGCGCGCGCTTCAGCGCGCGCGTCCGCCCGCCCCGGATTGTCCGTATCCCGCTCTCTCCCCGATTAGCTATTTCCGGATCGGTTTTCTGCCGATTGTCTTTCGCGCCACTATTCGTATCGCCACGCTTCCATCCGCACTCGCTTGTGGCTGCCGCCACGGTGCCCCTTGGTGTTCTGGATACCAGGGGTGCTGCTATCTCAGTAGCGATCTGTGGAGTCCCAGTCGCCTGGTTCCCGACAATCAGCCGCGACCTCGCAGTCACCCCAACTCGGCGCTTTCGCATATCTCGCAGATTCCGTTCCTTCCTCAAACCCAGGTCCTCAACGCCGCTACCCTTATGCCGCTATTTTCCCTTTGCCCTTGGCCTTCGCCGCTGCCGCCTCCGCCGCCTTGCGGTTGTACTGCGGATCGTACACTTCCCCCGTCGCCCACAGGTGATGCAGCAGCACCGCCAGCTTCCGCGCCACGCCCACCACCGCCCGCTTCTTCGCTCGCTTCCCTCCTTTCCCCATCTTCCCCATCCCCCACGTCCGCAGGTCGCTTTCCGGCGCCCCCTTCCGCAGTATGCAGTGCGCCCCCTGCACTAACAGACTCCGCAACAGTCCGTCGCCCGCCTTACTGATCCCCAGCTCCGGTTGACTCTCTCCGCTATCGTGCTGCTTCGGCGTCAGCCCTAAGTACGGCCCCACGTCCCGGCTATGCTCGAATCGTTCCGCATCTTCCAGCGTCAATACGTAGGTCAGCGAAATCAGCGGCCCCACTCCGTAGACCTGTTGCAGCAGCTTCACCTCTGGGTAACGCTTCGCGATCCCCTCGATCTGCTCGTCGTACTTGGCAATCTGTTCGCTGATCGTCTCCACCGTCTTCAGCAGCGGCCCGATCACTCCCCGAGCGCCCTCCCTCACGCTTGCCCCCAAGTCTTCCCCCACTTGATCGGCATCGCACTTCTTCAGCCGTTCCCCCATCGGTTTCACCAGACCCCGCGCGCTGTTGATCAACTGGGTTCGCGCTTCCATCAACTCCGCCCGGGCCCGGATCACCGCCAGGTCCAGCTGCGCCGCTTCCCCCCGGTGCCGGATCGGCGACAACAGCTTCGGGTCTACGCGCGCCAGCCGCGCCAGTTGCCGCGCGTCGATCCGGTCGTTCTTGCGCACGCTCTGCGTGATCAGTTTCACATTATGCGAGTTCGCCACGATCACTTCATGCCCCAGCGACGCCAGTAGTCGGCTGATCCACGGCGAATGCGTCCCCACCTCCAGCGCCACTCGGCTGGCGGGCATCTTGGCGAACAACGACGCCAGCCCCTCCCGGGTGGTTGGCAATTGATCCTCACTCACCACCTCTCCCGCTTCGTCCAAAATGCAATACCGCGTCGTTTGGTCTCCCAGGTCCAACCCGATGGTCAGCCTCTGTTTTGCTGCCAGTTGATGGATCTGTTTCTTTTGCCCTTTCGCCAGGGTTTTCGGGCTCTTCTTCGCAGTGGTATTCTTTTTCATATCCGGTCTCCTTTTTGGCACCTTATCGAGTGCGCTTCTTGGGAGTTTACCGCTCCCGCCGAGGAGACCGGCCTTCTCATACCATCTCTGA
>CAYOVE010000358.1:0-2569 GCA_964407295.1 uncultured Occallatibacter sp.
CTCAAGCCACGCGACCGCATCATCTGACCAACTGTGGTCAGAACTCGGCCAGCAGCCCCGTGACGGCACCGGAAAATTCGGAGAATTCGTTCTGCAGTAGCCTCGCTTTGACGAAAAATCGAAGGCGGCGTGGGGGTGCCCATTGATTAGCAAAGCGCATTTAAGACCATCGTCGGACCAGACAATTGAAAAGGCGGATGGTCGGCTCCGGTCCACAACGTTCGCTACGTTGTATATGTGAACTGCATCGAGAATCATATTGTCTAATTGGGTAAGATCGATGGCATAGAAGTAACCGGTTTCTCCGTCGTCTTCGAAGAGTGCGCTGTGCTGGCCGCAAGGAGAATCTCTCGCAGTGGAGAAGTTGGCCCCGACTTGGAATGTCTGCTCAACCATAGAAGCCATTCTCTCCCGATATCCGGCAGAAACGCCAGTCCGACAATCTAATCAGGCAATTTTCTTGTCAGGCATTTGAGGCGCGGCGTGTAGCAATTCCGGGACGCTTCCCGATGCTGCGCAACTCGCGCTCGCGTTCGCGCTCCCATGCTTCAGCGCGCCAGTTGCGCGAGGTGTAGCGCGGCGGCTCCGCGGGTGGAGAAACGAATGCCACCGGGAGCGGGCGCGGGGGCACGAGCTCTGGTTGAAGCCGATAGGCGGGCCTCTCCGGGACGGGTGGAGACGGTGCGATGGCAGGCGGACCGATCATGCGCGCCGAAGATTCCAGGTCCGCGTTAGCCGTGTCAGGGTGGGTTCTATCGAGGTTCGCCGCATCGGCGCTGGCCGGTTTTGAGTAGGCCGCATCGGAGGTGAGGCTGGCGTCGACGACGGCGGGCAGCTCGGGGATCATCTCCTCAGCCGGCTCGTCGACCGGGCGCTGCGCGCGCACGGCGATGGCTTTGGCCATGAATTCATCCACCAGCTTGTGCAGGCAGGTTTGCCCGCAGAGATGCTTCGATCCGGGGCGCAACTTGTGGCGCGAGCTCCAGCCGCTGACGCGCAGCTCTCCCCCTTGCTCGTAGGCGACGAACCAATGGTTGGTTTGCCGCTTCTCTGAAGCGCAGATGTCGCACGATATTGCCTGGCGGATCACCTCGAATCCCTCACTCCAAAGGAGATTTGTGCTGGATACCTGAAGCAGCCACGTTTAGTTCATCGTGCGATGAGGGGAGATGGATGAGGAGGGGAGTCCGGGAGAGCAAAACTGATTCGATTTGGAACAGGAGGGTGCGTGTTTGTCCTGATTCGGGACATGCCCCGCGGAAAATCGGCGGCATGAACAGAAAGAGCGCGACGATGGCCGCGCTCTTCGCAGAGAAACCGCGAGTTCAGCCACGCTGCACGGCTGCGGCGCGATTGGTTTACTGCCCGGTGGCGAAGTAGCCCTTCTTGGCGCGCACCGTGTAGCGGCGGTCGTAACAGTAGAGGTAGATCGTTCGGTAGGCGCCGTTGCTGACAAAGTTAGCAGGCGTATAGACGAGCGCGTACTGGCTGCGCAGCTCCTCTTCGATGTCTTTGAAGCTCGTGGCCATCTCTTCTACCGAGGGCGGAAAAAAGACTTCGCCGCCGGTCTGCTCGGCAAGCTGCTGGAGCACTTTGTCGCCTTCTCCGCGGCTGGGCGTCCAGTTGGTGCTGATGGCGTAGATGATGGTTTCCGCGCGCTCACATTCCTTCACGGCTTCAGAGAGGTAGACGCGGCTCTGATTGTCCTCGCCGTCAGAGATGAGAATAATGGCCTTGCGCTCGGGCTCAGGGCCGCGCGAGGTCCCGAGCTTGTCGCGGCAGGCGACATAAACTGCGTCGAAGAGCGCGGTGCCGCCGCCCGGAGACAACTTGTTGATGCCCGTTTCGAGCGCGTCCTGATCGTTGGTCCAATCCGTGGTCACGGTCGGCGTAACGTCGAAGCCCATGACGAAGGCGCGATCGTTCTTTGCCCGGAGCACCTGAAGCAGGAACTCGCTGGCCGATTGCTGCTCAAACTGGAAGCGGGAGCGGATGGAGGTGCTGGCGTCAATGACAATGCCCACGCGCAGGGGCAGATTGATCTGCTGGTGAAACGAATTCACGCGTTCCGGCGCCTTCTGGTCGTCGAGCAGGGCGAAGTCGCTCTGGCTCAGGTTGGGAATGTAGTGGCCGTGCTTGTCAGTCACGGTGAAGATGAGACTCACTTCGTTCACGCCCACATGAAAGGTCGGCGTGCCGGAGTCGGTATTTGACCCGGGCCCTGGAGCTGCCGGCGCCGCGGGCTGAGCCTGCGGTTGAGGCGCAAGTTGAACCGGAGGAGTGACTGCGCTGGGCGTGGGCTGCTGGGCAAATGCAACGGCAGAGCAAAGCGCGACCGCCAAGGCAAGCGAGGAGATACGCTTGAGCCGCGCGAAACCGCCAGACTGAGGCGTGGAAAGCTGTGTGTTCATCACGTCCTATTCTAACAATCGCCGTGCTGGATGATTGGCGACGGGGATTGACCTTTCGGGTACTTTTGTCAGTGGACTTGGGCGCGGCTTGCGGTGCGAGTCTTAGACGGACTCGAGGCGGCTGAGGAAAGCAGTCAACTCCTCGGGCAGCGGCGCCT
>CAYOVE010000359.1:0-2551 GCA_964407295.1 uncultured Occallatibacter sp.
CCGAGTTCGACATTCTCTACGGCGAGGGCATCAGCCGCGAGGGCGATGTGCTCGATCTGGCAGTCACGCACAACATCGTCGAAAAGTCCGGCGCTTGGTACAGCTTTGGCGGCGAGCGCATTGGACAGGGACGCGAGAATACCCGCGGCTTCCTGAAAGAGAACAAGGACATCTACGCCAGGATCGACGCAGCGCTGCGCAAGCAGTTGGGCATTGGCGCAGCCAAGGCCGACGTGCCTGAGGCCCCAGCTGGCGGCGCGGCAGAAGCGAAGGAAGTGGTGCGCGGAAAGAAGGGCTAGCGCACTTTTATCCCCGCCGACATCGAAGCGAACCCTCTGTGACGCCGGCCTCTTGGCCGACGACACTACCGGCATCCTCGCTTAAGGGAAACATATGCGGTTCCATCTCAGTGGATCTTCATTTGTTGACTTCGAGAAGTAATGTACGTATATTCATGTGGGAGGATTTAGTATGAAGCCTACCGACCTAACCAAGCATCACGTCATTGCCAGATATGTGAAGCCGGCGAGATTGAACGGCGAGAGCGTTGTGCAGGTTCGAGTTGGTACCGTGCAGAAAGAGTTGGGATGGACGAATCGCACGCCGTCAGTTTTTTCTACGCTGTCCTCCAGAGAGTTCCAGCGGGAGGCGGGCATTGAGTTGATTGAACGGAGGGGAGGGCCCCCGTCCGGCGGGCCAAGCACCACGGTGCAATTTGTCTACCGCCTGCTGGAGGAGGGAGACCGTTCTCTGTCGCCTTATTCCGCATCGAAGCCATTGCCGAATGGCGCCGGGCTTGAGCAACTCTACGGCATTCTCAAGGACGCCTACGCGGAGTTTGGCGGAGGTGAAGCATATCTCAAAGCCGAGAGAAACTGGGGGCCTGACGCGTGGGAGAAATATGAGCGGCAACAGGGACCAAGCAAGGAGAATCGTAAGTGACGCGAATCTATTGGGATTCAATGTTGTTTATTTACATGCTCGAAGCAAATCCGGCATTTGGGCCCAAGGTTCGCAGAATTCTCAATCAAATTGTGAGCAGGGGTCACACGCTCAGCACCAGCGTCTTCACAATCGGCGAAATTCTCACCGGTCCGCGGCGCCGCGGTTCCATTTCCGGCGCTGACGCAGTCAAGAAGTACCTTCTAAGCGGAGCGGTTGAGATCCTTCCATTTCATGAGGCCGCGGCCGATCGTTACAGCGTGATTCGCGGGGCCACGCGAGTTTCTCAGGCCGACGCCATTCATCTTGCGTCAGCAGCGGAAGCGGGCGTGGATGTCTTCTTCACCAACGACAGCGACCTGCGCAAGCTTTCGATTCCCGGTATCAGACTTTTTGCCGACCTCGACGGAAAGGTGATCTGACGTTCCGCACGCGACCTGGCCGCATGGGGAACGCACTGCGCTGCTAGAATCTCCATGGAGCCCAAATGCCCGTGAAAGCTCTTTATCCCGGCACATTCGACCCGCCGACGAACGGCCACGTGGACCTGATCGAGCGTGGATCGAAGCTCTTTGACCACCTCACCGTCGCCATCCTCGTCAATCCGGTCAAGAATCCTCTTTTCACCGTGGATGAGCGCGTGGAGATGCTCGAAGAGGCGACCGGGCCTCTGGGCAATGTCTCAGTGGCCACATTCGACGGACTGATGGTCGCGTTCGCGCGCAAGATCGGCGCATCGGCGGTGCTGCGCGGCATTCGCGCCATCTCCGACTACGAGCACGAGTTTCAGACGGCGCTTATGAATCGCCGTTTGGCGCCGGACGTGGAGACGGTTTTTCTGCAGCCGGCTGGGCGTTACTCGTTCGTCAGCTCGCGCATGGTCAAGGAAGTGTTTAGTTTCGGCGGCGACATCAGCGGCCTTGTGCCGCCCAACGTGGTGAAGAAGCTGCGCGCGCGGATCAAAAACGGCGGCTGAGACCGCCGCATCCACAGGCTGAACTTTTCCCGCATCAAGAAATCTGTCAAGATGGAAGAGATATGACCGTTACAGCTCCTCAAAAAGTATTTGCCGACCGCATTGGCCGGATCGAGGTTTCCGCGACCATGGCCGTGGCCGCCGAAGCGGCTAAACTGCGCGCACAGGGCGCGAACCTGGTGGATTTTGGCGCCGGAGAGCCACACTTTGCCACTCCGCGGCACATCAAGGACGCCGCGATTGCCGCGATTGAGGCCAACTTCACGCGCTATACCGTGGTGCCGGGAATTCCCGACGTGCGCAAGGCGATTGTGGAGCGGCATGCCTGCGATTTCGGTTCGAACTACTCGATCGACGAGGCCGTTTTTACTTCCGGTGGCAAGCTGGCGCTTTTTAACACCATCCAGGTGCTGATCGATCACGGCGACGAAGTGATTCTGCCTGTTCCCTACTGGGTGAGCTTCAAGGACATCATTCAGTACGCGGGCGGAAAAGTTGTCTACCTTGAAACCAGTGAGGCGGAGAGTTTCCGCATCACAGCCGACGCCATTGAGCGGGCCATTACGCCGCGGACCAAAGCGATCATCCTCAACTCGCCGTCAAATCCGGCGGGCTCGGTGGTCTCGGCAGAGG
>CAYOVE010000360.1:0-2539 GCA_964407295.1 uncultured Occallatibacter sp.
CATCGGCAACAACGCCAAAACCGCCACGCCGAGAACCGGCAAAACAGACTTCAGAATTCTTGAGTTCATGCTTTTACGCTCCACATTTTCGTTGATGCATCGTTGAAAAAACGGTTTGAAAAAGGAATTCTGCCCTCTCATCCTTGGGGCTCATTCGGCATTGAGAGTCTTAAGCAGACTCCGGGGTTCGCGCTGTATCTTCTCTTGTAGAAGCGAGATCGCGTAAATCAGTTGCTCGGGACGCGGTGGGCATCCTGGTACATACACATCGACGGGAACCACCTGATTTACGCCCTGAAGCAGCGCGTAGTTATTGAACACACCACCCGAAGTGGCGCACGCGCCCATCGAAATAACCCATTTAGGTTCAGGCATTTGATCGTAGAGGCGGCGGAGCACGGGAGCCATCTTCTGCGACACGCGTCCCGCCACAATCATCAGGTCCGATTGTCTTGGAGACGGCCGGAAGACCTCGGCGCCGAAGCGCGCAATATCGAACCGCGCCGCGCCCATCGACATCATCTCAATGGCGCAGCAGGCCAGGCCAAAGGTCATCGGCCAAACCGAGTTCTTCCGAACCCAGTTCACCGCAAAATCCAGCGAGGTGAGAAAGACTCCCTCCGGCTCTTCATAGCCGTAGCTGACCTCACTCACTTTCATCCGGTTTTTCGCACTGCTGTCGAGCGCGCCAAAGAGGTAGCGGTCGCGCTCCATGGTAGCCGCCATAGTTCTACTATAACTCCGCTCTCCGCAAGCAGGAATGGTCAGAATTGATCAGGTAAACGCTCTTAAATCGGCCCGGATGTCCCGCTTAACGCGATCTCTTTTACGCGCACCCAATCCGGGCCCTTAGCCCTGGCACAGCACCAGCTGCATGAAGAAGCAATCAGGAAATCGCCGAAACTTGCGTTATTTCGCCGTCTTTATGAAAATGATACGAAAGCTCATCGTGCCTTTCGTTATGATTCTGGCCGGCGGCGTTTCTTGCCGGGTTCCAGACGCTTGGGCCCTGCTCAGTCGGCTTGGCCCTCTATGACTCTGCCGTTCAGCACCAACAGTCCTTCTCTACGCCTCGCGCTCGAGAATTCGAAACGGAAGACCTCATGCCCTCTCGCTCGTTGTCCTCTCGTTTTTTGAAGCTGCTGTTCCTCTTCCTGCTTTCAGGCCACCTCGCCATGGCCGTTGCCCCGGCCATCTCCAACCCTCAGGCTCCGGCCACGCAGGCCCAAATTACCGCCCTTCAGCAGGCCGTCCAGGCTGCCCAGTCCGCCGGAGATAACGCTTGGATGCTCACCTCGGCCGCGCTGGTGCTTCTCATGACCGGCCCCGGGCTCGCCCTCTTTTATGGCGGCCTCGTGCGCCGCAAAAACATCCTCAGCACCCTGATGCAGAGCTTCGCCATGATGGGCCTGGTCACGGTTCTCTGGGCAATTGTCGGCTACTCGCTGGCCTTTGGCCACGGCAACATGTTTATTGGAGGCTTTGAGCACGCCTTCTTGCGTGGCGTCTCCCTCAATCCGAACACCGACTACGCGGCCACCATTCCCGAGCAGACCTACATGATCTACCAGCTCATGTTCGCCATCATCACGCCGGCCCTCATCACCGGTGCGTTTGCTGAGCGCATGAAGTTCAGTTCCATGGCCCTGTTTCTCTCGCTCTGGTCGCTCCTTGTGTACTGCCCAATGGCGCACATGGTCTGGGGCGTCGGCGGCCTGCTCAACGCAACTGGCGGCCACATTCCCTCGCTCGACTTCGCCGGTGGAACCGTTGTCCACATCACCAGCGGCGTCTCGGCGCTGGTTTGCGCGCTCTATCTCGGCAAGCGTCTCGGCTACCCTCAAACGGCCATGCCCCCGCACTCGCTCGTACTCAGCTTCATCGGCGCCTGCCTGCTGTGGGTCGGCTGGTTCGGCTTTAATGCCGGCAGCGCTTTGGGCGCGGGCCCGCTGGCCACCAGCGCCTTCGTCAATACCCACTTCGCCACGGCCACCGCCGCCATCGGCTGGACCATCTTCGAGTGGTTTCACAATGGCAAGCCCACGGCGCTGGGCGCAATCTCCGGCGCGGTCGCCGGCCTGGTCGCCATCACGCCCGCTTCCGGCTTCGTGCAACCCATGTCCGCGCTTCTCATCGGCCTTGCGGCTGGCTTCTTCTGCTCCTTCATGGTCTTCCAGGTCAAGTCCCGCTTCGGCTACGACGATTCTCTTGACGCATTCGGCGTTCACGGCGCCGGCGGCACTCTCGGCGCCATCCTTACTGGCATCTTCGCCGCGAGCGTCATCAACCCAATCTTCGGCGCGGGCGTCCCCACCGGTGCCATCGACGGCCACTGGAGCCAGATTCTGAATCAGTTGGCAGGCGTCGGAGTCGCATGGGGCATCTCCATCGTGGGCACGCTCGTTCTGCTCTTTGTCGTCGACAAGGCCATGGGCCTGCGTGTAAGCCCCGAGCACGAGATGGCCGGGCTCGATCTTTCCCAGCACGGCGAAGAAGGGTACGATTTCAACACGTAGTCTTTGGCATTCCGGCTTTCTTA
>CAYOVE010000361.1:0-2520 GCA_964407295.1 uncultured Occallatibacter sp.
GCGTCGGACTGTTCCTCGGGCAGCTCGGAGAGAAGATCGGCGGCGGCGCCGGGGTCCATCTCCTCCACAATGTCGGCAATGCGTTCCTCGTCGAGCTTTTCAAGCAGGGCTTTTTGCAGTCTGGGCTCGACTTCTTCCAGAGTCTCAGCAGCAACTTCTTCGTCGAGCGAGGAAAAGACAGCCTGGCGCTCTGCGGGGGCCAATTCTTCCAGAATGTCGGCCAGTTCCGAGGGATGGATGTCGGCAAGGCGCTCGTGCTCGATGCGCAGCTTGACGCGCCGCGCGGGATCGGGCTCAATGACATCGACAAACTGCCAGGGAATGGCGCGGGCACTGAACTTGCGCGAGACGGATTCCAGGCGAGCGCGCGGCAGAACACCCTTAAAGACCCTGCGAAATGCACCGCGCAATCCGACTTCGACCTCGGCCACGCGCAGATGATGGGCCGGCCCCTGGCCGGTCCACTCCAGGTCAACGTCGTTGACGCGAACCACTTTTCTGCCGTTGATGTCGATAATCTGACGGTCGATGAGGTCCCGCTGCAGAAAGAGATAGCTGCCCTCATCTTTGAGGGGAGAGACCGCCTCGGCAGAGCGCAACTCAAGCGTGCCGGCTGGGGTTTCGATGACTTCCTGCGAAGGCACAATTGATAGGCCGGTGCGCGCCTTGAGTACGATGCCCGCCACCTTGCCGCCGTCTGGTCCAGTGGCCACCACAATATCTTTGAGCTTGCCGCGCAACTGACCACTCGCATCAGTCACCGGAGTGCCGAGAAGGGCGGTAAGGCTGACGCGAATGTGGGTATGCTGATCCATGCTGTCTGCGTGGCGGGCCGGGCTGTGCGGTGCGGCTCCGTGAGTCGTGTGCCGGCCCACGAAACGAAGTTTACTCCGTTCGACGCTGCAATGGCCCCCGCGATTGGACGAGCGGGCCAACCGAAGTAATCCCCCTTCTCCGCTTGACACAATCACATCCAGACTTGAAACTGCCAGCTAGGTTGATGAAGCAGTGGGTGGAGTTCGCGGAACCGCCCGGTGGAGGCAAGAGGAAGCCCGGTGACTGGACCGAGTAGAGGACGGCGGAGTTTCCGGCTGAGCTCCACCATGGAAAGCGTGAGCGAGGTGGAGGAGGCTGCGGATCAACTGGCCACCGAGGCTGGTCTGGACGAGGACCAGCGCTTTCACATCGGAATGGCGGTGCGCGAAGCAGCCATCAACGCCGTGCTGCACGGCAACGAATACGATCCTGCCCGCCAGATTGACGTTTCGATGGAGAACACGGGCCAGGACCTGGTGATTGTGATTGCCGACCAGGGCAGTGGATTCAATCCGGAAAATGTGCCCGATCCCCTGGCCACGGAGAACATTCTTCGCGGAACAGGGCGCGGCATCTTCCTTATCCGGTCGCTGATGGACGAGGTGCACTTTCGACAATTGCATCCTGGAACCGAGCTGACGCTGGTCAAGCATCTGGCGCCGGTGGCGGAAAAGACTTAACGGAGTGGCGGGAGTGCGCTAAGCGGCGTATCATCGTTTTTCCCGCAAAGTGACCCGGCGCGGAGTTTTCCGCAAGCCGGTTGCGGCAAAGATGCTATAACCGATGTACCGATAAGGAGGGATTTCCGTGGCACTTGCGATAGCTTCCAGGGAAGTGGATGGCGTGACAGTTTTGGAACTGAGCGGGCGGATCACGCTCGGCGAGGGCAGCGTGCAGTTGCGCGACGCCATTCGCGACCTGATCGGCAAAGGGCAGCGCAACATTCTGCTGGATCTGGGCGAAGTGAGCTATATCGATAGCTCGGGCCTGGGCGAGATGGTGAGCGCATACACAACCGCCAAGAATCAGGGCGCGAAGTTGAAGCTGCTCAAGCTGACCAAGAAGGTCCACGACCTGCTGCAATTAACCAAGTTGTATACCGTCTTCGACATCTACGACGACGAGGCAAGCGCCATCGCTTCCTACAAGTAGCGAGCGAATTCCCGAATCGAAAAGGCCATCCCGCATGCGCGGAATGGCCTTTTTCGCTTGGTTTGCCGGCCGGATCGAGCGGCGGCGAAAGCTTTAAAAGCTCACGTTGGGCACGTTTTGCGCTGCCGGACTGGCTGCGAAGTAAGCGTTGTTCTGGTGGAAACCGGCGATCCCCGCCCAGATGCTGTTGGGGAACTGCAAAATAAACGTGTTGTAGTCCTGGATCGAATCGTTGTAGCGCTTACGAGCAACGCTGATGCGGTTCTCGGTCCCCGATAACTCATCCTGCAAGCGCATGAACTGATCGCTGGAGCGCAGTTGCGGGTAGTTCTCGGTAAGGACGAGAACCTTGGCGAGAGACGCGTCAATCTGATTGTTCGCAGCGATCTTGTCCTGGGGGGTCTGGGCATTCATCAGCCCTTCCCGAGCCTGCGCGATGTCGGCGAAGACGCTGCTTTCTTCTTTGGTGAAGCCCTTTACAGTCGAAACCAGGTTGGGGATGAGGTCGGCGCGGCGCTCGAGTTGCACGTCCACCTCAGACCATGCGGCTTT
>CAYOVE010000362.1:0-2514 GCA_964407295.1 uncultured Occallatibacter sp.
TAGCGGTGCTTCTGGGCGGAGGGCCGCTTATGTTTCACCCGAACGCAGGGGACGCTGCCGGCCTCGCGGTCAAAGCCAACCATTGACGCGCCAAACCGGAGACCTCGATCCGTTCACCCACTTGGTTCATCCCCGCAGGGTCCGACCTAGCCACCATCCGTTTCGAAAAGATCCAAGCCGTTTCGGTTCCCACCCGCATTAAGTAGACTGCCGACGCCGGGTACTGCAGCCGTCTCGCCTTCCGCGACCCCGGCGGTTCCATGTACTGTCTTGAGACCCGGGTTGACGCCACCGCGCCCGCCTACGCGGTGACCTATTCCTTCGCCGGCGCCCCGCTGGCGGCGGAAGACATCGGAGCCCGCTCCACTTTCACGGTCTATTTCCGTCCGGAGGAGCTGGCTCCCGAGATACGCGCGGCGCTCTCCGCGCGAAAAGGGAGCGGCAGGAACCTGGCGTCACACTTCGCGCTCAGCACGAAACAGGAGCGGGTGGAACGTGTGGTAATCGATGACGCAGCATCGAAGCTCTGCGAAGACCGGCTCATAGACGGCGCTCTGACCCACACTGACGCGCCCTGCCGCCGCTGTCCTTCCGGGATACCTCACCGTCAAAGTCGACCCGGCGCGGCAAGTGTAAGGGCTAGTTCCGAAGGTATGCGTTAGGCGAGCCTTTTCCACGGAGTCCCTGGCTAGCTCCTTGCTGGGTTATCCTAGAAACGGCAGTTGGCCAGTAGTCTGAATTGGCAAGTAGCTGGTATTGTGAGCGATGGCCACAGAAAAGGAAGTCGCCGTCATTCACCCGGAGGGTGAGCGCGAATTGGCGTTGGGCGGGGAGACCAATCCGAGCAGTACGGTGGATACATATGGCGGAATTATCCGCGTGAAATGGGACGAGACTGCGGCAGTGACGCCTTTGGGGCAGTTGGCGTTTTTCATCGAATTTCTGAAGACGGCGGGACTGTGGGATGGGTGGGTGAAGGACTGCCCGGTGACCTATGAGAGCCCCAACGCACCGGCCAAGGCCGACGTTTTGGGCACCATTTTGCTCTCGGTTCTGGCGGGTCATCGGCGGTACGCACACATCGCCGCATTGCGCTTCGACGGAGTGAATCCACAACTGTTGGGGATGAGCAAGGTGTGTAGCGAGGATTCGGTGCGGCGCGCGTTTAGCAATGTGGAGCCGGCGGAATGCATGGCATGGCTGCAACGGCATCTGCGAATCAGCTATGAGCCGCTACTGAGAGAGCCCTGGATACTGGATATCGACTCCACCGTGAAGCCGCTCTACGGCCACCAGGAGGGCGCGGTGAAAGGCTATAATCCGGGCAAGCCCGGTCGCCCTTCGCACGTGTATCACACCTATTTTGCGGCCAATATTCGGCTGGTGCTGGATGTGGAAGTGCAGGCCGGCAATCAGACAGCGTCGTCTTACGCGCAACCGGAATTCTGGAAATACATTACTAGCCTGCCGGTGGAAGCGCGACCGGCCTTCGTTCGAGGGGACTGTGGTTGGGGAACCGAGAAGATGATGACGGAAGCAGAAGAACGGAACATCGCGTATCTGTTCAAGTTGAAGCAAACCAGCAAGGTCAAGCGGCTCATCGAACAAGCATTTTCGCGGGAGGATTGGGCGCCCGCCGGACAAGGATGGAAAGGCGTCGAGGCAAAGTTGAAGCTCACCGGCTGGAGCCGCGAGCGCCGGGTTATCGTACTGCGGCGGCGTATGGGCGACGACCTGGTGGTGGTGGAAAAGAAGCGGCTGGCCGATGCCACAGCCGATCAGCAACTAGCGCTTGGCTTTGTCGAAACGGCCAAGGATGGTCCGTTATATGAGTACGCGGTGCTGGTCACCTCACTACCGGACGAGATCCTGGCGTTAGGCCAGCACTACCGGGACCGGGCCGACGCGGAGAATAATTTTGACGAACTGAAGAACCAGTGGGGCTGGAGCGGCTTCGTTACGCACGATCTGAAGCGCTGCCAAATCATGGCGCGCATCATCGCGTTGGTCTACAACTGGTGGTCCTTGTTTACGCGCTTGGCGATCCCGGAAAAGCACGCCGAGGCGATCACCAGCCGTCCGCTCTTGCTCAACGCCGTTGGCAAACAGACCACGCACAGTGGTCAAACCACCGTCACGGTCACCAGCATGCACGCTAAGGCTCCGCAGATGCGCTCGGCCCTGCAATCGATCAGTTCGTTCCTGGCGACTATTCGCAATGCTGCGGAGCAGTTCACCTATCCTCAGAAATGGCTCCTCATCCTGAGCCGGATTTTTTCTCGTTTTCTCAAAGGCAGGATACTCGGAGAACCGCCATTCATCCCCGGGACCGTTTGACAACTGCCGTTTCTAGGTTTATCAGCAGAACGCACAACCTTGTGGAAAAGGCAATGCGGGTCCCGAGATGGAAGAAGAAGGCGAAACGGGTTTCGTCGCCATTCACGCGCATGAGGGAGAGTGTTGAGGACTCGCCCGGGGCCAACCCGCGCAGCTCATTTCTCCGCGATGCCGCAG
>CAYOVE010000363.1:0-2504 GCA_964407295.1 uncultured Occallatibacter sp.
AGGTGCTGCACTCCGGCGTCGGCTCCATCACCGAGAGCGACGTGCTGCTGGCGACCGCTTCGAATGCCATCATTATCGGCTTCAACGTGCGGCCGGAGCGCAAGGCGGCGGAACTGGCGCAGCAGGAAAACGTGCAGATTCGTCTGCACTCCATCATTTACGAGTTGCAGGACGAGATTCGCCTGGCCATGCTGGGCCTGCTGGAACCGGCGTTCAAGGAGAACTACGCTGGCCGCGCGGAAGTCATCAATGTTTTCCGCATTCCCAAGGTGGGCACGATCGCCGGCTGCCGCGTTCAGGACGGCGTGATCCGCCGCGACGCGGAAGTGAGGGTGATGCGCGATGGGGCGCAGGTCTTCAAGGGCAAGATCGCCTCGCTGAAGAGGTTCAAGGACGATGCCCGCGAAGTAACCAACGGCATGGAGTGCGGCATCGGAATCGCCAACTTCACGGACGTGAAGGAAGGCGACCTGATCGAGGCGTTCAGCACGGAGAAACTGGCTGCCGACCTGGGCGCACTGACGAGCGCCAAGGCGTAGACCGCTGCCCAAGACGGACAAAATACCCGTCCTTCGCAAGAGGGACGGGCATTTTGTTTTGGTGTTAGGAAGTTCGCCTTACGGAAGTCGTGAAGTGATGTAAGCTTTCGCCATGCGAATCTTGGTGCGCGTGATAGCTCTGTTCGTGATCGTTATGTCGGCGTCGGCTCAAAGCGTTTCCAACAAAGAGCCAGATGAAACCGCCGACGAGCAGTCCGGTTTCTGTCCAAGGACGCACAATCTGGAGTCGACGCCATCGGCAGAGTATTGGCTAGAGGGCGTGATTGGCTCGAAGACCGTGAAGATGTACCTCAATCGCGGTGGCTCGGGCGTTGTCGGCTTGTTCTACGAGCCGAAGGGCGATTGGAAGCCGGTCTTTCTAGGAGGCATGTGGAAGCCGAGCGGAATCGATCTCTCCGCTGGGGCTAATAGCGCAGCATTTGATCCTGAAGCTCTGGCTCCCATCGGCCGACTTCAAGGGCAGCTTACTGGCAATGTTTTTCTCGGACAGTGGGTTCCAACAGGAGGGGCGCATGCCGACCCGGTTCGCCTGTCCGTTGTTCCCAAAACCGAATGTGATGGGAAGGGTGCGTGGAAGCGATTCGATAGTCCTAAATGGCCCTTTTCGTTCTCGTATCCGGCGTCGTGGCATCTAGTGGAAGAACACGATGGACCTGGCGATTACCTTCGCCTCATCTGTCCCGATCCAGAAGAGATGGCATACGATACGGACGTCACCATCAAAGAGAGCGTTGGCAAGCCGACCGAGAAGGACGGCTTGGTGCGGTGCGGTAAGGAATGGAGATATGACGCCGAGTGCGGCGACGATATTAAGGATTCTGTCTTTGGCCACATTGCAGTGCAGAGCGCGCGCCATGGCATGACAATTCTGGATATCAGCGACCACGAATGGCGTGTTTATTGCCGCGATTTCGACGGATATGTCGGACAAGGCGGTGGCACAGACCTCGTTGTTCTTCTGCAAAATGGCTGGATCGGGATCACGGATGCAAAAGATGATTCTGAAATGGATGGGCGTATCGTGGATACGATTCGCGCTCACGCGGCAAAATGATCCCAGGCCCCGCAACCCTCAGCTCATCTCGTTCTCGGCGTCAGTCCTTGCGGCCGGTGGCTGCAAGGCCGAGAAAAACCAGGATGGCGCGATTCAGCCGCACCATATCCTCATCGCCGAGGCGCCCGGCTCTGGCTCCAATCCTTGACTTGGGAACGGTTGTGATCTTATCGACCATCAAACGGCAAACGGCGCGAAGCCCATTACTCGGGCTGGGCTCAACTGCCAACCGGAACAACGGTGCATCGGTTGGATCCGTCGTGAACGTGCAAATGGTGATCGATTCCGTCCTGTCGAAGCGGTCGTCTTGAAGAATCACCGCTGGGCGGGGCTTCCCTGCGTAGTCCTTGGCCCCCGCAACGGTCCAGATCTCGCCGCGTTTCATGCGCCGCCCCAATCGGAAACGGCGTCGATGAACTCCTGGTCCCCCTTTGCGCGCGGACTTCTCGCCACGGCAAGGGACTGGCGGCGCGCTTCCTTCGCAAACGCAGGGAGACGAACGTCAGGCACCCAGATCTGAATGGGTCTGAGTCCCTGCCGGCGAAGCCGTTGACGGTGCGCCCTCACCTTGTCCCGAGACGGCGTGGCTTGAGTTCGTGCCGGCATGTTCACCTCCATAGGTTACATGTAACCTATCACGATTCGTTTCCTCGGTTCAAGCCTGCTGTTGTTCTCACTTCCATTGACGCTGGCCCAGTAAGATCAGGACTGCGAGTGCCGTTGCCAAACGGCTGCATCGAAGCTATGCGCGCACGCGTAACCCTCATCCCTGTAAAGTTCGATGGCCTCGGCGTTGGCTTCCGTCACTGTGAGGGAAATCTCCGCGGCGCCAAGACGCGTGAAGCTGTGCGCGGCCTGAGAGAGGAGCATCCGAGCCAGCCCGCGGCGGC